>CAJQQO010000063.1 GCA_905480475.1 uncultured Pseudomonadales bacterium | reverse complement strand
GCGCTATACACACCAGAAAGCACCGAAGCGATTACCGGCGTATCGGCAACCGTATTGCGACAATTAGCTCGTGATTATAGTGCGACAAGAAAGGCTGCGCTTTATGGTCGAATCGGTTTATGTACGCAAGAATTTGGTTTGTCATCACACTGGATGTTAATGGTATTAAGTTTATTAACCGGCAAATTGGATGCAGAAGGCGGAATGATGTTTGCCACAGCGCCTACTGGCGGCTCTGGTCCGGGTGTAGCGGGTGATATCAAACCTTATGGCCGCTGGCATTCCAAAGTGCGTGGTGCTCCTGAAACTTGCGGTGAGTTACCGGCGTCATTGATGGCCGAAGAATTTACCGCGCCGGGCAATGAAGTCAGGGGTTTATTAACCATCTGTGGTAATCCGGTTTTGTCGGTGCCACGTGGTGATAAAATTCGTGAAGCTTTAGAGTCCTTAGACTTTATGGCTTGTCTGGATATTTATATTAATGAGACCACCAGTCAGGCAGATATTATTTTGCCTAGTACTGTGCATCCTGAGCACAGTAATGTTGATGTGACCTTCCAAAACTTTACCACGCGAAACTACGCATCGTATTCTCCAAAAACATTTGACGCTGCGCCGGGCTTAAAAGATCTGGGTGAAATTATTTTGGAAATTTCTGCGCGCATGTCTGGTTTAAGCCGTGATGAGATGGACGGTTTTATTTATCAAGGTATGGTGGATATGGCGATTAAGCGTGCCGAGCACGATGGCTATGAGTTAAGCGCCGAGACAGTGAATGAAAAAGTAACGGGAGAAACATCGCCGGAACGTTTTGCCGATGTGATGTTACGATCTGGCCCTTATGGTGATCGCTTTGGTGGCAAGCCTGATGGATTATCACTAGCAATGTTGCAGCGGCACCCACAAGCTTCAGTTGATTTGGGCGCATTACAACAAAGAATGCCTGAGACTTTACGCACGCCGGGTAAGCGTATTGATTTAATGCATGAATTATTTGCCAATGATTTGCCGCGTTTAAACCAGCGTTTTGCCGAGTTATCGGCCGCCGCCAAAGCCGATAACAACGATAATGAAATGTTGTTAATTGGTCGTCGTCATGTCCGTGATATGAATAGCTGGTTACATAATCTCAAACCCTATATCCGTGGTAAAAACCGTTGTACGGTTAAAGTAAACCCTGAGGATGCAAAACGTATTGGCTTGGAGCCTAACGGAAACGCTATGGTAGTAAGTAAAGTTGGGGAGGCGATTGTGCCGGTTGAAGTGACTGCTGAAATGATGCCGGGGGTGATAAGTATTCCCCATGGCTTTGGGCATATTTATCCGGGTTCGGTGCAGAGCAATGCCGAGTCAATTTTGCCGGGTATTAGCTGCAATGATTTGATTGATGAATCCTTGGATTTGGCTTCGAGTACTTGTGTGGTTAATGGTGTGCCGGTACAAATTATGCCCGCTTAAGATCGAGCAAAGGTGGACGGTGAAGGCCGTTAAGTTAGGCTGAAGCCTTCACCCTCGCCAACGAGGGTGCTAAGTAAAATTTACCAGCTTCATATGTGAGACAATTTACTTTGGCAGCCGGACACAAACTGTCGTGCCTTTGCCTAGCGTACTTTGAATATCCAATTGTCCTTTATGCGCCTCGGCAATTAAGCGACATAAATACAGTCCCAATCCAAAACCGCCAGTTTGTCTTTGTCGTGCACTGTCGGTTCGGTAAAACGGTTCGGCAATATGCTGTAAGTGTTCTTCACTAATGCCTAGGCCATTATCGCTTACCGACAACGTCACTTGATCCTTTTCACTGTCGAAGGACAGGCTGACAATCACCGGCTTTTCATCGCCATATTTTATCGCGTTGCTAATTAAATTTCGCAATAGCAATTGATAGCGCAATTTATCCAAGGGAATTTGATCAGGAATACTGGTATCGGGCGTTTGCCAGTTGAGTAGGGGGTTGTCGCTCCAATATTGCTGAGCCAGCGTATGGGTGAATTCAACAATATCGATTGCTTCAGAGTTTAATCCAGCGTGCTGACTGTTTAGCCGTTCAGCTTCTAATAAATCCGATACCAGCATATCGAGTTCGTTAATATCCTCTATCAAATTTCGACGCGCATCGTCATCCGGCATCATTTCTAGCTGAATTTTTGCCCGGGTAATTGGTGTCCGAAGTTCATGGCTAATTGCCAGTAGAAGCTGTCTTTTAGCTTCTAACATACCGTTTAGGCTATCGGCCATATTATTAATACTGCAAGTTAATACGCCGAGTTCATCGCTGTGTCTATGTGGCACGCGGTAGCCCAGTTCACCGTCGCTAATTCGCTGTGCGCCTTCATTCAATAATTTAATGGGGCGCAGCAAGTGCCGTACTAATAAGTAGTTAATAAATAAAACCAGTAATACCACGCTAGTCGTTAGCAAGCCGACAATTCGGTCATGCTTATCGGCAATGGATTGTCGGCCAAAAAATAAATACTGATAGCCATTGCGATCGACTTCTAAGCCTCGCGTTCTACCATGGTTTATCGAGCGGACATTGGTTTTGAGCTCGCGGCGTAGTTTGATATCAGCAAGCTCTATGTCTTCATCATTTAATAGGACATTGCCGTTTTGATCTTTGATAATAATAGCAATAGGCAAACTATCGGTTAAGGATTTAGCCTTAGCGATATCGGGGGGCACACCAAAATCATCAATCACAAAGTTAATATAATGTTCAAAGAAACCAAAGCCATCTAATTCTTCGGTTTGCTTTTTATAAATCAGCGTCAGGCTGGCAGACATAATAAAAATAAACAAGCTGACCGAGACGATAAAAATAGCCATTAAACGAATAAAAAGCGATTGCTGAAACAGCGCGAATAGCTTTTTCATAATTGACTACCTGTAGCTGTTGGAAGCGTCTTGCTTTTACTGACTGGCGGGATAAAGGCGTAACCTCGACCCCAGATGGTTTTAATAAAGCGCGGTGCTTTGCTGGTGTCACCCAACTTATGTCGCAGGCGGCTAACCAAGGTGTCAACAGCCCGCGAGAATAATTCTGCGTCGATACCGCGTAAGGCATTCATGAGTTCATCGCGATTATAAGTTTTGCCGGAGGAGAGCATAAAGGCCTTAAGCAATTCATACTCCATGGTGGTTAGCTCAAGTTCTTTGGCATCCAAGGTGGTGGTCTGTTTGGCCAAGTCCAAAGCCAAGCCGTCGGCTATCAAATAGTTCTGAGCATGTTTATTGGTCTGCTCGTTTTGATTGTCATCGTGGCTGCGGCGCATAACGCTTTGCACTCTAACAATTAACTCACGTGGCTCAAAGGGTTTGGGGAGGTAATCATCAGCACCCAACTCCAAGCCCACAATGCGGTCGGTAACATCGCCGCGAGCAGTTAACATCACGATAGGCAACTTGCCAAAGCGCTCGGGCTGCTGGCGAATTTGGCGGCAAACTTCAAAGCCATCCATTTCCGGCAACATTACATCCAGCACGAGTAGATCGGGTCTGTCTTGCTCGATTTTTGCAAAACCTTCACTCGGACTGTGTGCGACCTCAAGTGTTAGATCAAACTGCTTAAAGTAACTACTCAGCAATTGGCCGATCTTCACATCGTCGTCAATTAGTAAAATATGCCCCACTTACGCCTCACTTACTCTCTCGGCAAATCATTTTAAAACTGTATTTGCTTAGTAAATCATCGAAACGGCAAAACACAAAGCTTGCTAGGGCCGATCGGCCGTGATTGTCACAGTTTGTCACAATTGCTTTCAGTTTTGACAGGTTTTAGCGGCATCTCGAGTCCATTATTTATCCTGTAGCAACCGCTAAGGTTTTAGCTTAATCAAGAAGCGGTTAATCAATCTTTTAATAGTGCTGTTTTTAAATAGCTTTATAGAACAGTGAGCCAACAGCAGGTGGAGAGAGCAATGCAAAATTTTACGATAAGTATGTTATTTATGGCTTTTCTGGTGACGCTAGCGCCGCTAGCGCAGGCTGAGAGTTTATTAGCCTCGCAGGACAGTGCGTTACTGCAGCCGCAGATCCAAATCGCCGCGCAGCATTAAGCAGCCGTTAGATAAGCGTTTTCACAAGCTAGATAGAGGTTTGAAACATGAATACAGAAAAATCAGCAAAAAGTTGGAACCTGTGGTCAACAATGCGTTCCAAGAAAGGTGCACTAATTTTGCTCATGTTGGGAGGCTTATTGGCGATAGGCCTATCCGCCTGCAATGATCGCGGCTCGCGAGCCGATAGAGCACTGGATTTTATGGCTAGTCGGCTGGATTTTGATACCGAACAAATCGCCATTGTTGATAAGTTAAAGCTAGAGATTGCCGATATTCAAAACGATGCCCGGCAAGATCGAATTAAGCGATTTGAGGCGGCTATTGAAATTCTTAATGCCGAATCGCTAGAAGTTGGCGAGCTAGAGCAAATGGTCGATTCGCAGGGTCAACGCTTGCAAGCGACCTTGCCACAGATATTGCCACTAATCAGTGAGTTACATGGCACATTAAATACTGAACAAAAAGCCAAGCTGGAAAAACGCATGCAGCGCTGGCAAAAGAAAGTAGAGCGCTATAGTGCAAAGGCAAATGGGACAAACACTTAGCGCAGAGGCTTAAGTACTGATCAGCAGTTTGAGTTAGCAACAATATTTTATCCGGAGCTTTTTCCCCAGGTCTAAAAAACTCCTCTTGCCGAAAACATAACTTCCCCTATGTTTTCGGTTTTTTTTGCCCTAAATTTGACTGCTACCCGCAATCCTAGCGTTTATTAAAAAAATTCAATGCTAAATCAATCAAATACCGGTAGATTGCGCACCCAGACTGGTTCTAATAAGCTAATTGATTATTAGAATGAACCCAATAAAACTAACCGTTTTGAACAATTGAACTAGGCAGAGAAATCCATGGCAGAGAATAGTGAGCTTCGCGTCGCGATAATTGGCGCAGGACCTTCCGGTATTGCAGCAGGACATGAGCTTTTAAAGCAGGGATTTAAACAATTTACCATTTTTGAAAAATCTGATGCGGCTGGCGGTACTTGGCATTTGCATACTTACCCAGGCTTAGCCTGCGATGTCTGGGCACATTCTTATACCTTTTCTTATGAGCCAAATCCCGATTGGACCGCCAGTTTTGTTTCCCAGCCAGAAATAGAATCGTATCTGCAGCGTTGCGCCAGCAAGTTCGGTTTAGATCCCCATATCACGCTAAATACCAAAATCGTGACTGCTGATTATCAAACGGAAGGTTTTTGGGTCTTAGGCAGCGAAGCCGGTGAGCGCTTTGAATTTGATGTCATTATCAATGCGATGGGTAATCAACATACACCTCTATATCCCGATGCTCCCGGTATTGAGAGCTTTGAAGGTGAGTATTGGCACGGTACCCAGTGGAATCACGATGTTGATCTTAAGGGCAAGCGTATTGCGATTATTGGTTCAGCGGCGAGTGCGGTACAGATTGTGCCGGAAGTGGCCAAGCAAGCGGGGCATTTAACCGTTTTACAACGTACTGCTAATTGGATAATGCCGCGTGGCAGCAAGCCTTACACTGAGAGCCGTCGCAAATGGTATAAACGGTTACCGTTTTTGATATCCATGACCAAATCGATG
>CAJQQO010000062.1 GCA_905480475.1 uncultured Pseudomonadales bacterium | reverse complement strand
GGGTGGAGCTCCGGGTTTAATGAATGGTGATCCGGGTGTTTATTGGTATTGGTCTCCAGTGATGTTTGGCGATCAATGGTTACACTATGCGACGTTTCAAGACCGTGAAGGTAATGCCACGCAGGAAAGTTGTGAATTGGTGCCCTTGTATAGCAATGCTGCCGATATTCCTACTGGTGACGATAAAGATATTATCGAAATGGCATCAATGGCGCATAAGCCCAGTTGGAACAAAGGCACGCGTCTTGCTAGCGGTAGTACGGTCACTTGCGCCGATGCCGATGGCAATCAGTATGAAGCGGTTCTAACCCCCTTTGGTAAGCCGCACTATATGCTCGGTGTTGGTTATAATCACCCGGATTGGGGACATGCGTTTTGGAAGGGCGAGCTAGAAACCGCCCGTGAAGAATATGATTTGAATACTATCGATCCATTGGCGTACTCACATATTCACACGCACCAGCGTGTAAGCGCGACTATGACAAAAACCATTAACGGTGAAGTCGAAACCAAAACAGGTTTTGGTGTGCTGGAAACTATTGTTATCGGTCGTCACGCGCCATCGGGCTTTAAAGACTTTTTTGATGGGGCAGAGTAGTGTTAATGGGCTGATATCACAGTGTTAAATCTATCTGTTAGATAGTGCGGTGAATATAAGCGTCTCCCCAAAAAAAAGGCCCAAGGCAAAGCTATATTGTCTTGGGCTTTTTTGTGTCTGCGGGCATTTGTACGCTTTAGCTTTGTTGCTTAATTTCGTACACTTTGCCATTACGCTTAGGCGCGGTAAATCTGCCGTATAGATGTTATACACAGTTATCATTGGCTAAAGCACTATCAGGGCAGCGCTTTCGCTTGAAAAGTTACACTATGCGCCATGCCGCTACAAAATAATTTTTTTACCAATAATTCAGTAATCGGTGATCTGTATGACAGTTGCTAATCGTTTGGCTTTTCTGCTTCCCGCATCCTCGCAGCGATCAATAAAGCCTTACAGCAGTGTCTTTGCGCGACTAATCGCACTGGCTTCTATGGCATTGATGCTGGCCGCTTGTGAGCCTAGCGTCGATATGGAAATCCGCGAACCGATTAGACCGGTAAGAACCGTGATTGCTGAAGTGGGTCAAGGATATATGCTGCGCTCCTACTACGGTGCGGTGCAAGCTGATCTTATTTCCAAGTTAAGTTTTCGTGTCGGTGGTGTGATTGATTCTATCGAGGTTGAAATAGGTCAGCAGGTTGCCAAGGGGCAGATGATAGCGACCATTAACAACAATGATCTGGAGTTAAAGCTTGACCAGGAAAAAGCAGCCTTATTGCAAGCCAAGGCCGAAGCGGTAAACGCCAAAGTGCAATACGAAAGATCCTATGGTTTGGTGGAAAAAGGCGTTGTCTCACAAAATGAATACGAATCGACTGAAACAGCTTATCGAACCAGTAGAGCGGCGTTAGAGCAGGCTCGAAAAAGTGTTCAGCTAGCAGAAAAGCAATTAGGTTATGCCAATCTCAAAGTACCCGTTCGCGATTGCACTGTGTCAGAGTTGGCAGCCGAAGTGGGTGAAAATGTTAGTTCCGGTCAGGTAGTGGCAACGCTAAACTGTGGTGATCACTTTGAAGTGCTAACCAATGTTTCTGAAAATGTTATTCGTGATATTTCAGTCGGTGATAATGTTATCGTTCGTTTAAATGTTTATCAGGGCGAGGATTACCAAGGCATCGTTTCAGAAGTAGGCGCGGCAGTAGGTAATCGATCAACCTACCCTGTGGTTATTCGTATCACCACGCCCGATGACCGCTTGCGCGTGGGTATGGCAGCTGAAGTCAGTTTGCGCGTATCGATGGAACAGTTAACAGGGCAGATTGTTGTGCCTTTCTCTGCCGTAGGTGAAGATTCTATTGGCCGCTATGTTTATGTATTTGAAGCGCTGGACGCTGACTTACAAACTTCCGAGCAAGATACTCTAGGGGTAGCGAGACGCGTAGCGGTAACGCTTGGCCAAGTGACTAATGAGGGTATATCAATATCCTCCGGCGTTAACGCAGGTGATAGAGTCATTACCGCAGGATTGCGTTATTTAACCGATGGACGCAAAGTTAAATTATTTAGTTACGATGTTGAAACTGAATCCAGCGCGGGGGCAGACAATCGTTTTGATGCGCCTGACAATATTAAAGCAATAGATAACTCGGCTATAAATGATTCGGTAACCAATGATACAACCATAAATAGTAAGGCAATAAGCATAAATGCGGAGCGTGGATAAGCAATGGATATTACCCGCCTTGCGATTGCTAAAAATCAGTTGACGCTATTACTTACGCTGGCGTTAATTATCACCGGCTTTGTCACTTTTTATAATATGCCACGGGCGCAAGATCCAGCGTTTCCTATTCGGGTTGCCACTGTAACGACAACGCTTGCCGGTGCCAGCCCCGATCGGGTTGAGCAATTGCTTACCGACCCGCTAGAAAAAGTTATTCAGGAAATGCCTGAAATCTATAGTATTACCAGCTCTTCAAAAACCGGCGTTTCCAGTATTACGGTTAATCTCAAAGATCGCTATACCGACTTGCAACCGATTTGGGACAAGCTTAAATCCAAGGTTGATAAAGTCCAGGGTGACCTCCCCGATGGTACCGATATATCCATTGTTGATGATGAGGTTGGCGATATTTTTGGTATTGCAATTGGTATTGTTAGTGATGGCTTTAGTTTTGCCGAGCAAAAACAATTGGCCGATCAGCTACGTAACGAATTGCTGACAATTGATTTGGTTGCCAAG
>CAJQQO010000061.1 GCA_905480475.1 uncultured Pseudomonadales bacterium | reverse complement strand
AAAAGGGCCTGCATAAGCCCAGTTGGTAAAAAACAGTAGCAGTGGGATTACGCTGGTGGTAATTACTTTTTTGGCTATAGCCAAAAAGCGGATGGACGATAAACGAATCGATAAAAAATAAGCATGCTTAGAAGTCATAAGAGAAGCCTCCAAAATAATTTCTTTCTGCTGCAGGGTAAACGCTATTGCTATAGGCAATATCGGAATAACGTTTATTTAAAAGGTTTCGCACGCCGATAAACCATTGCAGGGTTTGATTGTTATCGAGTTCGTGGCTATAGCTAAGCTGGGTATCCACAACGGTATGCGAGGGTAGTTTGCCAAATTGTTGATTGTTAAAATCGTTACCGTCAAAGCGCTCGCCGGTAAAGCGCGCGGAGATATTCAGATTAATCCCATTACCCGGATCCCAGTTGAGATTACTTGCCGCGGTAACATACGGTACCAGTGGTACGCGTTTTTGTTGATCGGTTTGCGTGTCAGTGTAAGAAAAATTGCTGCTTAGCTCTAAAGAAGGGTTGATATAAATACGGCTTTGTAGCTCTACGCCTTTACGCTCAATATTGCCATCAGCGTTGATATTTTCACCAAATGGACCGGAAGATAATCTAAACAGTATTTCGTCTCTCGTGCGGAAGTGAAAGTAAGTAATGTCCACCGCAAAAACATCACCGGAATATTTAAAGCCGCTTTCATAACGCTCAGCGGTTTGTGGTCGCAGCTCGGGCGGTGATAAGGCTAATTCGTCAACGTTGGGGTTGCGGAAGGTATTGGAAAAACTGCCGAATATATTTAGCGCGGCGGTTACGGAGTATATCGCGCTGGCTTCGTAAGCTTCATTGCGCCAATGCTGCTCGCTGGCGCTGTTGATATTAAAAATAAGCGGACAGTTTTCCTTAACACTACTAAAAGTATCAAACGGTGGTGGTAGAAAAACGGTATCGCATTCGGCCGAGGTCTCGTCATCGTCAATAGCACCATATCGATAACGGTTGTTTTTGATATCGCGCCGATAAGCCAAGTTAAATTTCAGAGCCTCTGCTGGGGTAATATCAGTAAATAGGTAATAGGCATGACCATCGAGCTCGCCACTATTTTTCTCGCCGCCTTTTACACCTTGACCACTATTGGTACGTAAGTACTCAGAGCGCGAAGCTTCTATGCCGCCGGATAGTGATAGCCAATTATTCGGTAGCCAATTAAAGAGCAGTTCGCTAAATAGGCTGCGTTGATTGATAAGATTGCGTGCGTTTTTATCCAGCAAATAAAAGTTCCGACCGAAGATAAACTGCGTTTTTCGCTCGCGAAAGTTGGTATTACTTTTGAGCGCAAGCGTGTCGCTCGATTGCCACTGCAGCTGTAGCAGTTGTGAGTCGTCTTGACTATTGCCTTCATTACCACCCTCTATACTGCCATCACTGCGTTTGGCTGATCCCGCCTCTAGTTCTGCTCTACCCAAATGACCGGGCAGTTGGTATTTATCTCTATGCGCTTTGCTTTTTATTCGAACTTGCCATTGATCACTGAGCTGGCCTTGATAATCGATCAAAAAATCGCGCTGTTTTAAGCGGTTGTGATCGCGGAAGCCGTTACCATCGGCGGTTGAGGCATTTAACGCAAGGCTGTGATTGCTATTGGCCATGCTTATCGCACCGCTGGCTTTATAACTATTGTAAGAAGCGGCTTCGGTTTTAATTTTGCCCTTTATGCCAGGCGCCGCCGCTTGTGTGATGATATTTATAATGCCGTGCGCCGCGCCGCTGCCATAACGCACGCTATTACCACCACGGATAATTTCAATTCTTTCGATCTGGGTTAAATCTAGAACCGAGAAGTCGGCACCGGATAGATCGGGCGCATTGACTCTGACGCCATCGATTAAAACCAAAACATTACTGACACTGGTATCGCCAGAGCCGCGTAAATCGATGGAAGTAAATTTTGAATTACCGCTAAACGATTTTAGTGAGATATTCGCTTGTCTGGCTAATAGGTCGGGAATGTTTTGTGCGCCTGATTCATTAATATCTTCGGCTGTAATTAAAGTAGCGCTACGAGCTAAGTCCATAATTGACATCGGCGTTGAGCCGCTAACAATAATTTCTTCCATCTCTGCGGGTTTAAATGCACTTGCGCTATTACTCTGCAAGACACTGCTGCTTAGCAATATGCTGGTGAGTATTGCAGTAAATTTTTTCCTGCGTTGGAGTTTAATACTGTCTTGCGGTCTTTCCTTTGGTAATGGTTTTTGAATCAATATTGCTTTGCGTATCAGTGATTTTATTGGCAGGACAAGTTGTTGGGTAGGTAGCTGGACGAGTAAAAGGGCAGGGCGAATTAAGCGCGCAGAAAAACCAACGATGGGCAATAAGCCAATCGCATTTTTAATACAGCAGCACGCTGTAGGAAGCTTACGCCGCCAGTCTATATAGCTTAAAAACACCTAAAGAAATGCAGATAACAATGCACGGCAAGCGCATTGTTTTTGCTCTTTAGAGGCGTTAGCTAATAGGAATAATGGGCAGTTAAATGCCGGGGCACAGCGCTGTATTTTTCGGTTTGAGTTTTGCAAATACGACTGCAAAGCTGACAGGAAAAAGACATTACGCCTTTTGTGCAATTCCATATCGCCCTCCGCGATGGTTGCTAGTTGTCGGAGGCCGGTTCCGGGCTAATAAGGTACTGCTATATAAATCAAAGCAGTACTTAATTACCGTTGCGGGGGCAGCGTCGGAATATTGATGCGCGATTGACGCGATCTTTATACGCTAGATTAGAGACTGTGCTTAGATAGCATGCTCAATTTAGCGCGACCGAACTTCCCGTTTAAGCCTAATGACAGTTTTAAACTAGCTGCGCTAGTTGTACTTGCTTCATTAGGCACCTTTCGACAAGGTTGTTTCTTTAATATGGCTGGTTTTACTGACTTAGCCATGAGTTTTGCGGGCGCAACAGTATCATGCTGGGCCACGATGGTGCAAGTAATTTGCTCATAAAAGATGCTATGTGGATGTTCTGTGCTGTTGGATGGCCGGTTCGTTATTGATTTAAATAAACCCAGCAGCTATTTAATTCTACTTGATAGACAGGCGTTTAGCTTTCTATGGGTTTACATTTATCGCTTTAAGTTAATGGTAAAAAGCCTGCGCTGTTAGCGATTGATAATCCGCGAATATTCCAAGCCTATGATATGCTTGCGGGCAATAAGTGATGCGAATGCTCAAAATGAAAAGTGGTTTAGCTAAGCTTCAAAAGCCGCTGTTTAAAAAAGATAGGTAATCCAGTATGACTGACAAATCACAAGATTCTGAAAAACGTGATGGTAAACATAAAAAAGCGATGGAGAAGCAAAAAACCAATGTTGATGCCAGTATTGCCGCCGCCGATATTGAACGCGGAGTTGGCATTTTATTAACCGGCAATGGCAAAGGTAAATCCAGCTCAGCTTTTGGTATGGTTATGCGTGCCTTGGGTTATGGTTATAAAGTTGGTGTGGTGCAGTTTATTAAGGGCGTGCAACTATCGGGTGAAGAAATCTATCTGAAGGGAAAATGTCCTGAGGTGGAGTTTTATCAAATGGGTACCGGCTTTACATGGGATACCCAAGATCGTAGTGGCGATATTGCTGCGGCAATAAGAACCTGGAAGGTGGCGAAGGCCATGTTAGAAAATGACAGCCTGCATTTGGTGGTGTTGGATGAGTTGACCTATATGCTGGCCTATAGTTATCTCGAAGAAGACGAAGTGTTAAGCGCATTACAAAATCGTCCTGCCGCGCAAAGTGTTGTAGTGACAGGCCGAGGCGGCGGCTCCGCTTTGCAAGAGATTATGGATACGGTATCTGAGGTTAAAGATATTAAACATGCATTTAACAATGGCATTATGGCGCGTAAAGGTGTGGATTACTAAATGGCTTTGGCTGTAACAGCGCGCTATATTTATGTCTAAACTGGTTCCGGTTGTTTTAATTGTAATGACGCCACTAATT
>CAJQQO010000060.1 GCA_905480475.1 uncultured Pseudomonadales bacterium | reverse complement strand
AGAAGTACTTGCATTGGATGATCAGCACCCAGCGCTAATAGCTTGGGCGGAAGCTTATGGCGTACTAGCCGATATTTTTATTAATAGCGAAGAAAGCATTTACCAAGCCAACGAAAAACAGCAAAGCGGTTGGCGCGGTTTTAAATCTTTTAATATCGTCGATATTCAAGTCGAAACACCCGAGGTTAAGTCCTTCTACTTACGCCCTAGCGATGGCGGTACGGTTCTGGACTTTAAAGGCGGACAATATATCGGTGTTAAAGTCCATCCAGACAACTCGGACTACGAGGCAATACGGCAGTACTCGCTATCGGGAAAAAGCGGCGGCGATTGCTTGCGTATTACCAGCAAAGCCGAAGCCTTAGGTTTGGTTTCAAATTATTTGCATCAGCGCGCTATTGGTGATGAGTTATTATTACAAGCGCCAACCGGTATCTTCACACTCAACGATAAGGCTAAAAAACATATCTTTGTTGCCGGTGGTGTTGGCATTACACCCATGACTGGCATGCTTTATGAAGCCTTACAGAAAAAAGTATCCGGCGATGATATTCTATTTATACAGTGTTCACGTGATATCGAGTATCAAATATTTAGTGAGGAACTTTTATTATTACAGCAAGAGCAAGCGTTTTATTTTAAACAATGTATTGATAACTGCGATATAAGTATTGCTGCTGATCATCAAGGCTATTTAAATCAAAGCGTTATCAGGCAGTGGCTAGGCGAAAGCGAGTTTACAGCCGACAAAAACACCGCAGTTTATTTTTGTGGTCCGCTGCCGTTTATGAAAGCTCAAAACCAATTATTTCAATCACTGGGCTTTACTAGTGACAATATCCATTATGAGACCTTTGGCCCTAGTGCCAGTTTGGAAAACGAAGTTGCAAATGACCTTCACAATGACAATCATAATGACAATCAACAAAAGCCAGATTTGGAATTAAGTGCATAGACACTGAGTCATTGCGCAAAAAATTAGGAGTGATTATGAAAAACCTACCTGACCATGTTAAAGCCTATAAACGCACACCGGCGTTTAATGCCGATACTGTCCCAGCGGGTTTACTCAAAGCCCATCAAACCAAAGATTCGGTATGGGGAAAAATTGTTATTCTGGAGGGCGAACTGGAATATACTATTAACGAGCCGGACACCGAGGTGATAGTACTTTCTAACCATCGACACGGCGTGGTGGAACCCACTATTCTTCACCAAATTAAACCGTTAGGCGAAGTTAAATTTTATGTCGAGTTTTATCGTTAAAATGCTTAAGCACTATTTGCAATGGCGTTGGCTTATCGTTGCCGCAGTCGTTGGCTCGGCGCTAAATATCATTAATCAATACGATGCCTTATTTGGAACAGCAGAGATACATTATCCAAAACTCTTATTAACTTTTGCGGTACCGTATTTAGTTGCTAGCGTCTCGGCTTGGTATAGCGTAAAGCAGTAGCTATCTGTCTCGCCCTAAAATATCCAAATATAAAAAAAGGCGGCTAAATAAATAGCCGCCTTTTTCTTACTCAATGCTTTATCCCTGTGCTTTCACACAAGGTTTTAAACAAAACGATTAAGCACTTTTCTTTCTTTTGTTAACGCCAGCTAAACCAAGTAAAGCTGAACCAAATAACCAAGCCGCAGCCGGCACTGGTACTGCTGCGATATCGGCAGTAATCGAAACATTGTCAATAAAGTAATCAGATATACAGCCTTCAACTGGAGCACAAGCCGCATTGAATTGCAGAGTAATACCACCACTAGTGTCTGGACCTGCAAAACCTACAAATGAAACGCTAGTCCATACATCAGGGTCGCCATTTGGAAACAACGGTCCGCCGCCCAAAATAATCGCTGAAGAAACACCGCCGCCAGTAAGTTCAGAGAAAAACTCGGGAAATAAAACACCGCCGTTCGCTGCAGTACCACGGTAATCAAACGAGATATTAATCGCTTGACCAGGTGTAAACGCGCCAGGTGCAAGGTTTGCTTGCTTGATGATATTGGCAGCAGGGTTAGCTTCAGTCAGATGACCAGAATATAAACCCGAAGATGGATTCACAGCGCTTATTTGCTGGCCACTAGCGCCTAATGATCCAGGAAACTGACTCCAACCCGTGAAATCACCTGTTTCAAAGCCACCATTGACGGCTAATTCAGTAATCGCAGCCTGTGAAGTGCTTGCGATAAGTAGTAACGCTCCAGTCGCTGCTACATTGGTACAAATTCTTTTTAACATAACCATTTCCTTTTATTAAAATTATCTAGCAATAGGTCTTACAGGGGAGGCATGAGGAGAAAAACCAAATTCCGGATTAATCTAACTATTAGACTCTTCACGCTGACCTTAAAGGTAACAACACCGTGGCGTGGGTTCTATCGTGATACGTTGAAAGGGTTGTTCCGTGCGTTGAACATATAATCATCAGTTGAGCTTATTTTTATCACTGAGTATATATTTTTATTCTGTCATTTGAGGCTGAGATAGAAGGGGCGTAAAGCAAGGCCAAGCGGATAGACTCCGTTTGGCCTTGCTAGCTAGAGGAATTTTATAAGGTCTTAAGAAATGCAATCAAGGCATCTTTATCGACTTGGGTCATCGCTTCATAGGCCAGTTTTGCAGCCTCTGCTTCACCACCATGCCATCGAATCGCTTCATCCAGCGTACGCGCGCGCCCATCATGTAAATAGGCCTCGCCATTGCTCACACCAGCAGTTAAACCAATTCCCCATAATGGTGCGGTACGCCATTCGGTTGCGGCCGCATTACCTTCGACCAAAGTCGATGCCAGCCCTATACCCATATCGTGTAACAGTAAATCGGTATAGGGATGAATACTTTGATCGCGCAATTCTGCATGCGGATGAAAAGCCGAGGTTTGGAATGTATCGACATGACAGCTATTACACGATGCCGATGCAAATAGGGATTCACCTTGTATCGCGGTAACGTCACTAAGATCACGTCGCGCGCTCATACCTAACAGCGAAATATAGGCGGTTAGTTTATCAAGGTTCTCATCGCTTAACTCGGTACCAGCAGAGCCGCAATTCGTTTGCGTACTACCACAATCTGGATTCGGTAATACCGACGTCATTACACCAATATCGGTGTTCAGCGCTGCGGCAACTTGTTGTTTAACACTGGGCTGCGATGCCTTCCAACCAAAGCGGCCAATACGAGGCTGACCGGTTTCCGCATCGACAACCAAACGCATACGACCAGAGATCCCATCACCGTCACTATCATCAGGATCGGCTAAGGCTGCAATATCGGCTTCACTAATTGCTTCCAATAAACCCATACCGACTAACTGCGGTGCGATACGCGCAGAGAAATTACTCGGTGCAGTGCCGCTAAAACTAAAGTTGGGTTGACGTAAACCATTGCTTTCAGTCCAGCTTGCAATGCTCACACTACCTTCGGACGCACCACTGGTTACTAAGGGTTGCAGCACCGAACCGATTTGCGGCAGCGCATGACCACTGGCATCACCGACATTCACCACATACTGATCTAAATTTACGCCAATCGCAGGTGGCAAGGCTCGACCATTTTTAGCATGGCAGGAGACGCAAGAGCGATTAACATAATTCGTACCTAGCAAATTAGATAAGGCAGTAAAGTTTGGATTGGTTACCGCTTCATTGTGCGAGCCATCACCAAAGTCGGTGTGATGAACACGACGGCCTTCAACAAATACCTGACCATTGATATTGGATAAATTAGTCGGGATTTGTAAGAAGTGATTATCCGGTTCATCGGAGTATTGATAATTCAAAGTGGTATCACCACCGAGTAAACCTAACTCCGGCATAGGGAAAGAGTCTTGCTGTGGTCCTATACCTTCAAACGGTACGACACCTTGACCAACAATATAAAGTATTGCCGTGCCATAGTAGTTATTACGGCCGTTAGGCACACCGGCTAAAAAGTTACTTAATTCAAACTCAAGCCGATCGCCAACTTGCAATGGCAGTCCGGTTTTTTGATTGAAGCTAACACTGCGAGTGTAATGTCGCGCGTCTTCACCCGGCACATCCAACGCCGGTACAGCAGTCATAACACCATTGTTATAGTATTGCGCCTCAGTAGTAAGACCAAGGAAAAAGAATCTTAGCTCCGCTTCCGTCGGGCTTAACTGCCATTGCGTTTTTACATTAAAGGTAATGGTACTTCCCCCTTTACCAACGGTGTCGACAATTTCTATTTCGGCTGTCCTATGCTCCCAATAAAACGATAAATAGTGATCGTAGATTTTAAATTGATCTTCACGGGCATGACGGTCGCGCGCGCGATCAGCCAAGCGGGTAATTAAAGCGGTCGGAGTATCTTCTTGTAGAGCTGGCTCAAGTACCGTTAAGTTACTAAACAGTGGCTCAAATACTTCTAGATAATCCACCGTAAACCAAACCGCACCTGCACCCTGCCCGTTGGTATCTCCGGCAACACTATCGCCAATATAAAAATACAAGGGGCGGCCATCATGGGCCGCTTGTATCGAACCATCGGCGCGAACAATCGTCGATAAATCGGCAACGCCAGAAGCACCACCGTCAGTCACCAGCACTGGCGGCCAGTTAGTTGCACAGCCACCATTACAAGTACTGGTGCCGGGCGCAGCTAAATCATTATCAAAAGTGTAAAGCGTAAAGCCCGGTTGACTTGAACCTGCGCCACCCACAAGAATATCGTTAGATGAGGCCACCTCATTAACTGGCACAACCACTTCGCAGCCATCAGCATCAACCAAACTACCCGGAGCTGTGCCGGGACAAAGATCCGAGGCATCAACAACGCCGTCGCTGTCAGTATCAACAATCACACAACCCGTTGCATCGACAGCACTACCCATTGGGGTAGCGGGGCATAAATCTGCATTATCAAGAACGCCGTCACCATCGGTATCCTCAATCGTACCGGGCACACCGTAAACTTCCATTTCATAAATAGAATAGCCATATACATTGCTGGGGCTACGCGTCACACCAAACATTCGGACATAACGGTAAGAGCCGGACAAGCTAACCGTATCGGTACGATCACCAAACAAACCACCGGTCTGCTCGGAAATAACAACCCAATTACTATTATCCAGCGAACCCTCAATACGATAGGTTCCGGCATTCGCCGCTTCCCAATAGATAATCGTTTCGGTTAGCGTATAGACGCTACCAAAATCTAGTACCAACCAACTGGGGTCAATACCGTGCTGCGATTCCCAGCGAGTCACTAGATTATCGTCAACTGCTAAATAGCCGCCGCCCGCCGCGCCAACCGAACTGGCTGTGGCCGTTGCGCTAATTTTTTCTGGCAGTGCCGGTGTAAAAGGAATTTCTGCCGTTAACTGAATGCGCGTTGCTGAACCAGCAAATACCGCTTGAGAAACCGTAGTGCTAATAATAAAAACGACGGGGATAATTAATAATGTTAATGCCGAAATCCATCTATTATTTGTAAGCATGCTCATCCTAACCTCTCCCTTGTGTTGCAGCTTGCGCTTTAACACGCCGTTTAAATGGCGAGCCTAATAATAGCAATAATGAAAATAGCGCAAGCGAGGCAAAGCCGCCAAGCAAGGGAATATCAACGGCCAAAGGCGTTCCTGGAATCGAGGTCGCAAAAAACGGATCACTACCGTAAGCCGTTTCCAGCGCATCAGTCACACCATCCATATCGCTATCGACACCC
>CAJQQO010000059.1 GCA_905480475.1 uncultured Pseudomonadales bacterium | reverse complement strand
TGTCATCGTATTTATCCTGATTGTTTTATAGATTGTGTAATTGATCGTTTTACTGATTGTTTCACTGATTAATGTACTAAGCCTAAAGCCGCTTGCCTTGTATTGATCAAGCGAAAAAGCGCGATTAATACTTTTGGCCGTGTAAGCGAAATTATGGCTGCGGCCTAAATAAGGCAGCAGCCACTTAAATGAAGTTTGTTTGACTGTTGGTAGCCAAAATTTCAACGCTAGCGTTAAACGGCTTTTATCCGTTAAAAAACGCAAGAACTGTAGAGGTATTAGTAACTTATGTCAATTGGCGAAACAACTCGTATTGGCAAAATAGCCTGAATCCTTAGCAACAAAACAGCCACTAATCAGTTATTATCCCACTCCCAAAGCAGCTGGTAATCCACTTTTCGCTATGACAACAAGGCCTTGCGCGCGCGCGTATGAAATCCCCTATCAATCCGATAGCTGTACTTACTTTGAGCGTATCCGCCACCTTGGCTGTCCGATTTTGCTGGATAGTAATGCACAAGCTACAGCGGGCCGGTTTGATATCCTTAGCGCGGCTCCGGCAAAGCTGATTAGTTCGCTCGCCCTGGCTAAATCCCTGCCATTTGATCAGCAAACGATAGACTTAGCCGCACTGGAGCCGAACAGCAACAACAGCGATTTAATCACCTCCTTATTTGCACCCGTTTCAGAGGCTATTAAACAATTGACCACCGAAACCCAGCCATTTAGGGATCTACCCTTTATCTCTGGTGCTATTGGCGTTTTTAGTTACGATTTGGGTATGCGGCTCAACAACATTAATACCAAGCAGCCATCTTCTGAGTCCACGCAGAGTCCCAAGCAGCAAAATCATCAAGCTCGCTGGCCTGAATTGTATATCGGCATTTATCAATGGGCGCTAATACAAGACCATCAACGGAAAAAGGCTTGGATGCTAGCCGATCCAAAGCAAGCGCAATCCACTAGCGATTTACTACTAGCATTGCTCACCGACAGCAGCGGCGAAGCAAATAGTGGCTCACAAACGGCAAGCTCCGATCCAGCCTTCCAACTGCGCAATAATTGGCAAGCCAATACCAGTGCAGAGCAATATAAAACCCTGTTTGATAAAACCATGGACTATATTCGTGGTGGAGATTGTTACCAGATCAATCTAGCTCAGCAAATGAGCACCCAATATAGTGGCGATCCGTGGCAGGCTTATAAAACGCTACGCAAAACAGCCCCTACTCCCTATGCCGCCTATATTGAATTAGCTAATAATGGTAGCAGCGCATTAGCCAGCCTTTCGCCCGAGCGATTTATTCAGGTGAAAGGGCTAGAAGTGACTACCCAGCCGATCAAAGGCACACGCAAGCGTGGCTCGAGCAAACAAGAAGATGTGAAATTAATGGCCGAGCTGAGTGGTTCGGCCAAAGATCGCGCCGAGAATCTTATGATCGTAGATTTAATGCGTAATGATTTAGGCAAATGCTGCGATATTGGCAGCATAAAAGTGCCCGCACTGTTTCAAATCGAAACCCATCCTAATGTTCATCATTTGGTAAGTACTATTAGCGGTAGCTTGCCAAAAGCCGGTGTTGATTCATCACTGGAATTACTGACGTCCTGTTTACCCGGTGGCTCCGTAACCGGCGCACCTAAAAAGCGTGCAATGGAGATTATTGATGAGCTGGAAGATTTTCAGCGCAGTATCTATTGTGGCTCAATTGCCTATATCAGTAACAACGGCGATATGGATTCTAATATTTTGATTCGTAGTGTCTTATTTTCAGCGAATAAGCAAAATCAACAAGAACAGAAAGCGCAAGGCGGTGATGTGTATTGCTGGGGAGGCGGAGGAATTGTCGCCGACTCTGATGCCGAATCGGAGTATGAAGAAAGTTTGCAGAAGATTCGAAATATTTTGGATGCGCTTGCGGATTTAGCTTAGCGCTTAGTTAGCAAGCTTATAGATTAAGCTAAAGACTTGCCGCCGGTATCTTCACCCAATCCCGTAAATCGGCGATTCTGCGAAGATAAAGGCAAGCGTAACCATTAATCCAAACTTAAATCTCTAACGCTGGCGTCGATAAACGCTTGTTTTAAATCGGCAAAGGTATCGACTGCCTGAAACTGTGGAAACTCATCCTTCACATTTTGTGGCGCATGAAAAAGAATACCGGTTTCGGCCTCGGATAACATAGTTGTATCGTTATAGGAATCCCCTGCTGCAATGACTCGATAGTTCAAACCATGAAAGGCTTTAACCGAGGTTCGTTTAGGGTCTTTTTGCCGGATATGGTAATCAACCACATTGCCTTCTGCATCAACCTCTAACTTATGGCATAAGAGCGTTGGCCAGCCAAGCTGCTTCATTAGCGGCGCTGAAAACTCATAAAAAGTATCGGAGAGAATCACCACTTGAAAACGTTCGCGCAACCAATTGATAAAATCAATTGCGCCGTCCAAGGGCGAGATATCCGCGATAACCGCTTCGATATCCTGTAACTTTAAACCATGCTGTTTAAGCAAAGCCAAACGTTGCTTCATCAGCACATCGTAATCGGGAATATCTCTTGTTGTTGCTTTTAACTCTTCAATACCGGTGCGATTGGCAAAGTCGATCCAAATTTCTGGAACCAATACGCCTTCTAAATCTAAACATGCAATTTCCACTACAACCTCTACTTTTCTTTATTCATTATTATTGATAAATAACTTTTGATACAAACTACAAACCTATTTACAGATACATTTTAGCCTATCGATAAATCAAAACGATGGACTCAAATGTAAAATGCAGCGCCGCTAATAAACTGGCAGCTCAATATTTGCAAACAATTCTTCGACCTCAATTTTACTACTGCGATTATAGGCCTGCTCTACCAGCTCTTGGGTAAGATGCGGCGCAAACATTTTGATAAAATCAAACATATAACCGCGTAAAAATGTACCGCGTCTAAAGCCAATTTTGGTAATGCTAGAAGCAAATAAATGGCTGGCATCTAATGAGACTAAATCTGCATCATTTTGCTCATCAAAAGCCATTTTTGCGACGATTCCAATACCCAAACCTAATCGGACATAGGTTTTAATAACATCGGCATCGGCAGCAGTAAACACCACCTTCGGTGATAAACCGTGATCATAAAATGCATCGTCAAGCTTTGAGCGACCGGTAAAGCCAAATACATAAGTCACTATAGGATAACTGGCAACATCCTCTAACGTCAGCTCATTAAGCTTAGTCAGTGGATGTCCACGCGGAACAACAATGCAACGATTCCATCGGTAACAAGGCATCATTAATAAATCGCTAAATAATTCTAGCGCTTCGGTAGCGATGGCAAAATCTACTGTGCCGTCGGCCGCAAGCTCAGAGATTTGCATTGGCGTGCCCTGATGCATATGCAAAGACACTTCCGGATATTTCTCTATAAACTTTTCTATCGTACCCGGCAGCGCATAACGCGCCTGAGTATGGGTGGTAGCAATCGATAAACTGCCACGCTTTTCATCACTAAATTCTTGAGCAACCTGTTTGATGGTTTCGACTTTTCGCAGAATCTCACCAGCGGTTTTTAAAATAGCCTCACCGGCCGGTGTCACGCGGGTTAAATGCTTACCGCTGCGGGCGAAAATCTCTACCCCTAGCTCGTCTTCTAATAAGCGGATTTGTTTACTGATACCAGGTTGTGAGGTGTATAAGCTTTGTGCTGTGGCTGACACATTGAGATCATGGTGCGCCACTTCCCAGATATAACGTAATTGCTGAAGTTTCATAATAAGTACATGCTTAAGTTGTTTGATTAATTGGGGTTAGCTGAATAATTAAAGCCGTTAATTCCATTTGCCGGTCAAACATAACATTCAACACTGTCTCTAGTGTTGTATTTCCAATAAAACGTCTTACGGTAATTCATTTACTGTAAAGATTGAGACATTAAACAATAACAATCGAACAAAAATTGCTAGCCATGACTTACATGTATCGCGGCCAATTCTAGCGCGGCTTACCCTGCTAGGCGCTGAAAGCTAGCGCATCAATTACTAAAAAGCGATTTGCCAAACATTGTACACAATATTAGTCGCATAGAAATCGGATTTAAACCGCTGACGCTATTAAAACAGAGAGCTGTTAAATAAGGCGACTTCGCTAAGCATAATTAAATTACAGCGGGATTGAAAGCCAATATAACAACGGACATCAATAGGCTATGGCACTAAGTTTGCTAGCAAACAAGCATGAGTCAACTAAGGCTCAAGCCAAGCTAGTTATTTACCTAGGCTTTACCCGTATAGACTATCTACTAATCCAACGATGCATCCAGCAACTCTTCCAGCAATTCATCCACCTTTCAATCCGTGCAAGCTGAGCTGTTAGCTATCTTTTTCCAATGTAGGCTGATCATTGTTTGCTACGCCGTGAGGCACATGGCCAGTAGCAATATGTTCGGCGGCTAAATCACAGTGACCACGTTGATCATCAAAGAATACATCGGCACCATAGGCTTTGAGAAATTCGACCTTGGCCAAACCACCGAGAAATAATGACTCATCAATACGAATCCGCCAAGCGCGTAAGGTACGAATCACACGCTCATGCGCCGGTGCCGAGCGAGCCGTTACCAAGGCAGTTCGGATAGGTGAATCATCCCCGGGAAACTCGGCCTGTAAAGTGTGTAGCGCAGCTAGAAAAGATTTGAATGGGCCACCTGTTAGCGGCTGTTTGGCTGCCGCACGTTCGGTTGCAGTAAAAGCCTCTAAACCATCGGCCTTGTAAACCTGTTCCGCTTCATCGGAAAACAATACGGCATCACCATCAAAGGCAAATCGCAATTGGCCAGCGTCATTGCCATTACCGTTGGCCCGGTTAGCTTCACCGTCTGCACCTTTGGGTGGCAAAAATGTCGCTGCAGCGACACCGCTATCCAAGGCTGATCTGACATCCTCGGCATCGGTAGATAAAAATAAATGGCAGCCAAAAGCTTGAACATAGCGGTAGGGACTTTCACCACCACAGAAAGCCGCGCGAGCAATATCCAACCCGTAGTGCTCGATCGAGTTAAACACTCTTAATCCGGTATCGGCACTGTTTCGCGATAGCAAAATAATCTCAACCCGAGGCTCGCCTTTCAAGCGCTCATTAATGCTAAGTAGCTTTTTAACTAAGGGAAATGCATCACCCGGCTCAAGCGGTTCGTCCTCATGGTCAATTTGGTACTGTGAATACGCCGCTAGCCCCTCTTGCTCATAGACATGATGACTATCATCCATCTTGAACATAGCACGAGAAGAAATTGCTATAACCAACTTATCGCCAAGCGTAGACGGCATCTGATATTCCTGTTAGCCGCGATAGATAACTCAGCATACACGCGGATGAAAAAATCAATTATCGGACAAAAGCCTTTGTAAACTTGTTGCCGAACAATTTATGAACGCTGAGTATATGCCACTTTAAGCCTTGATTGAAACACCCGTTTGCGGATCTGACGACAATACAGTATGAGCTCAATATCAATCGCTACTCAATTGGATAAATCCAAAACCAAGCGGACAGTTAAAGATCTTTTTATACCGCAATCACTAAATTATGCGGCAAATTAGCGTTGTCACTAAGCTGTACTCAAGCTTAATCGTGATAGCATGCAAACAGCAAAACCGTAAATTAGAACCGCAAAATAAATAATATCGATACCCAGCTGCCATGACAGCCAAGGTGCAAATTAATGCGACGATTTAGACAACCGGTTAATCAGACCAGCAATCCATTTGGACAATGCTCGGTCTTAATATCCAGCTCTCAACAAGCCAATAGCTTAAATAACTACCAGCACAATTGCTGTCTATATTCCGATCACCTAACTACTCTGCTGCACTCACTTGCCTCGCTGCTTTCCATTGGATTAAAGCTTGGAGCTGAGCATGAATGAGTTACCCATTGCCGTTGGCCAATCTACCGAGTCTTGGCTGCATGCAAATGGCTTTAAACATATTGTTGAATCACGTCTGATTGGCGGTAATGCGCGCAATCATTGCTATTTACTTACCAGCAGTAATAACAACAAACTTGTTGCAAAGCTTTCAGCGTCGGCTAACGAAGATGTATTTGAAAAAGAAGCCTACGGACTTAACTTATTAGCCTCGGCAAATGCCATCCGTGTTCCTCAAGTGCTACATGTCAGCGAACAATGTTTGCTGATGGAATATATCCAAGAGTCTCAGCAATCACATAATTATTGGGCCGACTTAGCCGTGCAATTAGCCAAGCTCCACCGAGTTGGCCAGCACTTTAGCAGCGCCGGATTGGAGACAATACCAAGCGGCGGCTCGAACACCCAATTTGGTTTGGATCACAATAATTATTGCGGCGACAATGTTCAAATTAATGGCTGGCATGATGATGGTTATGAGTTTTTTGCTGATCAGCGATTGCTTTTTCAAGCTCGAATGGCTTTTGATAACGGCTATTTGGAGTCGCCATGGGTTATCCATATCGAGTCCATCTGTGAACGTCTTACCGAGCTTATCCCCAATCAACCCCCCTCGCTTATTCATGGGGATTTATGGCCCGGAAATATATTGGTGGATGACAGTGGTCAACCAGCGCTAATCGATCCCGCCGCGCATTATGGCTGGCGCGAAGCCGATATCGCTATGACCTTATTATTTGGCGGCCTGCCCCACGATTTTTATCAAGCTTATGATGAAGCTTGGCCGATGGAGCAACGCTGGCGCAGTCGGGTTCCGCTTTATAATCTGTATCATTTGCTCAATCATCTCAATATTTTTGGCGTCAGCTATCTTGAACAGGTTCAGGCGACGATTGGTAGATACGCATAGTCAGTTTTATAGCGTGTAGATATTTATTGTTTGATGCTGCTAATAAATACCAATAGCTATACCAAAGCGATTGCCCAAAAAGCCTAACAATACCATTACAACCCTACGCTACCACTGGTTGTATGACCTAGCTGTCGATTACAATTAAAAGCCATAGAAAGACAATAAAGCTTTTTAACCTGCTCCGCGCGCGAACATAGCTTAATGAATCCAAACCACTCCATCCAAGCCTTAATTCCCGAACAACTTGATAAGGCAAGCGCCTTCATCAATCGCTCGGCCTTGCAGCACAATGCCAATATCGCTCGCGCTATTACACCCAATGCCAAAATGCTTGCCGTCATTAAAGCCAATGCTTATGGTCACGGAATGCTGGAAGTTGCCAGCACGCTAGATAATTCTGTAGACGGATTTGCAGTCGCGCGTATTGATGAAGCCATTGCCCTACGCGATAAGGGTTTTAAAAAAATGATTGTAGTGATGAGTGCTGCGATTGACGATCCGGCATTATTGGCTTGCAAGCACCATGAGCTTACACCCGTTATTCACAGCCGCGCTGGATTGGAGCTGCAAACATTCGCCGACTTGGATAGCTACTGGTTAAAAATCGATTCGGGTATGCATCGCTTAGGGCTATGTAGCGATGAGTTAAACGCTCTCGACTCAAACTTTGATTTTAAACATTGTACTAGCTTAATGAGCCATTTTAGTAGCGGCGAAGCAAAGGATATTAGTACTAATGATCAACAGCTAAAACAATTTAGCCAAATGATTGCCAGTCACCCGCAACTGAATTCAGTCGCCACTATTTCGATGGCTAATTCAGCCAGTTTTTTAAGACATAATAATGCCAAGCAATATCAGTCGTGGCGGGACAAATATTTAGCTGCCAGAACTCACACTGAAGAAACTATCCGCCCCGGCATTATGCTTTATGGTGCCGATCCTTTAGAGCAAGCTAATTCAAGTAGTGAAAGTTTGCTCGCCGCGATGACACTTGCGGCTCCTGTTTTAGCTGTGCGCAAAATAAAAGCGGGCGAATATGTGGGTTATAACCGCCGCTGGCAAGCGCCACGCGACAGTATGATTGCCACACTTGGCATTGGTTATGCGGATGGTTACCCTCGGCATGCAACAAATGGCACGGCGGTTATCATCAAAGGCCAGCGCGCTAGCTTAGTGGGCACGGTATCAATGGATACCATTGGTGTAGATATTACCGATCTGTGTAAGCAAGGCATTGATGTTAAAGCCGGAGATACTGCGCAACTTTGGGGTGAAACACTTAGCGCCAATGAAGTCGCAAAAAACTCTGGCACTATTGCCTATCAGCTTTTTACCGGTGTCAGCGAAAGAGTCAAACGTATCTATCTATAATCGCGTATAATTCCCCGCTCGCTTTAACGATTGCACTGAGATTCTACTGATAAAGACTTAGGTCTTTAACGGATAACAACTGCGCATCGTTTTTTTTCAAACTACCATAGGTTATCCACTTGTCCCTTATTCGTCTTGAAGATATTGCCATTGAGTTTGGTGATACGCCTTTGCTTAAAGAAGCCAATATTGCAATAGAAGCTAACGAACGTATTTGTTTGGTTGGGCGTAATGGCGCGGGTAAAACCACTTTATTAAATATTATTTCTGGTGCAATTGAAGCCGACCAAGGCTTGGTACATAGACAACAACATTTGCGTGTTAGTCAATTGCAGCAAACCCTACCCGAAGCGATTGAGACTACAGTCTTTGATGTTATTAAAGAAGGGCTGCACGAACAGCTTTCATTAATTGAAGAGTATCAACAGTTAGCCAATCAAGTTCCAGCTGACGATAAACAGCTAGAAAAAATGCAGGACTTGCAAGCCGCTATTGACGCAGGCGGTGGTTGGCAAATCGAAAAGCAAGCCGAAACGATTATTAGCCAACTGGGTTTGCCCGGCGACAAAACGCTTGCGCAATTATCTGGCGGCTGGCGACGCAGAGTCGCCTTAGGCAAAGCGCTAGTATCCCAACCTGATTTATTATTACTAGATGAACCCACCAACCATCTCGATATCACCACAATAGAATGGCTAGAGCATACGATTCGAGGCTATCGCGGTAGTGTGGTTTTTATTACCCATGATCGAGAGTTTTTGCAAAAAGTAGCGACACGTATTATCGAGATTGATCGTGGTAATTTAATTAGCTGGCCCGGCACTTACCAACAGTTTTTACGTTTAAAAGAACAATCCTTAAAAGATGAAGAAACCCGCAACTCATTATTTGATAAACGTCTAGCAGAAGAAGAAACATGGATTCGGCAAGGCGTCAAAGCGAGACGCACTCGCAACGAAGGACGTGTTAGAGCATTAGAGTCCATGCGCAAAGAGCGTGCGCAGCGTATTAAACGTCAGGGTAAAGCCAACATCCAGATGGACACCGCCGAGCAATCGGGACGTAAAGTATGCGAGGCTAGAAGTATTAGCCATGGTTACAATAATGAACAGCTAATCAATAATTTTAAAATAAAAATTATGCGTGGCGATCGAATTGGCCTAATTGGCAATAACGGTGTGGGTAAAAGTACGCTGCTGAAAATCTTACTCGGTTTAATCGAGCCGGATTCGGGCACGGTTAAATTAGGCACCAACTTATCCTTAGGGTATTTTGATCAAGTAGCGCGTGAGCTGGATGAGAATAAATCCATCTCTGAAAACGTCGGTTTGGGCAGGGATTTTATTACCATTAATGGCAAAGACCGGCATATTATTAGTTACTTGCAAAACTTTTTGTTTAGTCCCAAGCGAGCTAGGACGCCGGTTAAAGCCTTATCCGGTGGCGAACGCAATCGAGTTTCACTTGCCAAGTTATTTACCACACCGGCTAATTTATTGGTTTTGGATGAGCCGACCAATGATCTTGATATTGAGATGCTGGAAGTACTGGAAGAAAAGCTGGTGCAATATGAAGGCAGTTTGATAATTGTTAGTCACGATCGCGAGTTTTTGGATAATGTAGTTACCAGTATATTGGTTTTCGAAGCTGACGGAACCATTCAAGAATATGTGGGTGGCTATAGTGATTGGTTAAAACGCGATAAGGGCTTACGCGTATCCGATACGCCGGACTTTATTGAATCCACATCAGAACAGAATGGCAGCAATCTCACTCATAGCACTACTGCTGCCGCAGACAAACCCACTAAAAAACTCAGTTATAAATTGCAGCGCGAGTTAGATAATTTACCTGAGTTAATTGAAACGCTAGAAACGGATATTCAACTACTGCAAAGTCAGTTAGAAGATCCGACGT
>CAJQQO010000058.1 GCA_905480475.1 uncultured Pseudomonadales bacterium | reverse complement strand
AATGCAAAAGAACAAGGCGAACAGAATGCGGGATGTAAACCGGGTATATAAGATCTATCAAAAGGCTTGCCGCCAAACAACGGCTCGCCTACATTAAACACGCTAGCATTTGCTAAGAGCAGCTTATTAATTTGCTAAGGGCAAGGTCACGCTGTTCTCAAATTTCATTACAACATCAATATTGCCGATTAAAGGCTCACGTACTTCATACACGGCGTTAACAATATTGCCTGAACTGGTTTTTTCTATCTCAACATCTTTTAAAGCCATAATTGTGATTTGATTAATATTCATTCGCTTGCCAATAAGCGACCGAATTTCTGATTTAAGAAAAGGTCGATCGCGAGTTGACTGTTCTTCAAGAAGACTATCAAAAACCGATTGCGCATTCATATGTTGGATATAGACCGGTGCCATTTTCAACACACAGGTTAACGCCAACACAAATAGGCCAATCATTAGCACCAACTGTATCGATGACATACCTAATTGACGATGGCGGAAACCTCGAGCAAGGCTTGCACTGTTCTTGGCTGTTGCTTGTTGAGTTGCTTGCAATTGCGGGCTTACATCACAATGCGAGTGGAAAATGCTCATATTTTCACCTATCCAACCAGATTCAATTATCGCTCTAACGATATCGCTTTAGCGGTAAACTTATCTCCGCATAACTTAGTCTTTAAAGTCTAGCTCAATTCCACATATATAAAATATCACTACTACGCATTGTTGCCGCATCGTTTGACCAAACGTCGATCAAATTGCAGCTTGAGACCGTCTATTTAAAAGAACCCGCTCGTGAAAACGATGGCCAATTGAGGCCAGGCTCTTTATGCATCCAAATCGCGACAGCTTTACCCACTATTCGCTCTTGTGGCACGGTACCCCACGAACGGCTATCCAAACTATTGTCACGGTTATCACCCATCATAAAGTAATGATTGTCGGGAACCGTTACGGTGATATCTTGAATACGCGATGAAGTATTAATCTGAATTTCATGCTCTACACCGCCTAGCACTTCCGAGCGTTGAACATAGAGCGAGCGGCGCTTGGACTCTAAAGGCGCTTGCTCTTGTACTTCACCGTTAATGCTTAAGACTTTATTTTTGTATTGCACCAAATCACCAGGTAAACCAACGACGCGTTTAATAAAATACTGATCTTTGTGCGGCGGGAAAAACACCATTACATCACCGCGTTTTGGCTCATTAATATCCATAACCTTGGTTCGCCAAACCGGCAGACGAACACCGTAGGTATATTTATTGACTAATATAAAGTCGCCGACCAATAAGGTGCGTTCCATGGAGCCGGAGGGAATCTGAAAAGGCTCGTATAAAAAAGAACGAATAACAAACACTAAGGCTAACACTGGCGTTAAGGATTTCGCATTTTCAACCCATGCCGATTCAGGCTGACCGGGAGCACGGGATTTACTCCACCATACAATGTCCAATATCCAAATGGCCGCACCGGCAGCAACCATACACATCAGTATTAAGGGGAAGTTAATATCCATAACAGAAAAACCCAGTGGTCAAATTAGTTAAGTACAAATAATTAAAAAAAGTTAAAGCCATTTACTAATACAAACTTAAACATCAACGCTGCAAAAAAAGCGATTTAGTTATCAACTTTAAGTACCGCTAAAAAAGCCGACTGCGGAATTTCTACACTGCCCACTTGCTTCATGCGTTTTTTACCGGCTTTTTGTTTTTCTAATAATTTTTTCTTACGCGTGATATCTCCACCGTAACATTTGGCAGTAACGTTTTTACGCAAAGCCTTAACCGTTTGCCTAGCAATAATATGACCGCCGATGGCCGCTTGAATTGCCACATCAAACATCTGTCTTGGAATCAAGGTCTTCATAGCCTCGACCAATGAACGACCGCGTGCTTCAGCAATATCACGATGCACAATAATAGCCAAGGCATCAACACGCTCACTATTAATAAGCACATCAAGCCGCACTAATTTTGCGGGTGCAAAGCGCTCAAATTGATAATCTAATGAAGCATAACCTCTACTGCAGGATTTTAATCGATCAAAAAAGTCTAATACCACTTCATTCATAGGTATTTCATAGGTTAGCGCCACTTGCTTACCTAAAAATTGCATATCAATTTGCACACCGCGCTTTTCTACACAAAGCGTAATAACATTACCCAGATAATCTTGTGGCACCAGTATATTGGCGCGTACTATCGGCTCAAGCATTTCATCGATAGTGCCAAGATCCGGCAACTTGGATGGGTTATCGACCGAAATCGTTTCACCTTTATTGCTGAGAACTTGGTACACCACAGTTGGCGCAGTAGTAATTAAATCCAGATCATATTCGCGTTCTAAACGCTCCTGAATGATTTCCATATGCAGCATGCCAAGAAAACCGCACCGAAATCCAAAGCCTAAAGCATCAGAAACCTCTGGCTCATAAAATAAGGAGGCATCGTTTAAAGTTAATTTACCTAAGGCTTCACGAAATGCTTCGTAATCGTCGGAGCTAACCGTAAACATTCCGGCATAAACTTTGGGCTGAACTTTTTTAAATCCGGGTAAGGCTTCAACATTTTCATTTTTTGCGTGAGTAAAGGTATCCCCTACCGGCGCGCCCATAATATCTTTTACACCGGCAACAACATAACCTACTTCACCTGCAGATAATTTATCAGTACCTACCCGCTTGGGTGTAAACACGCCAACCTGATCAACACCTTGAATCTTACCCTGTGACATCGCAACGATTTTATCGCGCACATTTAGCGTGCCCTGCACCACTTTAACCAGCGATACCACACCTAAATAATTATCAAACCAAGAGTCGATAATTAGTGCCTGTAACGGCGCGTCGGCATCACCTTCAGGTGCCGGTACGCTAGCAATAATTGTTTCAAGCACTTCAGTAACCCCGACTCCCGACTTGGCGCTAACCTGACAGGCTTCAGTCGCATCGATACCAATAATATCTTCGATTTCCTGCGCAACACGATCGGGCTCAGCCTGAGGTAAATCCATCTTGTTAAGCACGGGGACAACTTCAAGCCCCATCTCTATTGCCGTATAACAATTGGCAACCGACTGCGCCTCAACACCTTGGGCCGCATCAACAATCAACAATGCACCTTCGCAAGCAGCCAGCGAGCGAGACACCTCATACGAGAAGTCCACATGTCCAGGAGTATCAATAAGATTTAGCTGGTAGGTTTCGCCGTCTTGAGCGAGATAGTTCAGCGTGACGCTTTGCGCCTTAATCGTAATACCGCGCTCGCGCTCGATATCCATAGAATCGAGCACCTGCGCCTCCATTTCGCGCGCTTCCAATCCGCCACAGTTCTGGATAAACCGATCGGCCAGCGTCGATTTACCGTGATCAATATGGGCGATGATTGCGAAGTTTCGTATCTTACTGATATCTATAGACAATTTACTTTTGCTCTTAAGAAAATATAGCGCTTGATTAGCTTATTAGCCGCGCTTTAAAACCCTTTGCCGATTCGCTCAATGCAGATTAGCTTATGCAAAGAAAAAGCCTGCAAACAGGCTTAAATTATTCCAAAATAATGGACGCGCATTCTACTGCATGGCCGCTGCTCTACCCAAGTCCTAGTTCTGGCTATATGGCAGAGCTAAAATGGCAAGACTCAGTCGCCAGCCAAATAAGTGCCGCGAGTATACAAGCGCTGGCCTATTGCGCCTAATTGAAATAGGCCGGAATAGACCACAGGAATCGGGAAACGAGAATCATTGGGGTAATTAAAAACGATAGGCAGAGCAGTGAATGGGCAGAAAAAATTATGGGGGCTACAAACTATCGGCAAGACCGAGTAACTGGGGCTGATGTTTTTTCGAGTCCAAGCCGGTGCGCTCATAAATGCGAACGCCAATAAGCCCTAAAACAAAACCGCCAGCAGCGCCGATAATCGCCATTAAATCGCTACTATTAGCCGAATCAAACGCAATCGCACCTGCAATTAGGCCAAATAAAGGCAGGATATACATCATTATTGATGCTTTTAAAACTACGCCATCGGGCACGCCAATTTCGACCCATTGGCCGACGCTAAACAAATCGGCTTGGCCCTTGTCACATAAGACCCGAATACAGTGCGTACCTCGACCCAACCAGCGACCTAACACCCCTTGCCCACAAGTCCCCTTCGCTTCGCAACTTCCGCAAGTTGATTGCTGAAAAGTTTCAACCCAAAGCGCGCAATTGTCGGCACCGGAATCGGCATCAACGGCGATTACACGAGCCTTTTCAACCGTCATACCTAATGGCGGGGCTGCGGAATCATCTAATGGTAAATTGTCTATTTGTTTGGACATAGCGGAGATTATATAACGATATTGCTTATGAGGTTAGTTTAGCGAATGGAGCTAAACAAAACGTAAGTCGGCTGTATTTGGCAATATAAAATAGCGATTTTCACTAGTGAATACTGATCGATGCTTTAAGGCAACTGACGCTTATTGCGCTTTTACCCGACTCACCGATGTAGCGATATTTTTTGCTGCCTTGCGTGGAATCTCGCCTACTACTGTGACGGAAAAAACGCCTTTATCA
>CAJQQO010000057.1 GCA_905480475.1 uncultured Pseudomonadales bacterium | reverse complement strand
GGCATGATAATAAGCGGACATCATAAAGCCGCCGAACTAGCCTCTTCACTATTAAGCTTTAAGGATATATTTCTTATTGGTTTTTTTCTATCGATTGGTTTTACCGCACTTCCGACCAGCGACATGCTAGTAGCCGCTCTTATTATGGCTATCGCTATACCTTTTAAGGCAGCGATGTTTTTCTTTTGGTTAACCAAGTTAGAACTGCGCGCACGCAGTGCCTTTTTAACCGCTTTGAGCTTGGCCAATTACAGTGAGTTCGGCCTAATAGTTTGCTCTTTTAGTGTAATCGCCGGCTTACTGGCAAAAGAATGGCTAGTCATTATGGCTTTAGCTGTCAGCTTCTCATTTATTTTTTCCAGCATTTTAAATTATCATGCCCACGCCTTACATTTGCGCTGGAGCAGCTTAATCAAACGCTTTGAATCTAGCGAGCTTACGCATGACAACCCTGCACTCGCACTCGCACAACTTGATGCCAAAGTTAACGGTATTAGCGTTCTGGTTATTGGTATGGGACGCGTGGGTACCGGCGCTTATGACAACTTACAAAACGATCAACATCAGGTTTGCGGCATTGAACTAGATAAGTTACGGACTGAAAAACATCGCCAAGCCGGTCGACAGGTCATAACCGCCGACGCTGAAGACCCGGAATTCTGGGTGGATGCCCAGCTCGACAATATCGAACTTATTATGCTCGCCATGCCAAACTTTAAGGATATGCTTGAAGCAGTCAAGCAATTGCAGCTGGTAAACTTTCAAGGAAAAATTGCTGGCATTGCACGCTATGAAGATCAGCGACAGCAGTTATTGACTGCAGGTGTTGATGAGGCTTTTAATTTTTATGCCGAGGCCGGAGCCGGATTTGCCGAGCAAAGTATTCATTTGTTAAATCGGAGCGCTTAAGCGCTTACTTTAACAAAGCTTGCGTATCAACCGTCGCAGCACCAGTAAATACGGCAAGCCGCTTTAAGGCTTTGGCAATAGCTCGCTTACGTGTGACATTTAATACTACATCGTCTTCCAACCAAAGCCCTTTCATCTCTAAACGGCCTTCTTTGCGATGTACTTTTAAATCGGCTCGACCAGTAAATCGCGCGCCTTCTAATATCGGCAAAACATAATAACCGTATTGACGCTTGGCTTCCGGCACAAATATTTCTACCCGATAATCAAAATCAAATAGACGCTCCAAGCGCTTTCGATCGCGAATAAGCGGATCAAACGGACTTAAAAAGCGTAACTGCTTGGGCGGTATTTTCAACTCGCTTATATCCTGCTCGATAGTTTCAAAAGCTACCGCAGACTTATAAGCTCCCGAAGCCGTCTCGACTTGCACTTGTATCAAATCCTGCTTTAAACCGTGTTTAACCCAATCATTTGCCTGCTTAACGCTAACACTTGCCCAATAGGCAGCGATCTCGGCAGGAGTAGCACAGCCTAATCGGAGCAATGCTTGCCGACATTTCCAATCGATAGTTTCATGTAAACTTGGCTTCGGCGCTCTATGTGAGATATCAATAACTCGTTCGCTAAGATCATAAACCTTTTGAAAGCCTTCACGCCTAGCAACCGCTAGCTCGCCGGTACGCCATAAATATTCTAAAGCCGTTTTGGATGCACCCCATCCCCACCAACCGCCATGCCCTTTATCTTTCGCTTTATCGTCAAAGTCTCTAGACATTAACGGGCCTTGTTTTTTTATTCGGCTTTTTACCGCCGAAACAATCTTTGGCCCATCCGGCCCCAAACGTTTTTGCCAATGCGGTGATGCACTTTTTTGCTTAGCCGCATTAAAGCGATGCCGCCAATGCGAATAAAACTCGCTGGGAATCAAACAGGCGTCATGAGTCCAATGTTCAAATAAGCTTTGGTGCTGCTCATGTAATTCTTTAAGATGTTTATGCTGGTAACCATCGGCACGCGAATGCAAAATCATATGATGCGCGCGCTCGACAGTATTAATACTATCGAGCTGGACGTAACCCAACTGATAAATCAGGCTTTGTAATTTATCAGCATTAAAAACGCCACTGGTTGGACTGGCCAAACCTTGGCGATTGAGTAATAGAAGTCGAGCATCTTTATTGGAAATTTGCATTAGTCAGTTGTATTGGATATCCATATTGAAAAGCGAGAAAAAAATAAGCGCCAAAAACGTTTATTTAAAGCCGGAGAAAATTAATAATATATTGATTCAGCGTTAAAGGAATCTCTTCAGCTAGAAAGTGTGCATTGTTTGGAAAGATATGAATACTATCATCAGATAATTGCATAGCCTGCTTAAGCACAGGCAATTGATCCACTGTAAGCACGGTATCCTTTGCACCCCATAATACCAAGGTATTCCCTTTGAAATTCTCCATACCACTAATTTGCCGATCCAAGCGCGCAAAAAAATCATCATCAAACTGCGTAAAAAACTCGTACAAGGCATTATTAGCGCCCTCCTTCATAGGCGTCACATAACCCATACATTCGTTTTCACTTAGCTTGGTGCTTGCAGTTAAACCCATATTCTTAAAAGTCTTATCGATAATTGCAAAACTTGATAATTCATTTGAATAGGCATCGGCCATAGCTCTTGCCACCATGCCTTTTTTCATTTTAGGATGCTCAAAGCCGGTTTTAGCAATAATGGTATTTAACACAATAGTATTATCGATTGATTGCGAATCTGCCAAATGAGTATTGATATCCTTTGCCAGCAATTCCCAAGCGACCAAACCACCCATATCATGAAATAATATATTGTAGTTTTTAATTTTTAAATCTTGCAGTAGCTCTTCAATATAAACTGCTTGTTGTTGAGCAGAGTAACTATCTTCTACGGTATCAGGCTTATCACTGGAACCGTAACCTAAAAGATCAACAGCAATAACGCGATAATGCATTTGCAACTCAGGAATCATTTTCCTATACATCCACGATGAGCTAGGCACGCCATGGATCATAACTAAAACCTGCGTATTGGATTTCTTGCGCGCTTTATCAGGACCGTAATCGAGATAAGCGATTTGCCCACCACTACTGGCAAAATAACTTTGTTGCGCGCGGTGATTGCCATAGTCATCACTTAACAGATAGCTATCGGCTAATGGCTCAGCGCCGCCCAAACTGTCTTGCCCTGCAGGCTTTGGACCCGTACTGCACGCAGCGAGAAAAATCAAGATCCCCAAGAGACTAAATGTTTTTATATTCATAGTAGCCACCTTTGCATTATTTATAGATCTTCGATATAAAATAAAACCTTCTAATTTTGTCTTTGATATTTTTCTGCGTACGCGGCTAAAGACGTATCAACCAATGCCAAACCTCGTTCAATACGCGGCCTATACAAGCGCTCTATTAACCACGCCAATGGCCCTTGCATAATTTCATGATGAACTAATAAGGTTCCACCATCTTCAGTTGGCGTTAGCCAGCGGCAGCGAACGCCATTCGCCAAATGCGCAAACCAATCACCAGACTGCCAGCATAACTCTTGCTCGGGTTTAATCGACAATACAAAATTTTGCACTTGCCGCACTTCTTGATCCAGATGCGCTTCAACATAGACCACTTCACCTACCGCCAACTTACCCGTTACCGATGGCGAATATCGATTCCACTCTGGATAGGATTCCAAATCGGCAAGAAAGCGCCAAACATTTGCAGGACTGGCTTCAATTTCAATTTGATGACTGACTTCCCAATCGGTATTGATTAAAAACGATGGCGCAATTAAGACCACCACCACAAGTAATGCTATTATTTTTTTAGAAGGCATATTTATTTTTTCATCCATTGGATAATAATTTCAGCCGCCTCGGCACCACAATCTTCCTGCCAAAAATGACCTGCTTGCGTTAAGCTTTGATGCGGTTGATTTTTAGCACCGGGCACACGCTCTTGAAAGATTTTTTCCCAACCACGGGTTGGCGGATCGGAATCACCAAACAAGGTTAAAAACGGCCGCTCAAACTGCTTTAATGCCGCCCATGTTTGACGGTTTATTTCTGCCCCGATATCACTCACAGTCACCGGAATTAACACCGGGAAGTGACGCATACCGGCTTTATGCCATTCACTAGGAAACGGCGCGTCATAAGCAGCGATTTCTTTATCAGACATACCGCGAGCCGTTGCACCGTGCACAGAACCGCTGGCATCAAAATCAACCGCACGGTGAGTGTAATGCATCCAATCCAGCAGCATGGTACTTACCGTGGAATCAGTTTCACTGCTAGCGTGCGCCGCCCAATCAATTCGACCATGCAATTCAGGCTCTGCCGTATGCAACATCGTATTACCGGCTACCACACTGACAAAACGCTGCGATTCGCGCGCTAACACACCAAGGCCAATTGGTCCGCCCCAATCCTGACAAACCAGCGTAATATTTTTTAGATCCAAACCCACCACTAATTCGCGTAACCACTGAATATGATTTTCAAACGAATAATGGGGTGCACGACATAACTTATCAGAACGGCCAAAACCAATATGATCAGGAGCAATGGCTCTAAATCCGGCGGCCGCAAATACTGGTATCATTTTTCGGTAGAGATAGGACCATGCGGGCTCACCATGCGCCATTAAAACTACTGGACCATCTTTTGGCCCCTCGTCTACATAGTGCATGCGCAGTGAGGAAGAAGTCGTGCCATCCGCGTAAGGATTACTAACATCTATA
>CAJQQO010000056.1 GCA_905480475.1 uncultured Pseudomonadales bacterium | reverse complement strand
CGGAATAACCACAACCATATGCTCTAGCGTATTTAGCTGCACTCTAATCGTCCGCTCTAATAAAGGGTCACCCGTCATCGCCGGTGCTTGAATACCGGTTTTGCCGCGCGCCATACCCACCAACATGGTAAAAACAAAATACTCTAATAAAATAACTGCAATGGCTAAATAAACTAGATCCATAATGATTCTCCCCGAAAATTAAACAGCATAAATAGTGATTAAAAATTTATAATTTTGCTTCTAATGCAATCACTTGGCTTAGGTGATAAACCGCCATTGCATATTTTGATCGCGGGTTATAGCGACTGATGACATAAAAGTTTTGATAGCCAAACCAGAACTCATCGCCATCGTCGTCGTTAAAACGGACTACCCGCGCTTTTTCAGTTGCGGCGATTTTATCTTGCGGATAGTAACCCGCTATATCCAACTCGCTTACCGTTTTATTGGGCTTTAAACCCTTACCGATGACCGAAGTATCAAAAGACGCGTTAACCGAGGCTCGACTAGTCACCGGCCCATCGGGAACCCAACCATGGTGAACAAAATAATTGGCGATGCTGTGGATTGCATCAACCGGCTCAAATAAATTTACTGTGCCATCGTCATTACCATCCACCGCTAAGCGGCGATAATTACTTGGCATAAACTGACTCATCCCCATTGCTCCAGCATAGGAACCTAACTGTTGATCCGCCTTCCACTGCTGCTCGCGACTAAGAATAATAAATTCGGTTAGCTCGGAGGTGAAAAATTTACTGCGCCTCGGATGCTCAAAGGCTAACGTTGCCAATGCATCAAGCACACTAGCTTTGCCGGTATAACCGCCGTAATTGGTTTCTACACCCAAGATAGCGGTTATCACTGCGCGAGGCACGCCGTATTGCTCTTCAACCTGATCGAAAGTCTGCTGATGCTTGGCTAAAAACTCTACGCCTTTTTTGATCCGAATTGGGCTTAGAAAGCCGGTTCGGTAGGCTGTCCAAGTTTTGGTTTTTTCGGCCGCGTTAGCCATGCTATCGAGAATACGTTGCTCGGTATCGGCCTTACTCAGTATCGCAACCACCTCTTCACGACTAAAACCATGATCGCTAACTAGCGTATCGATAACCGCCTCTGCCGCAGCATGCTGACTATAATCGGAGTGACTACTCGCTGCTGCAAAAGCAAATATTAAAGCCAGAGCGGTAGAAGGTAATTTAGAGAAACTGACAACTTTACTTAAACCAAACACTTTCATAATTGTTTTCTCAATAAATACATAAACACGAAGAATAATTTTTGCTGTGAACGCCAGTCAACCTGCGCTAACGATTAACGCCTTCGGTGCTGATCGCCATTAACACACCAAAACTGGCAAACATGGTCACCATTGCCGTGCCACCATAACTGACCATCGGCAAAGGTACACCAACAACAGGCAGCATACCGGAAACCATTCCCATATTAACCAGAACATAGACAAAAAAAGTAAGCGTAATACTCCCCGCCGCTAGTCGACCAAAGGTATTTTTTGCTAACAGACTAATTTGTGCGCCGCGAATAATAATCAAGAGGTACATTATTAGTAAAAAGAGTACCCCAATAAAGCCAAACTCCTCGGCCAATACCGCAATAATAAAATCGGTATGGCTTTCGGGTAAAAAATCCAAGTGCGATTGTGTGCCATTTAACCAACCCTTGCCATCAAAGCCACCAGAACCGATGGCAGTTTTGGATTGAATAATATTCCAACCCGCGCCTAGTCGGTCAGACTCGGGATTAAACAGGGTCATTATGCGACTGCGCTGATAGTCATGCAGCAAGAACTTCCACGCCGGCCAAGCCGATGCAATGGCCAAAAACGCGCCGCCGAGTAAAAACCGCCAACGAATACCCGCCAGCCAGAGCGCAAAAAGCCCGGATGAAGCAATTAATAATGAGGTACCCAGATCAGGCTGCATAACAATAAACAAGGAAGGCAGAACAGCGATAATTAAACCCACGGCAAGATACTGAGCCTTGGGAGGTAAAACCACATCGGCTAGGTACCACGCCACGGTTAGTGGCACGGCGATTTTCATTAACTCGGAAGGCTGAAAACGAATCAGGCCAAAAATATCTAACCAACGCTGCGCACCTTTGGCGCCATCGCCTATCCAAGCCACTAAAATTAGCAGCACAATACCAAAGGTATAACCCAGTGGCGCTAGGGACTTAAGCGTTTTCACCTGAAATTGCGCGATCACAAACAAACCGGTAAAGGAAATACCCAAATAAATCAGCTGCCTAAGTACTCGACCCATATCTTTGCCGCTAGCACTGTAAAGCACGATCAAACCAAACGCGGCAACAATGACCAACAAAAATAATAGCGGCACATCGATATGCCATCGCCGTAAGCGACTGGGCTGCACCGATAAGGCAGCCGGATCGCCGGGCAAACTGCGAACAAAATCAGATTGGACGTTCATAACTCTCCGCTAAACTGATTGCCGTTTGAATATTGTTTTGCCCTATATTGCTTAGCCCAACATCAGCTTGCTCACCGCTATTTTTCTTAATACCAGCCTGCAGCTGATTATTATTCTGCGCTTGTATTTGCTGGATGTTTTCCTTTTTAGGCTTTTCCTTTTGGCCTCTTTCTTTCTCAGCCTCGACAGCCCAATCAATTACCTGACGCGCGATAGGAGCAGCGACCGAACTACCACCACCCGTATTTTCGACAATGACGACAACGGCAATACTCGGATTTTCGACCGGTGCAAAAGCGATAAATAATGCGTCATCGCGCTGCCGCTCGGTAATCGCGTCTTCATCGTATTCGGCATCCTGCGCAATACCGATAACTTGTGCAGTACCACTTTTGCCAGCCATGCGGTAAGTCATGCCTTTGGAGATTGCTCTAGCCGTACCTTTCCTTGGGTCGTGTACCACGGCGACCATACCATCAATCACTTGATCCCAGTGATTTTCAGACAAGTCAAAACGCTCAAAACGGCTATCAATATTATTAGCTAAACTGCTAATAAATTTTTCCGCGGAGCTTTTTGTGCTGCTGCCGTCTTCTTTGCCAGTAAACAATAAATCTTTTCTGGAAGCCTGCATAATTGCTTGCCGCTCCAGTACTTTATTTCGAATCCCATCACTGGGCTGAACCAATCGAGGTATTGGCCGCTCACCGCGATTGGCAATCGTTGCCGTTGCCACGGCTAGCTGCAACGGCGTTGCCAACATATAACCCTGCCCTATGCCGATATTGAGGGTTTCACCAGGAAACCATGGCTGTCGCTTGGTGGCTTTTTTCCATTCGCGCGAAGGCAATAAACCCGGTCGCTCGTTAGTGGAATCAATACCCGTTCGCGAACCCAAACCAAACTGCCCCGAAAACTCATGAATACGATCCACGCCGAGCTTAAACGCAAGATCATAAAAAAAGGTATTGCAACTTTGCATAAGCGCATCGTGTAGATTAATAAAGTGCGCGTGGCCACCTTTTTTCCAATCGCGATAGAGACGATCGTCGTTCGGCAATTGATACCAACCGGGATCAGACACATTACTGCTGGCGCTAATAACCCGATGATGCAGACCGGCCAAGCCAATAATCGGCTTAATAGTAGAGCCGGGAGAATATTGCCCTTGCAGCGAGCGGTTAAACAGCGGCAGATCTTTAGATTCTCGCAGCTTAGTATATTCGTTAGTGCTGATACCTGTAACAAAGGGGTTGGCGTCATAAGATGGCGTGCTGACCATTGCGAGAATACCGCCGGTACGTGGGTCAATTGCTACAATAGAACCGCGCTTATCCGTCATTAACTCAGCTGCTCGTTTTTGCAAACCCGCGTCCAAGTACAATACCAAATCCTGACCTGGCACTGGATTTTCTTGCTGCAAAACTCGCAATACTCGCCCGTGAGCATTGGTCTCTACATGCTGTGAACCCACTTCACCGTGTAAAATGGATTCGTAAAAGCGCTCAATACCAATCTTGCCAATATGATCGGTGGCGGCGTAATTGACTTTGTTAAACTCTAGACGATCGAGATCTTCCTGATCAGAACTATTAATTCTGCCAACGTAACCGACCGCGTGAGTAAAGGCCTTAGCCTCTGGATAATTGCGAACTAACTGGGCTTTAATTTCGACACCGGATAGCTTGTAACGATTAACCGCAAAGCGGCTAATCTCATCTTCAGTCAGCCGAAACTTGAGTGGTACCGATTGATAAGGCGTACGGCGCAAAAGTCGCTTGCGAAATTTTTCGATGCTTTTATTATCAATATCAAATAATTGCTGTAAATCGGTTAGCGTCTCATCAAGATTCTCGACCCGCTCCTTAACCACCACCAAACTATAACTCGGCTGGTTATCGGCAAGTAGCACGCCGTTTCTATCAAAGATCAAACCGCGTTTAGGCGCAACGGCCTGAACGTGAACACGATTGCGTTCGGACTGGGTAACAAATTTTTCGTATTGAAATAATTGCAGCGCCGCGTAACGATAAGCCAGCACCCCTAACAGCAGCGTGACAATTATCAGCGACAAAGTCATGCGCTGGCGGTAAAGCCGCAACTCGCTATGACTATCTTTTATGGCTGTATGTCTTTTCATATTAGCTGTGCTAGTAGCTGTAGTAGAAACTGTGATAGTTGCAGTTATAAAAATAGCTTAGATAAAAGCGGCCTACCTAAAAAGCCGATTACTCACGGTGATATGGATGGCCGATACTAATACTCCACGCCCGATATAATTGCTCTGTTAGCACAACTCTCACTAAAGGGTGTGGAAAGGTTAACGATGACAGCGATAATTTTGAATCGGGCCAATGCGCTGGAACCGATTTACTGCCGCTAACTTTATTATTAACCGAAAAATCTAATCCGTCTGGGCCGCCGATTAAAAAACTGATATCACGACCATCCATTTGCCATTGTTGCATTTTCTTTGATAATTTTTCTGTGCTTAGCGTCTGACCGTGCTCATCTAGCGCAATAATATAATTAGCTGCCGGCACAGCTTCTAGCAGCCGCTGTGTTTCACGGCGTCGGGTAATTTCTATCGATTGATTTTTGCTGCGCTTTTCGGCCGACACTTCAATAATATTGACCGCTAACTCGGCAGGCATACGGCGACAATAATCGGCACAGTTTTCTAGCACCCATGCCGGCATTTTATTACCTATAGCAACAATACTAATTTGCATAGTCGTTGCATGATCGCTGCGTAGCCATTATGCGCTGTCGCTGGGTAATTTTTTTCCGCATCATCACTTCTTTAGATTGAACGCGTTAAACCTTGATTTAAAAAACCGTTTTCACATGAATGTAAACAAGGACTTATACCGGCTTTAAAGTCCAAAGACTTTCAAGATCATAAAAAGCCCGGGTCGCAGGCAGCATGACATGCACAATCACATCACCGAAATCGACCAGTACCCACTCGGAAGTATCATTACCTTCGCTGCCAATGGATTTAAAGCCTTGTTTTTTAGCGTCAACCTCAACATTGTCGGCCAGTGCTTTAACGTGTCGGTTTGATGTGCCGCTGGCTATCACCATCCAATCTGTCACGCTGGTTGCTCCGGCAACCGAAAGCGCAGTGATATCCACCGCTTTAAGATCTTCCAAGGACGCGATAATGGTGTCTTTTAGTTTTTCATCTTTCACAAGTTTTTATTTCTCTCCTAAAACCGAACATGGTTTGCTCGATTTAAATAATGGTTTTTTGCTGGCAAACAACTTATAAGCCATACAAATGATTGGCCTGAATATAATCCATCACAAGCTCAGGGATATACTCATTTACCTTAATATTTTTATTCGCTGGGCTATTATCCCCCAGGGCATTATCGCCTACTACAATGCCACCTACTGCATTAGATACTTTACCTGCCGCTAAAGCCTGCCTGATCGCGGTTGAAGAAATATCATAAGGCTTAAGCCTTAATTGCATAAGTTGTCCGGCGGGCTGATTAAAGTCTTCCACTGAATCACTTAGCAGGTTTTGTAATGTCAGCTTATCGATATCGTTTAAGGCGATTTGCCCGGCACGCTCAATAACTAATAAATTTGCCAGCTCCAATAGTGATTGCCAACGGTGCCAAGCATCCAAACCGGCAAAGGCGTCGGAGCCTAAAATAAAAACCAGTTGCGCTTCATCACCTTGCTCACTGCGAAGCTCGGCAAGACTATCAACGGTATACGATAAACCGGAACGATGTAGCTCGCGACTATCCACCGCTAATTGTTTTTCATTGGCCAGAGCAAGCTCTAACATTTCTAATCGCTGCGCTGCCGAAGCACCGGGATGTTTATCATGCGGGTGACGGTAGCAAGGCATTAAATAAACTGTATCGAACTTTACACTCGTAAGCAGTTCGCGCGCAGAAGCAATATGACCAAGATGCACCGGATCAAAAGTACCACCAAAAATACCGATCCGCTTAACCGCTGTAGTCATCATTTAGCTTTAGCTACGGATCTGACCATTACCCAACACCACATATTTCTCTGAGGTTAAACCCTCTAAACCTACCGGACCGCGAGCATGGATCTTATCGGTTGAAATACCGATCTCGGCACCCAGCCCATATTCAAAGCCATCGGCAAATCTCGTGGAGGCGTTAATCATTACTGAACTGGAGTCCACCTCGCGAATAAAGCGCATACTGTGCTGATAGTTTTCAGTAACAATGGTTTCACTGTGCTGCGAGCTGTATTGATTAATATGCTCGATAGCCTCATCAAGCCCGGCAACAATTTTTACCGCCAGTATTGGCGCAAGATATTCTTCATACCAATCATCTTCAGTCGCGTCGACTACTGCAATGCCATCTGGCAATCCATTAGCGAATGCGGAGTTAATTATTTGTTTGCTTTGCTCACAAACACGCAACTCGACGCCGTGCTTGGCATAGGCTTTTACTAACTCAGGTAAGATATCCGCCGCAACACTGCTGGCGATCAATAAGCTCTCGGCGGTATTGCAAGTGCCGTAACGATGAGTTTTGGCATTCACCGCAATATCCAAAGCCATTTGTGGATTAGCGCCATCGTCAATATAGACATGGCAATTGCCATCGAGGTGCTTGATTACCGTGACTTTGGCATCGCGACTAATACGCTCAATCAAGCCTTTGCCACCACGCGGCACTATCACGTCGACATATTCCGGCATGGTAATTAACTGGCCGACGGCTGCACGATCCGCGGTTTCCAAAACCTGCACAGCGGTTTGAGGTAGGCCAGCATCTTGGAGCCCGGCGCTAATACAAGAGGCAATCGCTTGATTGGATTGCAAGGCCTCGGAACCGCCACGCAATATCGTCGCGTTACCCGATTTCAAACACAGGCTAGCCGCCTCAACCGTCACATTTGGCCGCGACTCATAGATAATACCGATAACCCCTAACGGCACACGCATTTTGCCGACTTGAATACCGGAAGGTTGCTGGTTAAGCCCACTAATCGAGCCAATAGGATCGGCCAAGGCCGTCACTTGCGCCAAACCTTCTAGCATGCCGTCAATTCCGGATTCAGTCAGCTCAAGCCGATCCAACAGCGCAGACTCCAATCCATTCGCTTGAGCAGCGGCAAGATCTTTGCCATTGGCATCGATCAAAGCCTGACGACTCGCTACCAAACGCTGGCAAATAGCGTGCAAAGCGGCGTTTTTATCTGCGGTTGAAGCCGCCGACATAGCACGACTGGCTTTTCGCGCCTGCTTGCCCAGCGTTTGCATGTATTGATCAATATTCACTGTTTTTTCCACCTAATTCGATGCTGCATTCTCTCACAGTCATGTCGTTTGGCAACCAAACGCTGCCCGGAAATGCCGACTAGTCAGTCGATCAGGCAATAACACCGCAATTAGCTAATCGGTTAAGCGCATGGCAGCCAAACCAGCAACGAGATCGCTACCAGATATCAACTACAGGGCGGAACAAGAAAGCCAGCCACTTTGCGCCGCATAGCGAGTAAAAAAGAAATTTCTGTGCTTTGCTGCAAACCTAGAACGTTAATTAGCTAGGTAAATAATCGCTATGGCTTAGGTCGCGAGCTGGTTATACTTTTGCAAGGCTTACTAGATGGTGACGTGTTAATATTTTAACCATCGTGCCAAACCATAATATGCGAAGCCCAAACCATACTAAGACAAGACCAGCCAAGCAACGCTGCCAATTTGACTATTTAGGAATATCACTATGAATGCCTTAGCAAAAGTCGTAAGTAAATTACTCAGTGTCGTGATAATAGTTGTTGCACTGCCCGGCTGTGAAATTTTGCTATTAGGTAGCGCCGCCGTGGCGACTTATGAAGTGGTTAAGGATGAGCGCAGCGCCAAAGAGGTGGCAACGGATACTCGAATTGTTGCCGATATCAAACAAAAACTGTTGCGAGACAATTCGGTAGCGGGCTGGGATATCAATGTCGATAGCCATGTAGGCCAGGTAACACTAACCGGCAACGTGCCATCACAGACCGTTAAAGAGCGGGCGATTTTGCTGGCACAAAGCGTGAAAGGCGTTGCAAAAATTGTCAGTAATCTGGTGATTATTAGTGGCTAGCATAGCCAATTTATAGCGGCTTCTTTTATAAGAAGCCCTATTTAAAACTTAACTTGCTGACAGTTAATAACCTTCCTTCATGTCCACCACACCATGCATGGGCGCATCATTCAAAAACGCCCGAACATTATTGACAAACGGCTCTGCCAACTTTTCTAACATATGCGGCGCGCTCCAGGATATATGCGGCGACAAGCTCACCCCCTCGTGACTAAAAAGCCAATGACCTTCCGGTAATGGCTCGGGATCAACAACATCCAACGATGCCCGCGAAACCTGACCGGAATCTAACGCGGCTTTTAATGCGTCCTGATCAATCAAACTCCCTCGCGCAACATTAACAATATGAATACCCTGTTTACACTGAGCCAAACTGGCGGCATTGATAATATGATGGGTCGCCGCAGTAGCGGGCGCAGCCAACACCAAGTGATCGGTTTCATTCACCAGTTGCTCAAAACTACTGACCGGCTCAATTCCCTTAGGCCAATCGCTATGCGCATTGCGGGTTAGCGCTTTAACCTTCATACCAAATGCCAACGCGCGTTCGGCAACCAGAGAACCAATACAACCAAAACCCAGCAAGCCCAGTGTTTTACCGCTCACCTGACCTAACTCTGCGCTGTGCCAATTTTCTGGTACTTGATTAATCCAACTTTGCGGCAAACGCTTTTCATAGGCCAGCACCATCGCCATCACCCATTCGGCAATCGGCAGAGCATGTGCACCGCGCGAACAAGTTAATAATCGATCGCCAACTTCATCCATCGGAAAACTATCAACACCGGTACCAAAGACATGAATCCAGCGAATATTATTCGGTTCAGCCAGTAGCTGGGATAGTTGATCGGTACGATCGACACCGATCGCCAATAAAACATCGGCATGAAAATTATCCGGCACTGGATCGTACGGCCCTAATACGTCGACAGTAATAGATGCATCAATCTGTTTGATTTGCTGCTCAATATCTGGCGACGGGAAAGGGATAATTACGCGCATAGTTTCCTCAAATACTTTTTATGATTAATGTCAATACTGCGGCGTTTAGCCAACTAGGATAAAAATTCAAACGACTAATAAACGAGTTCTTATTAAGCGCGGCTACCGTGCTGCTCGCGATTTTGCTCTTTTAGTTTTTCACTTTTCTTTAGCAACACATACAAAGCGCCTGTACCGCCATGTTGTTTTTGCGCGCTATGATAGGCCATAACTTCGGGAATCTCTTTTAGCCATTTGGCAACGTAACTTTTTAATTTTGCCGGTTGCTCAATATTGCGCTCACCCTTACCATGTAAAATAATCAAGGTTCGAAAATCGTACTGCATCGCTTCGGCGATAAAACCTGCCACCTCGGAGCGCGCCTCTAAAATCGTTTTTCTGTGTAAATCTAATCGGCCGTCAATACGATACTTTCCCAAACGCAGTTTGCGAAATACACCATCCTGAATACCTGAACGCTTAAAACTCAGCACATCCAGCGGCTTAACCATTTCAACATAATCATCAGAGACGGTTGTAAATGGCAGATCATCTGTAAGCGTTTTGCTTGTTACCGCCGCTTCACGTGAATAAGATTTATCAACAGCACCAACTGGCGTTTTTTTTAATAATGCCCGATCGGATTTTTTTAGCGGTTGAACACCGTCCAATTGCTGCTGAAATAAATTGTCGTCGTCACTCACAACACACCCTAAAATCGGTTTTAACCGAAAGTTTACTTTTTACTTATTGCTCGTTTCTATTACTTGCTTCGTTTTGCATAGCCTGCTTCGTTTCTACAAATAGCATTGAACGCTTGTAGCGACTAAACTAAGTTACTGAAAAACAAGTGCTGACACCACCCTGCTAACCGACATTTAAACACACTGATCCGCTTGCCGCTAAAGCTTATGTTATGAAAATAATCGTTTTGCAACACGTTCCCTTTGAAGGCCCCGCTGCTATTCAAGACTGGGCAGATCGCAATAATCATACGCTCGAACGAATCTGCTGTCCTGACAATACCAATTACCCTGCTATCGACAGCTTTGACTGCCTTATTATTATGGGCGGACCAATGAGCGTCAACGACGAATTGCCCTGGATGATCGCAGAACTGGCATTTATCCGTGAATGTATAGACGCCGAGCAATACATAATCGGTATTTGCCTTGGCGCACAGTTAATTGCCCACGCTATTGGCGGCTCGGTACTAAAGAACTCTGTTAGAGAGATTGGCTGGCTACCCGTACAAGCGGTTAAGCATCCGAGCGCTAACAGTAGCGCCCATGCTCACGATCATCATTGGGTGAGCAAGATTTTTCCTGAACAATTTACGCCGCTGCATTGGCATGGTGATACTTTTACACTGCCCGCGACTGCAAGCGTTATTCTTAGCTCGGAAGGCTGTGCGCATCAGGCATTTATTTTGGGACAGCATGTACTGGGGCTGCAGTTTCATCTTGAATTTGATACCGCAACCGCAAGCCGCGTGGCGACCGAGTGCGCCGATGAACTGGCAGATGGTGGTCCATATGTACAAAGCGCCGAGACGATTTTACAACAGCCGGATAACTTTAAGCAGGCAAACGCTTTATTATTTAAATTATTGGATGCACTGCAGCAACATTATTTGCAGCGCGCTTAGACGCTAGATAAAAGCAGGAAGTAATAAAAAGGCGATTAGAATATTTCGTCGGGGCGAATATCAAAACGGGGGGTTAATTTGATATCCAACTCTTTAAATACTTGCGGATTTTCTTCTTTTAAATCATCGAGCTGGGTTCGCGTTTGCTGATCAATACCTTGGCTAATAACGATCTCAACCCGTCGGTTTAAGGCGCGATTCTCTTGACTATCATTAGCCACTAAGGGTTTGGTATAGCTGAATCCACTAACGGTGACACGCTGGGGATTAAGTACATCCTCGCTTAGCAATTCATGAGCAACACTTACCGCACGCGCTGTTGATAGCTCCCAATTTGAACGGAAGCGTGAGGTGGAGATACCGATATTGTCGGTATGACCCTGCACTAAAACCAGCCCCTTTTTTTCTGCCAAGACATCGCGGACATCGTGCAACACCATATCAAAACCGCCTTGCAGCTGCGCTGAGCCTGAGGCAAAGGAGCCTTTTTCCTTAATTCGTACGGTGATATCCCGACCGCGAGTTTCTATCTCTACTTCACCTTTTTTGATTTGCTCCGCTAATGCGTTAGCCAAATCCACCGCATCACTTCGAGTCTCTTCAATCATCTCGGCCATTTTTTCGACCAGCGCATCATCCGAACCCGCTTTCTGATCTTCAGTAATACTGAGTTCATCCGTCATTTGATCCGGCGTACATTGCACCTGCAAATTGCGCTGATCTTGTTCGGAAGTTCTTTGCATCACATTATTAATAGGCGTGGGTTCGGGACGACCAGGACTGAATTCCTGAGCGATGATACTTGTCCCCATAGGGATTTCGTTTGCTTTGACTTCGCGCTGCACACCAAAGGCCGACTGCATGGAACCAGCCAAGCGCTTAAATTTTAGTACGTCCATTTCGGCAAAAGAAAGTAATAGCACGAAGAAGCACATCAGCAGTGCCATTAAATCGGCAAAGGTCCCCATATAGGCCGGTAAGCCTTCGGGGGGACAATTACAGTCGTGTTCTTCGTCCGACATAAATTTTTGCTACGTTATACGGGTTAGCAGGGTTTGTTTAAGGCGCTTTAGTTTAAGACGCTTAGGTTTAAGTCTTTTTGGCCTAAGCAGCTTCGGCGGCTTCGCGTTTGCCGGCGGGTAGGTAATTACGCAACATCGAGTCAATCACGCGTGGATTTTGTCCCGCTTGAATCCCCATTAAGGCGTCAATCACCATGCTTTTAATTCGGCCTTCTTCATCACGGCGCAGCGCAACTTTATCGGAGATAGGTAGCGCAATCATATTGGCAACCATCGCACCGTATAAGGTGGTTAACAGTGCAACCGCCATCGATGGGCCGATCGATGCAGGATCTGACATATTCGACAGCATCGCAACCAGACCAATCAATGTACCAACCATGCCCATTGCGGGAGCGGTATCACCCATTTGTTTCCAGATTTGAGAGCCAACCTCATGGCGTTTTACCGCCTCGTTAAGATCCCGGTTAAGCAAGCCTCTTACCACTTCAGGGTCATGGCCATCCACTAACAGCTGAATACCCGACTGCAAAAAGTCATCGCTAACTTCTTTGCCCTCTAGCGCGAGCAAACCATTCTTTCTCGCGTCATCTGCTAGCTCAACCACTTCCTCGATCAAATCCGCAGGATCAACCAGCTTAAACATAAATGCCTTACCAGCGACTTTAAAACAGCCTAAAAATTGGCTCATACTAAATTTCATCAACACCACAAAAATGGTCCCGACAATCACGATTAATACCGAGGGAATATCGACAAAGATACCGATGCCGCCACTCATCGTCATCGCGCCGCCGATAATACCGAAAGCGCCCAATATTCCGACTAATGTAGCTAAATCCACAAATAACTCCTCGACAACCCAAACACGGGTATCCGTATTTCGATTGATTAAATTTCGACTGCAATAAGCCGTTTAAGCAAAGCTTGAATAACAAACGCTTGCGCGCGCTGCAAACAGCCACGCCAGTCAGCGATAAACCACTGCTGGCTCAATTGAATTAATCCGTTTTTTTGTTCAAATTAAATACAAGTAGATAAGCCAAATCACACTAACAATCCTTGTAGCTCGCGCATTTAGCTCATTGGTTTTACTACTAAAAACCTGATAATCAAAACGTCTTTATTAGTTTAGTCTCAAATCGGCAGAAATCACGATAACTAAAGTGATTTGCTGCGAAGGTGGCAATAGTAATGCGAATAACTATTTAAAAAAAAACGCGACTGTATATTGAGCAAAAAATTGATAACATCTCGCTCCAGAAACCAAGCGAGCCAATGTGATCACTAAACGTCATAAAGCATTAGCCACATTCGGCAATGACTCACGGCCGTGACCCCTAACTATCCACTAACACAGCAAGTACCCGCTATGCCAAAAAGCAAAAAGAAGCCCGATTTTGAACAGTCGCTTGAAAAACTCGAGTCGCTGGTCGATTCACTGGAAACCGGCGACCTAAGCCTTGAGCAATCGCTGCAAAGTTTTGAGGAAGGCATCGCACTGACTCGAGCCTGCCAAAGCGCCTTAAGCGAAGCGGAGCAAACGGTTAAAATTCTTACCGAGAAAGGCGGTAAGCCGGTATTTGAAAATATGGAAATCGACGGCCTTGATGACGACAATATAGATGCCTAACGATCTCGGCTCGTTTTTTCAATGCTACCGCCCGCGCATAGAACAGGTCCTTGCATCGCGGCTTGATCAATACACAGGCCATATTAGCCAGCAGCTGCAAGCTCAATCCTTAGTTGATGCATTGCGTTACAGCACGCTGGCCGGTGGCAAACGCATTAGAGCAATGCTGGTCTATATGGCCGCGCAGGCTTGCGGCGGCTTGGCAAAGGATACTGATTCCAATCAATCGAAACAGATTAGCTTTATTGATACTGCCGCTGCCGCCGTTGAGATGATCCACTGTTATTCGCTTATCCACGATGATTTACCCGCCATGGATGACGACGACTTACGCCGTGGCAAACCCAGTTGTCATATCAAGTTTGGCGAAGCCACAGCCATTTTGGCCGGTGATGCCTTACAAACCATGGCCTTTGAGCTGTTATTCAACGATGGTAATGCTAGCGCCGAACTAAGAATTGCTTTGTCACGCGAGCTGGCTCGTGCGGCAGGTGCTAATGGTATGGTGGGTGGTCAGGCCATTGATTTGGCCGTGGTGAATCAGTTAATGAGCTATCAACAGCTGATCAATATGCACTCGCTTAAAACCGGCGCATTAATCGACGCGGCCACCCATATGGGCGGGCTTTGCGCCAATGCCGACAACGCTCAAAGCCAAGCGCTTAGGACTTATGCTCAGGCAATCGGTTTGGCCTTTCAGGTACAAGACGATATTTTAGATATTGAGGGCAGTTCGGCACAAACAGGTAAACCCCAAGGTGCCGATATTGCCGCTAACAAACCGACCTACCCCGCGATTATGGGTTTAGACGAAGCAAAAATCCAAGCTC
>CAJQQO010000055.1 GCA_905480475.1 uncultured Pseudomonadales bacterium | reverse complement strand
GCTAACCACGATTCGATGGAGTTACGCTTTACGGCCGCAACATGGACGGTTTCATTGACATGGTAGGCTGGTGTTGCCAAATGCATATTTTCAATCGGGTCAATGATTTGCTCTTCAACCACAAAGCCTAACATTTGTCTTAAGTGCCGTTGCTGCTTGGTTGGCACATGCGCGGCGGTTAATAAAACCGAGCTGCTTGGCACGATCACAATATTTCGGCGGGTACCTTTAGCTTCAGGTACATCGCTAACAATATCATTGAGTAGAGAATATCCGGACGCGTGAATTCTCCCGTCGGCCGCGAGTACAGACCATACGACTTTGCTTAAGCCATTAATATCGGCTTCTTTAAAACGTAAACACAAAAAATCTGACATATTTGCTTACTTTTGACCTGTGTAGATAAGGCAATGGTTTTTACGGCTTACACGCTAGGCTCAGAGTTAATTATACGGTGCATTGCGATCAATTTAATCGGTTTTTATACCGCTCAAGTCTAATTGCTGGCCGCATTAATAAAGTGTGCGGAATTATCAGTCTCCTTGCGCTGTAACACAACGAATTTCGCGAAAGTGCCTGCTCCTTGCTGCGCAATAGTGGTTGAAAGATAAGCAACGCTGCCAGCGTAACTTGCCCTGATATGAACCTCAAAAATGTCGCTGGATACAGTATAGGTGCTGAGCGGATCACCGGGTCCGGTTTTTATGGTTCCGGTATTAACGACGCTATTTGATTGCAGATTGGAAATCCCGACTCGTGAGGCCACATCCGGCAGATCTGTATAGGGGGTAATGCGCGCACCAATAATATCTTGTGCGCCAGAGATTCCAATACCGTTATAGCTACCCGAATTGCCTGCACCTGCCGCTACTTGCAGTGTAGAAAGCGCATATTCGCTGGCGGTATTCATATTTAATGGCAAAACGCCCGGTCTCTTAACCACGGTGATATGACCATTTAACAGGTTCATCACTTCAGGCGTAAAACCACGTACCAAACGTAACTCGGATATATCGCTCAGCATTCGGTTGGCTGCCAAATAACCAGGCTGCTCATTTAAATAACCGTCTTTTTCGCTCTGATAACCTTGTTCACTATTGTCTGCGTCAAGCCAGTCAGCCAGATTGTCAGCAATACTTTCGTCCAGATTTAACTCGATCAATAAATCTTTAAATCGGTCTAGTTCGTGCAAGCTAACTTTGCCGTCACTTTGTATTATATTGTTGATATTGTAGTAACGGTTTAAATCAATAATCTGGACTAGCACTGCACCAATATTATCTATTTCAAATGGAATCGGACCCTGCGCCCAAAACTCGTCTAGATGATCTCCTTGCGGCATATTATCGGGGTCTGCATCAGCGTTGGCATTTTCCTCTAAGGCTAAAATCGTCAGTTCTTCTGCCGCCACTGCATAATAATAAGCTTGCGTGCGATTAATCATACCGGTAGTACGCTGAACATCGAGCACTTTACCGATAATAATTTTAGAGGCAATTAAGGTAGCGATGGCAAACACCAGCAGTACGGTTATTAATGCTACGCCAGCTTGCTTGTTTCGCCGTGGGCTTGCGTGTATTCGCTTAAATCGTAAGCTTGTCATTGTTATAACACCCTATAGATCTGGGTAATAACGTCTTCAGAATCCAGTACGATACTGACTTCAACCGCAGCAGGTAAGCCGTATTGGATTAAATCACGCTGAGCGGCAAAATTTAATAGCGGTACATCAACCCATTCACTGGAACCTGCATCCCAAAAGCGGGTGCGGATGTCAACAATACCACCGAGCATCACTTGTTTTTGTGGTTTACTCTCCAGCGTTCTATCTAACACCTGCCAATATAAGCGAATCAAATAAAGCCGATCATCATTATAAAATTCGCTACTGGGCTTGTCCGACTCAGGATGATAATCCACAGTGTAAGCCACCCGTTGCAATTCACTTCGCGGCCACTGCAAAGGGTTTGACCAACCCGAGCGAGTAAACTCGATAATATTAGTGCCGTCGTTTAAAACTAAGGGACCGAGCACATCTCCATTTTCATCATAAACCGGCCGATTAACCATCTGACGAAAATCCTTAGCCAACTGCCAGCTCACTCGCTGGCTTTTAGAGAGTACCCCAGACTGTCGCTGATTACCGTCTTGGGCGAGAATTACTTGATCAAGAATTTGATAAGACGCCAAGCTTATCCAAGCAAAAATAAACATGGCGACTAGCGCTTCAATTAAAGTAAATCCATTTTCACGATTGACAGGAATAACATCACATCGATTGAAGGCGTTAATTTGCGGACGGTTTAAATAGGCTTGATAGTAAGCTGTGGTATTGAATGGCAGCATTAGAAAATATCGCCACGAAAACCGCTAAGCAAAACCGTTGCCTGCTGTTTACCACTCAGGTCAGCGCCGGTGGGCCTGACCATAACATCAATGCGACGCATTTTTTCATTCGGTGTCTCACTGATTTCAACTTCGACTCGCCATTCACGACCTGCACGAGTAATTAACTGCTCTTCATTGCTCGGCTCGGGAAAGGTTTGATCTAGCAATACGGCATTTAATGCGTACTCGGCAATATGCAGGGCTTCCATCTTGTCATGCAACACCGAAAGGTCTCTTGTCGCCTGTCCAATATTGCCAAGCAGGGCAACACTCGATAAGCCCAGCACTGCCACTGCGACCATTATTTCGATTAATGTAAAACCGTTACGTGATTTCATGCCTGCCTGCATATTACGATTGAAAACGACCCTGTAAAAATTGATAACTTCAGTAATAAATAACTATTTTCGATTAAGCAACTTCACGACTATTTAGCAAGCAACGATTATTCGCTAAGTAACTGCTCCAGCTCCTCAACACTAAGATCATCAAATAAAGTTACCTTTATCGACGGCATTGAAAAACCATCGCTGATTAGTTGCACCTGTGTGTTGTTAGCCACCTCATCTGCGGCCTCAAAGTCGATACTAAAAGCGGTTAACTCACCTGAACTCAACATCAGTATTTGCGGCGTTAAACTGATAATTTCATTGCTAGCATCGGCGGCAGGATCATTGGCGTCACCACCAAAAGAAAACTGCTGACTACCTTCACCACCCTGCTCTTCACCCAAACTAAACTCATTCGCATCAAGAAATGAAGACCCGGATTCCTCATCCGAATTAGGCCGCGAAAAGCCTTCAATCTTCCATTGCATACGCATGGTGTCTGGAAGCTTGTGAGGCTTAAACGCCTGACTAGCAAACGGCACCCAGCTTTGGGCAATAGGATCAAATCGTACTAATAAATAAGCCTGTTTTTCTAGTAACACACCTAACTGGGACGAGGTATAAACTGCTTCGTCAGAACCGGCAATTATTAAACTTTGTAAGCGCTCGGCCTCGGCGCGTAACTCTCGCTCAAAGTTATCACCTATCGATAAAACAACCATGCCGGAAAACATCGCCAAAATAAACATCACTACCAATAGTTCTATTAAGGTAAAACCATGGCTGTTTTTTTTAGGGGCGTTTATCGATGTAGCAAAAGATCTATTATTATTTCTGCCGCGCAA
>CAJQQO010000054.1 GCA_905480475.1 uncultured Pseudomonadales bacterium | reverse complement strand
CTCAATCAATACCGCAGGATTTCGAAAATCCAAATCGACTTGGTCATGACTAAATGTGCAGCAAATATGCTTAAGTCCATGCTCGGTTTTTACGGCCTGAAGTAAAGGGCTGGTTCTTGGTCTGACTACCGCCGAGGTATCCTGTTCAGCTTCAACGGTATAAAAATAATCGCGCCCCGGATCTTTATCGTTAACAAAGTTCTTAAACCATGTGCTGCTGCTTGAGCAGTGATTGATAACCAGATCGGCCATTAATCGATATTCAGAAGCAATGGATTCTATATCGCACCAGTCGCCCAGGCTATTGTCTACGGCAAGAAAATCAATGACTGCAAAGCCATCATCGGAGCTGTAAGGAAAAAAGGGCAGAATATGTAAGCTGTTAATCGTTTTGTCGAGATAAGTATCCAGAAACGCTTTAAGCGAAGTTAAAGGTTTTTGCTGTGTATCAACAATACTATCGCCATAGCTGATTAAAACAATGTCCTTTTCGCTCCAATGATTTTGATGTGATGCAATAGCCGTAAGCCCATCGCTTAAGCGCATCGCATTTAACGCTTGCTGGCTAAGGCTTTCAATATCAATATCGCCATCGACATTTTTGTAGATGGCTTGTAAGTGATGCTCTAGGCGATTAATTAAAATATTTATCATAGAAAAATAGGCCTAGCTTCTAGTATTTTGTTAATCATTATTTCGATCGAAATCAGCTGGTTTCACTGTAGCGCATATGGTCGCTTTCAACGGCTTCGGCTATCTCTGACATAATATCCGGGAAGGCACTTCGCACCCGGTTCCACGAGGGAATAAACGGTGTCTCCATGGGTCTCTCCAAATAGATTTCACCAGCTTTCATAATGTTTTCTGCAAACATTTCCACTGCACGTTCTTCGTTGTCTAAATCAAAAGATAAATTATTAATCACTGCATCGTTATGGTATGCATCAACAAAGTCCAATGCCATACGATAGTAGGTTGCTTTTAGTGAGCGAAAGGTTTCACTACTAAAAGTGACGCCTTGGGTTGCTAGCTTTCGAAATAGCGCTTTGGAAATGTCGATCGACATTTTGGATAAGCCGTTTTGATCATCGTCGCTAGAGAGTTCCTGATGTTTATGGTCGTAGGTATCAGCGATATCTACTTGGCATAATCGGTTAAGCGAGTAATTGCGATGCATTTCAGACAAGACCCCAATCTCCAATCCCCAGTCGCTAGGTATGCGAATATCATTAAGTACATCGCGGCGAAATGAAAATTCACCTGCCAGTGAATAGCGAAAACTATTCATATATTGTAGATATTCTAACTCCCCACAAATTTTCTTTAAGGCATTAAGTAAGGGGCTAACCAATAGACGACTAGCGCGTCCGTTAAATTTGGCGTTGGCGACTCTAGCGTAATAGCCTTTACAGAATTCATAATTAAATTGTGGGTTGGCCACTGGATAAATTAATCGGGCCAGCATTTCTCGCTTATAGGTAGTGATATCACAGTCATGCAATGCGATGGCTTCGGCCTTAGTGGCGGCGAGAACATAACCCATGCAGTACCAAACATTGCGGCCTTTGCCTGCTTGTTGAGGCGCGAGTCCGCGATTTTCCAATTTTTTATGAATGGCTTGCATTGCCGGGCCGTCATTCCATAACACTCTAAATTTCTGCGGCAGCTTGGAAAAAAACTGCAAGGCATAACGGAATTGTTGTTCATTGGCACGATCGAGTCCGATAACAATTTCGTCAAGATAAGGGGCATATCTTAGTTCATCAAGAATATGCGTAAGCGCAGGGCCTTCAAGTTCGGAAAATAATGATGGCAAAATCACAGCCATAGGCCGTTCTTTTCTAAAAGTGACTAGCTCTTTTTCTAGATCATCAACCGAACGATGCGCCAAATTGTGTAGAGTTGTGATAATTCCATTCTGATAAAAATCGGCCATAATTTCCTCGGCAATTGATTTGTTAGTTGGTTGGTGATTTTGGCAGTGGGTTTAATTTAAAGTTAAAGAGCTTGGCAATTTCATCGCTCCACCCCTGCGGTCCGTAAGCTGAGCTAAAGGCAATATTTTTTTGCTTGGGTATCTTTGGCGCGGGATGGGCCGGTGAGCGAATAACGATAGCCATATCGGCGGCTTGCAACATAGAAATATCGTTGTGACTATCGCCTATTGCAATGTTTTTATAGACTGGTTTACCAACCTCTGAGCTTGACTGGCTATTGTAGAAATCGGTAAGCCATATCATTGCGCTAGCTTTGCAAATATGTTGGTCAATTAAATGCAGAAACCTACCACCCTCAAGTACATTAGCGCCTAAGGCCCTAACTGATTTGATAAAACCTTGCTTTTCATCGGCACTGCCCAGCCATTGAACCGGTTCGCTAAAGCTACGCTGGTTGGCGAGTTCTGCTGCCGCTTTTGATAAACCGGTGGCTTGGCAGATACCTTCTATACCTAATTGATTAAAACTGATGAACAATCCGCGATACGGGTCTTCAATGCTTGCAAGTAGTTGTTGCCAGTGGTTTCTAGGTGAAGCCAGGCTGTGTTGCCAGAACCGTTGACCCTTATATTTAAATTCAGTAGTCGCTTTCGGGCGATCATAGCTTTCTGCTGGAAAATAAATTGCAGCACCATTTTCAA
>CAJQQO010000053.1 GCA_905480475.1 uncultured Pseudomonadales bacterium | reverse complement strand
AAAAATTACCAGTTCAATTATTCTTGTGGTCTTTACTTTGGTAAATGCGTCTCTAGTTATCATTCAGTTTCGTGAAGTCAATAAATTTAGTGAGCTGTCACTGAGCTTTTTTTTACCCGTTATCGGCGGCTTTCTGTGTATAGGCTTACTATCACTTCAATTGCTATTTATGATTAACTAGCCTGTCTTTTCTAGCGAAAGGCAAAGGCTTACAAGCATTAACGGCCTTGCTTAGCAAAGCCAAATGGTAAAAAAACGCTATAAATCAAAGCGACTATTGCTCTTTTAGCACTTGTTTTTATAGCGTTTCATACAGCTTTCAAAGATTTATTAAGAACGCCGCCGCAATAAAAAAAATACTTGAAATCAAAATGCCGACAAAAGGAATTTTAAACCAGTACTTTTTAGCCAGCGCTAAATAAGATAAGCCCACGATAACCGGCAGCGTAGAAAACCAAATCGATTGCTGAATCACATTAAAATTAAACAGTGCGAGCGGAATATAAATCCCAGCAAATAACATAGCGCCCAAACTATGACTGGCGTTAAAACCTATCCAGGCATTCCAGAGCGTTGTATCTTTGGTCAGTATCGGCGAGGTTCCCTTCATGGCTTCAGTAACAGCAGGATCAAAAGCCTCAAACTTATTAGTAAAAAAAGTATAGATAAGATGCATGGTGCCAAGTAGCCCAAATATTGAAGCGCCAGCAATCATTAAAATTTTGTCCATCTGCTATCACCTTATAAAAGAACAATCCTGCAAAAAAACAAGCTGATAAAAAAGCCGCATCACTGCGGCTTTTTTATCACTAGAGAAACTTAATCCTTTTTGGCCGATAGCTCTCGCCAAAATTCACGATAATCATAATCCGTCTGCAAGGCCAAATTTAGCTTATTGTACGAGCCAAAATCACTCACCAAATGCGTTAGCTGCACGATACCTAAATCGCTAAGACCGACATCCCTTAGACGCTGAACCTGCTCATCGCTAACACCGGCTGCATTGCCATTCACTTGCAAAGCATAATCAAGCAGTGCCCCTAGGCGATCACTTTCTAGCGCCGAGACACCATCAACGATCAAACTGGCAATATAGTCGTCTGATGTTCCCAAACCGTGGTTTAGAATCGTGCAAAAAGCCGCCGTGCAGTATTCGCAACCGTTATCTTTTGAAACAAGAATACCTACATGTTGAATTTCCTCCATGCTTAGTTCTCCTGCTTCCCAAAGCACCTTGGTTGCACCAAGTTTAGCTTTAAAAAAATCGGGAAAATTTAACTCAACATAAAAGTGATTGGGTACACTGCCTTCCATTTCGGTTACCCAAGCAAAGATTCCTTGAACCTCAGGATCATCAACACTTTCCGGTTTTGCAATACGCACTCTAGCCATGACTTTCTACCTTAACAATTCACTGCGTTAACAATTTATTCTTTTAGCCAAACGTTTATTGAAAACGCTTACGTACTTCTAACTGCCATTGACGGCCACGATCTAACACTCCTTCAAAGGCTTGGAAGGCCGTACCATAAACACCGGTAACCAGATATTCCTCATCGCCTAAGTTGCGACCAAACAAGGTAACCGTCCAATCTTCCTTAGCGTTATTCCATCTTACGCTAGCATCTAACAGGTCATAAGAGTCGGTTTTTAGTAACTCGGTATTAAAGGCATCGTTATAGGTTTCTGAGCGATAACTCCAATCCGCACGGAGAGTAAGCGCACCAAGATCATTCAATTGAAACTCTTTAGAAACACCTAAGCTCGCAGCAGTATCTGGCACGCGCTCAAAATCAAAATCCTGACCGATAAGTGTATTGCCAGTATCAATTTCATCGTACTCCGCATCCAGCAGCGACAAGCTTGCTTCAATAAACCAGCCATCACCCGGCGCAGCCATCAGTTCAAGTTCAAAACCTTCGATAGTGGCTTCACCAATATTTTGCGTAACGGGCGCAACACTATTAAATACTTGCACCTGCAAATCCTGATAATCGGTTTGGAATATCGCGGCATTCACTGTTAAACGATCTTGCCAAAAACTCAGCTTTGCACCCAGCTCTAGCACTTCAACAAATTCCGGATCGTAAGTAGGAATCAAATCAATATCAGCAGTACCGGCTGGTGCGGTAAAACCTGCAACAACTGGTGGGAAAACGCGCTGGGAAAATCCACCCGACTTAAAGCCCTCTGAATAGCTAAGATAGATCATCGCATCATCATTCACATCAAACGCTAAGTTAGCCATCGAGGTGAATTCTTCGATATCAATCTGCTTTTCAATAAATGGCAGAATGCGTTCGCCAGCCTGCAAGAACGGCGCATCCAGCGCAAACAAAGGATTCGTTGGCGGTACAACACCACTAATACCTGCAAAGTAGTTGGTAAAGATAATTTGATCAGGCAGGAAGGATTTCTCTTCTTCGGTATAGCGTCCACCCATAGTTAAATGCAGACGTTCTGTGAAGTCATAAGTCACTTGAGCAAAAAGCGCCGTCGCTTCGTTATCAAACTCACCGCCAGATCGAAAATTGGAAACGGTAAAGTCGAGAATATTTTCGTTATCGCCGTCTTCAGTAAAGTAGTAAAGTCCCACTACCCAATTGATTTGATCTAGGTCGCCGAGAAATTGAATTTCCTGACTAAATTGCTCTTGCTCTAAATCATCAGTGAACTGCGAGATTCTATGCGGCGAATGATCGCCATCACGAGCAAATTCCGCATCAAGTTCGCGATAAGCCGTAATCGACTTTAACGAAAGCGCTTCGTTGATGTTATAGCTTAATGTCACCGACGTACCGAATATATCCGTATCAGAAAACGCTGGCGCAGTACCTTCATTCTGACCATCGGCGCCGATATAGCGATCGTCATAACAGTTGGATATCGCAGGATTAGACGTTACGCCCATTCCGGCTGCATTCGTCGCAGCACAGGGAACACCCGGCGCAACAGCGGCGGCCGTGACGTTATGAATAAATGCCATTGGCGGTGGCGGCGCAAGCACAACACCATCTAATTGGCTTAGATCGGTAAAGTCGATACCAAGTAATTGCATGGCAGGGCCATTTTCCCGGTCGCGGGTAATATCAAAAGCCAAGTCAGCCGAGAAATCATCGCTTGGCTGCCAAGCAAATGACAAACGACCTGTCACGGTATTATCATCACCCAAGTCAATTCCGTCGGTGCGCTCCACATAACCGTCTTGCTTAAGCGATGCAATCGATAAGCGACTAGCAAAGGTGTCACTAACCGGCATATGCACCGAACCTTTTAATCTTAATAAACTATCGGTACCCGCAGACGCCGAAAGTTCAGCGCCAAATTTGCCACCGGGCTCAGGCTTACGAGTGCTTATCGAAATAGCACCACCAATCGTGTTGCGACCAAATAAAGTCCCTTGTGGGCCACGCAAAATTTCTAAGCGTTCGATATCAACAATATCCAAAATACCGCCGACAGATCTGGCAACGTAAACCCCATCAACATATAAACCAACACCGGGCTCGGTAGTCGGTAAAAATTCTTTTTGTCCAACGCCGCGTAAATAGATAGCGGCAGAATTCGATGAGCCACCAAAACTTGAATTATTCTCTAGCGTTAAGCTTGGCACAAAACGGGCGATATCATCTAAACGACTAACACCGCGATAATCTAGTCCCTCTGCGGTAAAAGCTGACACCGCTAAGGGTGCATCTTGTAAACCCTCTTCACGAAGACGCGCATTGATAATCACTTCTTCCATCAGTTTTGTTGCGCTGTCGTTATTATCAGCCGCTTGTACATGCAAGGGCAAAACAAATGCTCCGCCGCTCAGCAATAAAGCCGCTTTAAGCATGCGTGTAGGTATATTTTTCATATTCTCTCCGCTTATTGTTAGTATTGTTTCGGTGTTAATTTTTCTGCTATTTGATTGCGATGTTTGTTTTTATTCATATATTACTTTTAGTGCGTTAAACAATATTAGGTACACCCTTCATTGCCTCCGCAATAACCTCATCGGACAAATCCAAATCTTCCATTCCGCCCGCCATATATTTGTCGTATGACGCCAAGTCAAGATGACCATGTCCGCATAGCGCAGTCAGTATGGTCTTTTCTTCGCCCGATTCCTTACAGGCTAAAGCTTCACGCACGGCTGCGGCAATGGCATGAGTCGGCTCAGGCGCAGGCACAATACCTTCGCTGCGTGCAAATTGAAGTGCACCAGCAAAGCATTCGGTTTGTGGAATAGCGATAGCCTCTACCAAACCAAGGTTATAAACATGCGACACGAGCGGTGCCATACCGTGATAGCGAAGCCCACCGGCATGAATCGGCTCGGGAATAAATGAAGCGCCTAGCGTATGCATTTTCATTAATGGCGTAAGTCCGGCGGTATCACCAAAATCATAACGGTACTGCCCTTTGGTTAAGGTTGGGCATGCTGTGGGTTCGACACAACGGATAACCGGATTCATATTACCTTTTAGCTTTTCGCGTAAAAACGGAAATGCGAGACCACCAAAATTAGAACCACCGCCGGTGCAGCCAACAATCACATCGGGCACTGCCCCGACTTTGGCCATCTGTAGCAATGCCTCTTCACCAATAATCGTCTGGTGGAGCAATACATGGTTTAACACACTGCCCAGTGCATAACGCGTTTTAGGATCTTCAATCGCCTCGCTAACCGCCTCAGAAATAGCGATGCCTAAAGAACCCGGATGATCTGGATCTTGGGCCAATAAAGAACGACCAAATTCAGTAAGATCTGATGGGCTAGGATGTACCTTGCCGCCCCACACTTCCATCATGGTACGACGGTGTGGCTTAGCGCGATAAGATGCGGCAACCTGCCAAATTTCAGATTCAAGACCAAACTGCGCGCAAGCAAAGGCCAATGAACTGCCCCACTGACCGGCACCGGTTTCGGTGGTCAGTTTGCGAATACCTTCTTGTGCGTTGTACCAAACCTGAGGTACCGCTGTATTAGGTTTGTGCGATCCGGCTGGAGAAACGCCTTCATACTTATAATAAATTTTAGCCGGAGTATCTAACAGCTTCTCTAAGCGGTGCGCCCGAAACAAAGGGCTGGGGCGCCATAGGCGATAAACATCCAGCACTTCGCCGGGGATATCGATATAACGCTCCTGAGACATTTCTTGCTCAATAAGCGCCTTAGGAAAGAGCGCGGCAAAATCTTCACCGGTAGCCGGCTCATGGGTACCGGGATGCAAAGGTGGTGGAGGCGGTTCAGGTAAATCGGCAACGATGTTATACCACTGAGTGGGCATTTCGGACTCATCTAACAGAATTTTGGTCAACTCACTCATAAGGGTCTATCCATCCTAACTTATTATTTATGTGGTAATAAAAAGCCGACTATCATAGCGATTGAGGCGGCGAAATGCCAATGACAGAAAGTAATGCTATAGCGGTAGGATGCTCGTTTTTGGACACTATGCTAGCCATTAAAATCGCCGAACCTGAGTTGATGAAATACTGATCCAATCATAGGCGGCAGGCTTTTTATAGCCGGATTATCTTTCAATATTACATCCCACAAACGCAGCATATACTTGAGCATTCGAAACCCCATCATCGCCTGAGGATGACTTTGGTGCTCAAATAGAAAATAAAGATAAGCGCGCTCGCCTAACAGACTCACTTGATAGACTAAATCTGACGAGGGAGCTTTTAGCTCCTCGTCAATATATTCGCCGGGATAGATTATTAGCGAGTTAAAATCGATTAGGGATTTTAGATCATCGGGTAAATACGCTTGCAAATAACTTATCGCTGCGCTTTTGCGTGAGAGAGTATCTTTAAAAAAAATTCGTGCGGGAAATGAATATCGTTACTCATGGAAATCCTTTTCCAGTCATTGTTAATCACTTAGCCGCTCTTGGCTCAGAGAAGCAATTGCTTAAGAGATAATAACACCACCAGTCGCCTAGCAGACACCAGAATAAAATATGGCGAAAAAATTTTAATTGACCTTTAACAAAGTTGTTTAAGCGGTTTAATGCATAGATTTATTAGACCATCACTATCAGCGTGAAACGCATTACAAATAACTATTTTTTTAAAACGGCCAAATAAGAGGCACTAAGGTCACCGTGGTAATACCAACTAATATCGTCAGCGGAATACCCATTTTTAAAAAATCGACAAAACGATATTCACCCGGCCCATAAACCATCAAGTTAGTTTGATAGCCAATAGGCGTAGCAAAACTTGCGGAAGCTGCAATCATTAGAGTAATGGCCAACGGCGTTAAACTAATACCTAACTCGGTACTCACCGCTGCCGCTACCGGAAACAATAAAACCGCTGCAGCCACGTTCGAAATCATGGCAGAAAAACCCGCGGTTAAAATAAATAAGGTAACTAACACCGCATTAGGCGATTCGCCAACCAAATCAACAAAGCCATGGGCGATGGTTTGCGCGGCACCTGTTTTTTCCAATGCCACACCTAGCGCTATTGACGCACCAATAACTATAAGCACTTGCCAATCAACACTGCGACGCGCTTCTTCTGCGCGTGTACAGCGAGAAAAAACCATTGCACCCGCGGCTAACATCGCTGCTTCTAGCATGGATAACATACCAGTCGCCGCAGCCAATACCATAGAAACAAAAATCGCTAACGCAATATTCATTCGCTCATGCGATACCGGACTATAGTCGTCAATTTTTCTAACTAATAAAAAGTCTCTAACGTAACGCTGCTGACGCTCAAAAGAACGACCCGCTTCGATTAACAAGGTATCACCAGGCTTAATAACAATATCGCCAATTCTACCTTTAATACGCTGTCCTTCACGCGCGACAGCAATAATCGCTGCACCGTAAGTAGAGCGAAAGCGCCCTTCTTTAATGGTTTTTCCAACCTGAGGAAAACTGTTAGATATCACCACCTCAACCAAGTGTCGCTGTGATCGCTCTGAATCTAGTTTAAATATTTGATCATCGGCCGGACGAATACCACGCATTTTTTGCAAATCAACAACCGACTCCACATTGCCTGCAAAAACCAAACGGTCGTTTTCATGCAGAATTTGCGCAGGCCCTACCGCGGTGATTAAGTGACCGCTACGTTGTATTTCGATTAGAAACACGCCAGGTAAACTACGCAAACCCGCTTGCTCAACCGTTTGGCCAACCAGTGGGCTGCCGGTCTCAACTAGCATTTCTACCGTATATTGACGAGCATCACCAAACTGCATGGTTTCTTTGCTCTTTCCTTTTGGCAGTAAAAACGGACTGGCAAAAAAGACATATAACATGGTGACGATAACGCAGGGCACGCCGACCCAAGCTAATTCAAAGATACCTAGCTGGTAAACACTTTCAGCCGTCTGCTCGCCTGACTGGTAATAGGTTCGCAACATGCCATCAACAACCAAGTTAGTGCTGGTACCAATTAAGGTACAGGCACCACCAATAATGGCAGCGTAACTTAAGGGCATCATTAATTGTGAAACAGAAAATTGTCGGCGCTTGGCCCAGTCCATTACCGCTGGAATCATCATGGCAACCACTGGGGTGTTATTGACCACCGAGCTAAGCGTTGCGACGGGTAGCATCAATCGCAGTTGTGCCAAACCAATGGTTGATGGCCTGCCCAACAAACTCCCCGCCAACCATGAAGCACCGCCGGTTTGTGACAAGCCCTGAGCGACAATAAACAATAAGGCTACAGTGATCATACCTTCGTTGGCAAAGCCGGATAGCGCCTCAGTAGGCGTAAGCACGCCAAGCACCAAAAGAAAGGTTACGCCGCCCATTAAAATAACATCCGGCGCGTAGCGAGTGAACATTAGCGCGGCAAAACAGAATAAAACCGACGCTATGGCAAGATAAGCCGCTATTTCCACATCAAATCCCCAAGTGCTGCAAACGTATCGTTATTGCATAGTCGCCGCATATAGTTGCTGCAGACAGTTGCAATAGATAGTTGCGGCATAAATTTAGCGATAAACTTCATCCAGACGATCTAAAAACTGGTCGAGCATGGCCGCTGGCAATTCATTAATACCGGCTGCCGCTTTTCGACCGCCACCAGTAGGAAACTCCATACACAATGCATCGGCACCGGTTTTATTACTAAGCGGCGCTCGCACGCTGACCAGATAGGTATCGTCAGGACGTGATGTTAACACTGCATGAGCGCGATCGGGATATTCGTTTGCTAGATCGTTACCATAAACTCCACTTACCCGCCGCGCCCACTTTTCATTGGGTAATAAAAACGCAGCTGATGACTCGGTGACTCGCAGCGAATCACAATTTTTGGCCTTTGACATATCGTCGTGATAGCCGGTTTCCAACTGGCTAAAGTGAATGGCATCATCCTGAATAAAATCTAGCGGGTCACTATAGCGGCTTACCAACTCAAACAATGCCGCCGGTTCAAAGTGTAAATCGGCAAGGCCCGAACCATAACCATTGTAATTAATATATATGCCGAAATTTTCTAATGTACTTATTTGCGCTTCGCTTAACGACGTTGTCTTTGCCAATGCGCGAGCACTATTTTTTAGATTGTCGCCAAAGGCTCCTACGATTGCCCAATGAGCAAACGCGCCATTCAGTCGGCCATTAATCAACAAGCTAGTACAAACATCAGCGGAAGGATTAATTAAAGCATCCAGCGCTTGATGATCCGGAATATCCCCCGCAACATGATGATCACAATAAAAGACATTCGCGCCGGCATCTAAAATCCGAATAAGATCTGCTTTGTTTTTATCCATTGAGATATCAAGCGCATTCACTTGATCGCCCTCTTGCGCATCTACCTGCGAGAGTAATTTAATATCCCGTTTTACACCGGTAATTAATTGGGATTCCATTGGCTCAGCATTGCGCAATTGTGCCAAGGCGCAAATACCATCTGCGTCACCATTAAAAACATCATATACCGTCATATCTTTGCAAAGCCTCATTATCAAATTTTTAGCCACCGCTTGACAGGAAATTTACCACTGCATTTGGGAGCAATTTTTTTAAGCCATATTGAGATGTCAATTGCGTTAGTACATCTTAGTAACAGCTTCGAATAGAATCAAACTAGCGGGCTAAGATAGCAGGCTTTGGCAGCTAACGAAACCACCCTTCGCGCCGCTTTATACAAATTATAATTAACGTAATGCACCCTTATGGAAAACGCCTAACCAATAAAGCAATTGGCTATTTTTAATAACAATTTATGCCTTTTATTGACACAAGCTGCCACTACAATAATCGCCAAGTACAATCTGGAAAGGCGCTCTCTCGCTGAATGAATCAACGCTCGAATAGTTAAATATTTTAAGCGCTCAAACAAAAACGCTTAAGCCTTACTTCAAGCGGATCATCGCTTTATTGCGCTTTACCGTTCGATCACCAATACCTTTTACCGCTGCTAAATCGGCAGCTGAGTGAAAAGGACCATGAGCTGAACGATAGGCAACAATAGCTTTTGCCTTGGAAAGACCAATACCCGATAAGGCCGCTGCCAATTGCTCGGCCGAAGCAGTATTAATATTCACTGCGCTTCGGTTAACTTCCTTGGCGGTTTTTTTCTGAGACTTTATTTGCTGCGATTCCGCAGCAGATTGAGTTACAGATTTATACGGATTAGCCGCAAGCGAAGGCAAACTAATGCTGAGCAAACCGACAAGTAAAATAACGATAGAATAGATTGATTTCATGATAACTAACTCCTTGTTTCTAGAATAGAATTGAAAAAATTAAGTCGCTGCTTTAACCACTCTTGTAACCACCAAGAAAGATTCCAACCGCGGCATAACTTCACTGGCGATCCTGCCAGTAGCGCGAGAAAAACAGCCAGCAAGTAAACAAGCCATCACTATTTTTTTCGCGGGCGCAAT
>CAJQQO010000052.1 GCA_905480475.1 uncultured Pseudomonadales bacterium | reverse complement strand
CGATTATTTCTCATGACTCAGGTAGTACAGCGGGTTTTGGTCGCTTAAGTCGCTTTTCGAGTATGACTAGCGTGCCGATTTTTTATGTTGATAATCAGCATTCACTTAGCGACAGGATCAGCCAGTGTGCAAAGCGTCGATTAGTATTAATCGATACAGTCAGCCTTTCGCAAGAAAACCCCGAGGCGCAATTCCAGTTAGCGCAGTTAGCGGAGCTTAAGCAGCTTAAAAGTTTATTGGTATTACCGGCCACTGGTGAGCAAGCGTGGTTGACGCGGGCAATCAAAACTTATCGTCAGGCCAATACCGTGGGCTGCATTCTTAGCAATATGGATCAGGTCGAATCCATTGGCGGCACTATGGCGGTAATGATAAAAGAGAAGTTAGCGATACAGTATTTAAGTAAGGGGGGGTTACTACCTAAGTATATTCAATTGCCAACAGCGGTTGCGTTAATGGCAAGGTTAACCCAAGCCGCTGATGATCTTAGCGCAGATGATGGTTTTAAGCACAGCGATGGTTATAATCAGTCAGATAGTGTTGGCAGTGTAACAAGTCATGTAGATGGCCAGTTTCATACCGATGCCCTTGTGCCAACCATCAGCAGTTATTTTGCTGAAAAGAATGATGCTGATGCCTTGGCTGCCCAACTAAGTGAAGGGCTAAGTACCGAGCTTAGCGCTGAAATTGATGCTGAAATACCAATGGCTATTGATTTGTCTAAAAGCGATTTAGTCAAACAAGCCGATTAGCCATTTAAGATAAGGGCCAATAAGGCGAGGCTAAAGGGTAGTAAGTCGCACGGTATGGTAAGCGATCAGGCAAGTCGATAGAATGCGGGTTCTTTATTAATGGTTTAGATCCTGCGGGTCGATTGTGATTTTTATTGCTGCGGTATTTAATACAGCGCTTTAATACTTGAACTGCTTTAAGAGCGCTGAGCGCTTGTTACAATAAATAATAGTGTGTTTCATTCAAATGCGTAACGACTAGGAAGTAAATTGCATAATCAATCGGACACAGCGTCATCTCCACCGGCAGGACATTTTGTTCGTGTTGTTGCCGTTACCGGCGGTAAGGGTGGTGTAGGTAAAACCAATGTCTCAATCAATTTAAGTATTGCCTTGGCGCAATTAGATCAGCGGGTATTACTGCTGGATGCCGATCTGGGTTTGGCGAATATTGATGTGTTACTCGGTTTAAAGCCCGAGCGTAATCTCGAAAGTGTTTACGCTGGCGAATGCGATCTTGACGATGTGATTATCGATGGCCCTAATGGTATTCGTATTATTCCCGCCAGTTCCGGCACCCAATCGATGGCGCAGTTAGGTCATCAGCAACACGCGGGTTTAATTCACGCCTTTAGTGAAATGTCTAACGATATTGATGTGTTAGTGGTGGATACTGCGGCGGGTATTTCAGATTCGGTGATTAATTTTATCCGTGCCTCGCAAGAGGTTTTGGTGGTGGTTTGTGACGAGCCTACATCGATTACTGATGCCTACGCCTTAATCAAATTATTAAATCGTGATTTTGGTGTGAGTGCTTTTAGAATCTTGGTCAATCAAACCCGTTCGGCCAAAGAAGGCCAGGCGCTTTATAAGCGTTTAATGGCAACCACCGATCGATTTCTTGACGTTATGCTACGTTATGAAGGTGAAATACCCTTTGATGAGTCGGTGCGCAAAGCGGTTCGTAAACAAAGAGCGGTATTGGATTTATATCCTAAATCCGATGCAGCCAAAGCCTTTCAGAAACTGGCGGGCCAATTGCTTAAATGGCCTGTGACCACAGCACCTAGTGGTCATTTGGAGTTTTTTGTTGAGCAGTTAGTTGACGGTGTGAAGTCATGATGCTGTTAGCACGCTCAACCCTCCGCATGCATAGCTGCGTTACTTATTTGTTATCCATTCGCCGATAGCGCGCTGATGTCTCGCTCTAATCAACCCTATAGTGACGATCCCGCCGAAGCAGAGGCCAAGTTAATAGCTTTGGTTGAGCAGCACGCGCCCTTAGTAAAAAGGATTGCCTATCATTTGCTAGCGCGCTTACCCGACAGTGTATTGGTCGATGATTTAATTCAAGCCGGTTTAGAGGGTTTGCTCGAAGCGGCTAAAAATTATGATGCCGGTAAAGGTGCCAGTTTTGAAACTTTTGCGGGTATTCGTATTCGTGGTTCCATGCTTGATGAAATGCGCCGGGGTGACTGGTCGCCTCGCTCATTACATCGCAATGCACGCCGTTTGGCCGAAGAGTATCAAACGCTAGAGCGCAAGTTAGAGCGTGCACCTAGCGATACTGAAGTTGCCAGCGCAATGGATGTCACGGTGGATGAATACCGCGATATGGCCAGAAACACGATGACCGCGCGCTTATACAGTTTTGACGAGGTTATCGGTGGTGCCAGTGCCGATGAAGGTCAAAGTCGGTCTGAGCAATATGCCGACTCCGCTGCCGGGCCGGAAGAGCAAGTTGAAGCCGCCGATCAGCGCGCCAACTTGGCTGCTGCGATACGGGAATTACCAGAGCGCGACCAGCTTTTGCTTAGCCTTTACTATCAGGAAGAGCTTAATCTTAAAGAGATTGGCAAAGTTTTGGGTGTTAGCGAGTCCAGAGTCAGTCAACTGCACAGTCAGGCAGCCTTGAAGTTACGAGCCAAACTGCTTGATTAATCTACAATAACTCCTCTCAAACAGGCAAATTATTGCCTTTCCCGACTGGCTAGATGCCAGCCTTCTTCTAGACTTGTTAACTAGGGCCTGTTTGGTGCTTCATTTTGGCCTCTGTTGAGCTCGAAAAAATGTCAATCAAGGCGCGAGGAGAGAGGTTTGGTTATTCCCAATAAGCGACGAGCAACGCCGAGTGGCGTTTTTTCAAGTTCAACCCGAAGGGCTGGGCCTATTTTTTCGCTCGACGGCGTTATCAGTCGCTTATGTAGGCTAACTACACCGCGCTCCTTCTGCCTTGTCGAACGAAAGAATAGGTACCAGCAGTGACCAAAATGAAGCATCAACAGACCCTTAGCCTTTCGTTTTTGATTAAAGCCGCAAGAGCGTTCGCTCTACAGGGCAATATTTAGACGAAGTTTTTTTAGCTCAATCATTATCTGGAATACAGGTTTTACTATGGATGACTCCATCACCCAGAGCAGTCACTGGTGGCGTAGCCAATTAGAGCGGCAGTTGCAAAAGCTGGTGCGCGCTATTTCTGTGCTCGGTTATTGTCGCCACAGCGGCGCTATTGAGGCCGTGAGCGAATCGGTTCAGGAAGTGGAACATGTACTTGAACAAACGCTAGCGCAGCAGCAAGACGCTGAGCAAGTCATTGATGAACGCACCATGATTGAAACTCATGTCATGCTTGCCCAAGCGCGAAAAGTGATTGGTTTAAATGCGAAAGCGCGTTTTGCCGATGCCAATGTGGTTGAGCTTCGTGATGCCAATCAAATTAACGCGCGCTACAGTGATTTGGCCGATGCCGAATTTGAACGAATGTTAGCGGCGAGTGATGTGCCCAATTTGTACTCTTCTACTGCAGCCAGCGAAAGCCGATGTTTTGGTCCTGAGCAGGCAAACGATACCGATGACTTTAAACGTGAAAAACCGGCTAAAGCAAACTTCTTAAGCTTGGTAAGTAGCGATACCGACAATTGCCCAAGCACTGATGGAGAGCGATCGAGTAACGATTGTCTTCCAGACAGTGAATAAACCCTAACAGGGAAAACACGTGGATATCCTCAGTATAATCGGTGTTGTTATCGGTTTTGCCGCCATCATCGGTGGTAACTTTCTGGAAGGCGGACATATCAACGCCTTAATGAATGGACCGGCCGGTCTTATTGTTGTCGGTGGCACACTAGGTGCCGCTGCCTTACAAACTCCCAGAGCGGTATTTGTCCGAGCCATGCGTTTGACAAAATGGGTTATCAGTCCTCCTGACGACAATTTTGAAGACACCTTAAAGCGTATTATTGGTTGGGCTAATGTTGCTCGTCGTAATGGTTTGCTGGGTTTGGAAAAAGTCGCCAATGGTGAAAAGAACCCGTTTGCCAAAAAAGGTTTGCAGTTATTGGTCGATGGCAAAGAGCCTGAGCAAATCCGTATGGTTATGGAGCTGGAACTGATCAGCCGCGAGCGCCGCAATCTGGATGCCGCCAAAGTCTATGAAGCCATGGGTGGCTATGCCCCAACGATCGGTATTATCGGCGCAGTTATGGGGCTGATTCATGTTATGGGTAATTTAGCAGACCCAAGTATGTTAGGCAGCGGTATTGCGGTTGCCTTTGTGGCGACCATTTACGGTGTGGGTCTGGCCAATTTATTTTTGATTCCAGTGGCGAATAAATTGCGTGCCTATGTGC
>CAJQQO010000051.1 GCA_905480475.1 uncultured Pseudomonadales bacterium | reverse complement strand
ACGCCAGCGATGCAATAAATCCGCTAGACAATGCGAAGCATGACTGGCTAATAAAACCACTTTACGACGTTCAGTAGATTCGCGAATATGCCAAACCATGCCATATTCTTCGGCAATCGGTTTAAACGCATCTTTAAATTCAGCCAAACCAATGGAGAGTGATTTAGCGCAAATCTCATTACGCATAAAAAACTTATTGGTCGCTTTATCGGTATGGTAGTTAGCTTCCAGCAATGAGCCGCGGTAGTTGGCAACAAAGGCACTGACTTTGGCAACAATGCCCACTTGATCGGGACAGGCAATCACTAATCGATAACTATGTTCCACTGATAACCTCTACTGCTCTTATTGACCGATCGCTCTGACCGTTCTTATTGCTGGCACAATTTAGCGCTAATCCAGTAATTATAGCGGGCGCTAGACTTTTCGTGACCACCGAGGTGAAAAAATAGGCTAAAAATATTTAGCTTCCAGTCTTGTGACGAATAAGCCAGCATTTGTGTGCCGGACGACCACGTTCAAAGTCCGGATCCAGCGTATCTGTGGTGATATCCTGAACATCATATTGCTGGCTGATTTCATCGGCCAATGCAAAGCCGCGCTTATTATTTGAAAAGTACAGTGAGCCACTGTCATTGAGATGCCGCATAGCTAAATCCACCAGCTGCGCTTGATCGCGGCTAATATCTAAAGTGTTTTCCATCCGCTTGGAATTTGAAAAGCTAGGCGGATCGAGTAAAATATAGTCAAACATCTCAGCGTTTTTTTCAAGCCACTGCATACAATCAGCACGCACGAGTTGATGTTTATCGGGGTCAATTTGGTTTAGCTCAAAATTATGCTGTGACCAATGAAGATAACTGTTAGATAAATCAATACTGACACTCTGAGAAGCGCCAGCTAATGCCGCATAAACGGTTGCCGATGAGGTATAGCTATAAAGATTCAAAAATCGTTTGCCTTTTATCTCCGCGGCAATATGCTGGCGAACTGGGCGATGATCCAAAAATATTCCGGTATCCAAATAGCGGCCAAGATTCACCTTAAACTTATGCCCGCTTTCTTCAACGACCATATCAAACGCTTTATCTTCGAGTTTTTGATATTGTTTTGCGCCGCGTTGTCGTTCGCGACGCTTAACATAAATACGTTCCATCGGCACCTCTAATACCGCTGAAACAGCCGCAACCGCATCTTTAATGCGTTTACGCGCAACCGCAGCATCAATATTTGCTGGCGGCGCATACTCCTGCATATGAATATACAAACCTTGATCTTCTACCGCTTGTCGCTTGGGCAAAGATAAAGCGTTTCTAAATGGCCTGCCGATTTGATATTGACTGGTCTTTTGATACAGCTTGGTTTTTTCTGTTTTGTTGTAATAACTGTTTGTGCTATTAGAGTCGCGGTTATTCGTATTCCGGCTACTCGAATGACTGTAACTCGATTCTTTATTGGCATCGCTACTGTCGGACTTACTACTAGTACCGTAGGCATTTTTGTAATAGTTTTGATTGGTTTGTTCTTTAGAAGATTCATCAGAGTCGTTACGATAATTATCTTCACCGCTATCAATACTGTCGCTTGTATCATCACTGGCATCATTGCCCGATAAATCATTATCAATCAATTCAACCGCAGTATAACAATCAATGGCAACAACATACTCTGGCAAATCTGCATCGTATAAGCGATAACAGCCTTGCTTGGAAGTTGCCAGCCAGCGTTTTAAACGCTTGCGATTTTTACGCAATCGGTTTGCCAGCATCTGCGCACTTTCATTTAAGCTTTCGATGGCAATAATTTTTTTACCGCGATCAGCTCTATCTTCAACAAAATTACCGGGCTCGATTCGATAGCGTTGCAACTGACATTCAATTCCGCCGTTATACAAACGATGCTGACGCCAGCTACGCAGGCCGGTTTCCCAACCTAAATCCAAATTACCGGTAAATACAGCGGCCTGCCAATCCATGCAATCACGTTTTAATACATCGCCCAACTGACTGTAGACCGGCTTAAGTGTTTCTACATCACCAAGGCGCTCACCATAGGGTGGGTTTACCAATAATAGGCCAGCTTTTAAATCCTGATCCAATTGGAGATTAGCAATATCGCACTGCTTGACCTCTATCCAATCGTCCAAACCGGCAAGCGCAATATTGTCTTGTGCTAAGGCAACGCTTCGAGGGTGAATATCGTAGCCTTGAATAACGCATTTTGGCTTTTGCGCCGCATCACTAACAGCTTGCTCTAGCTGCGCTATTGCTTGCTGCCATATTTCTGCATCAAAATCTGCTAAATAACTTAGATTAAAGTCTGTTTTGCCGGTAAGACCACGCAAGCGCAAAAAGGTCGGCGGAATATTTGCCGCCATCAGTGCGGCTTCAATAAGTAATGTGCCAGAGCCACACATTGGATCAACAAAACTACCGCCTTGGCTTGCGATATTAGGCCAATCACATTGCATCAACATGGCTGCGGCTAAATTTTCTTTTAACGGTGCCGCGCCGCCGCCAATGCGATAAGCCCGTTTATGCAGGCTCTCGCCCACTAGATCCAAACCAATAGACAAACGGCCTTTAAACAATCTTACGTAGATCAAGATTTGGGGGTTTTGATCATCAACCGTTAGGCGTGTATCCCCTCGATTAACAAAGTGATCGTTAATCGCATCTTTAATTCGCTTGGCACCAAAACGCGCATCGCGGATATAAGCTGAGGTGCCATTAAAATCAACCAGTATGGATTGCTGATCGCTAAAATGTTCTGCCCAAGGAATATTAAACGCCACTTGATACATCGCTTCATCTGAATCGATTCGCGTGCGCTCAAGTAATAATAAAACTCGGTTTGCCAGTCGTGACCAAAGACAAATATTATAAGCCGTCCCCAAGTCAGCACTAAAGTAAACGGCGGCTACCGACTCTTGCACTTCGCCAGCATTTAAACTGAGCAATTCTTTTGCGAGTAGATTCTCTAGCCCCTTGGGACAGGTCGCCATATAATTTTTAGTTGTCATTGACGATGATCTCGCAGCATTGCTATTGATTTATTCATTGATCGATTTATACGTTTCTGGTTTGATACATTTATTGATTTATACATTAAGCGCGTTATGCATCACGTATCGCTTTGGCGGATTGACGAACCAAACTAGGCCCTTGATAAATTAATCCGCTATAAATTTGTACCAAATCAGCACCCGCAGCCATTTTTTCAACCGCTTGTACGGACGAGTTAATTCCACCCACACCAATAATCACCATGGCATTACCTAAGTGCTTACGTAAATCACTTACCACTTGTGTCGACTTGTCGAATAATACGCTACCACTCAGCCCGCCCGCCTCATCGGCATAAGGACTATCGGCGACACTGCTTTTATCGATGGTTGTATTAGTGGCAATCACACCGTCGATACCGTGATGGACAAGTTGATCGGCAACCGACAATAAATCATCCTTGGCCATATCAGGGGCAATTTTTACCAGCAATGGAATGGATCGACCGCGCTGCCCTGCTAATTGCTCGCGCTTGCCAACAATCGCTTCAAGTAATTTTTTAAGCTCATCACCGAATTGTAAATCACGCAATCCAGGAGTATTGGGTGAGGATAAATTGATAGTGACGTAATTGGCGAGACCGGCATCAAACAAATCGGCAACACCCTCAAGGCATTGAATATAATCATTGGCTGCCTGATCTGCCGGGGTGAGTTTGTTTTTGCCAATATTAATCCCTAGCGGACAAGTAATACCTTTGCTCTGCAGCGCCGAGACATTGGCTATTAGCGAATTCAATCCCAGATTATTAAAACCCATACGATTGATAATTGCCTCATATTCGGGCAAGCGAAACATTCTGGGTTTATCATTGCCCGGCTGGGCTTTCGGTGTAACAGTGCCAACCTCAATAAAACCAAAACCCAAGGCTGACATACCACGAATACAAGCTGCATTTTTATCCAAACCGGCCGCTAAGCCGACCCGATTGCTAAATCGACAGCCCAATAGTTCTACCGGATCTTCAACTCGCGCTGGCATTGCCGTCGTGGCCAAGCCGGTATTGCCCGCTGTGGCTAGCGCCTTCAGCGTTAAATCGTGAACCCTTTCCGAATCCAGAGAAAATAATAGTGGCCGAATAATTTTATACATGGGTCTCGCGCTAGCTTTAATCATTGCATATAGGGTGGTGGCGCAGCTTAACACGGCGGACAGTCAGCAGCAGTCGCCATCTGTGTTAATAAGCCAGCGACGACGCGAAATCGGGCCATAAAGCGGCACAGCAAGGCTTGGCAGGAAAATGCGAGGTAAAAAAAAGCCCCGCAATAGCGGGGCTAAAAAATGCTTATCAAAATAAGCGAGGAGAATGTAAACCTGGATGATACATTGAGCACTACACTCAACTTCTAGCAATAAATCTTTAAAGCAATCAGCTACCTAATAAGGCTAAGCAGCTATTGCATAATAGCCAAGCAATAATTAAGCAGCAGCTGGCATCATTTTGTCTTTTAACTCGTCAAACTTGGCAGTTGCTACTTCAACCATGTCGTCGGTTTTGTCTTTAACTGTCTCAACTTGTGATTTCACTTCATTCACACCGGATTTAACTAAATCCTTGATTGAGTCGGCATCCATATCAGCCATATCAAATGAAGGTAAGTCTAAGTCGTCCATACGGGCTTGAGCACTGCCACGAACTTTTTCACCACGTTTAACCAATTCTTGAAAGCGGCTTTCTTGTACTTCAAATGCTTTAGCTTGAGCTGAAAGCGCTTTTTCGTACTGATCTTTAGCGAAATCATAGGCTTTGCCGTACATTCCAAGATAAGCTAAACCGGCTTTTGCACCTGCTTGTCGAGCTTGTTCTGCTTTGGCCTGAAAGTCAGCTAAAAGTTCCGCTGCTTTTGATTCAGTTTGCGCTGATTTCGCATTAATTTTGGCAGTTTTCTTGGCTACTGTTTTACGAGCGGTTTTTGCTGTTTTAGCAATACTCGCTTTTTGCGTTTTAGCGCGCTTGCTAATCGCTTTTTTAGCTGTTGCGGTTTTCTTAACAGCAGTTTTCTTGGCTGCAGTTGATTTGCCAGCTACTTTTTTAGCTACTGTAGATTTCTTAGCGCTGGCTTTAGTAGCCTTAACTGTGCGTTTCGCTGTTGCTTGTGCCATGATCGTTTCCTCAAATATAACTTAATATGGAGTTATCCAAATGGGCTCAGCTACTTCTTAGCAGTTAGTCGCACCTATAAGAATTGACAATAGGCGATCAACTTCAAGAAACTTACAACAAGCTGTGTCCGCATAACTTTTATGGCAAAGCGATTAAACAAACCACTTATGCCGCAATACAGGATGAACTTTAGAGAGATTTTCTAGAATGATCCTACTAAATAATGATAAAACCGGTTTTTTTCCATAAAGCGTTTAATTATTTGCCATCTATTTGATTTAAAAGCTTTATAATCGCCGCCTTTAAAAGCAGTTGCGTATTATTTAAACACAAGAAAAATGACAAAGAGCATTGGCCAAAACAGCTAAATTGAAGATTGGTCTACCATTGTAACGGGCTTAGCCGTATGACTGACCCATTTATATCAACCGTATAGAAGATCCTATTCATGACAAAAAGTACTTCGAAGCAAGCAGCTAAAAAAGCCCGTAAAGTGTCACCCAAAAACTCAGCAACCATCATTGAAGAATTAGGCGTTAAGTTAATGACCGCCAAACATCCAGAGATCAAACGGCTGAAAAAGCAGTACCCTACCTCTATTCATGGCGACAAATTTTGGAGTTCGAGCTACTTATTAATGGATTACCTCAACGATAACCCACCGAAAAAGAAAACCAAAATTCTGGAAATTGGCTGCGGCTGGGGTTTGACCGCTATTTATTGCACCAAGAAGTTTGGCTGTAAAGTCACAGGGGTAGACGCCGACCCGGATGTATTTCCTTATCTACAAGCACACGCTGAGTTAAACGACGTTAAAATTAAACAGCTGGTTAAAAAGTTTGAAAAGCTTGATGTGAAAACCTTATCGAAGTACGACATGATCATTGGTGGCGATATCTGCTTTTGGGATGAACTAAACGATACCTTATTTGATTTATTTAAACGCGCTAAAAAAGCCGGTGTTAAGAAGGCGGTTATTGCCGATCCACAACGTCAGCCTTTTATCGATTTATGCGCCCGTCTTGATGACCATTTTACCCATGAAGTATGGGATTGGGAATTACCTGAGCCTACGCCAGCCGATGGTGATATTTTGGTAGTGAACTTTAAAAAGAGCTAATTTATAGATTAACTTAGCTCAAACTCGCTGACTAAATACTTATGTCTTTAGTCAGCGAGTTTAACAATCGATTAACAAATATTTTTGACATCCCCAAGCAATACTCTAGGTAATAGAGCAAAATAAAAATCAACCAATAGCTGCGTGTTGAATCATGATTGAAATCGAATCAGCTTATCCCAATAGCAGTAATCATAGTCACTTAAAAATAATACTATCCCCTGACCGCTCATTAAGCTGGGAAGGCAATAAACGGGTTATCTGGTCACTGGGGGCCGTCTGTGGCGGCATCGCTCTGGCTTTTACTATTATTGCCGGCACTTGGGTAATGCTACCTTTTGCGGGAATAGAAATTCTGGCATTCGCCTCAGCACTCTATTATGTGTCGTGGAAGCTTAGCTACCGACATATTATTAGTCTTGATAAGGATACAATTATTATTGAGAAAGGCGTTTATCGACCACGTGGAAAGTGGGTTTGGAAAAAACAAGATACTCGTTTGATTTGCTCACCACCCAAACACGACTGGGAGGCCCAATCGTTAAAATTGGTCAATCAGTCTTATCGTATCGAATCTGACAGCGAATCTGGAAGCTCAGAAACTGATAGAGTTGGAATCGGTGAGTTTCTAAGCCAAGCCGATGCTAATCAATTAATTAGTCTCTTACAGAGTGAAATTCTGGTAGTTACGTCCTTGTAAATCTACCCCGCGTTTATTCACTCAAACCAATTATTTATTGCATGGCCTTTTCGCGCTGCTCACGTTGCGCTTCAAGCTTTTCCATTTCCTCATCCGATATCAAAATGCCTCGATCACCGATCGCATCGCGTAGTTCCACTGAAAAAGGTAACTCGTTCTTCCAGTTACTTTGTAACTTCGATGAAGGTATAACCGCCGCTGTCCAATCATAAGGTGCAACCCAGCCCGGATGGGCAACCAGTGTTCCTCTCGTGCCAGCAAGCGGATGCTGCGAACGACGCACGCGCAACAACTCAGCTAACGCCTCTGCCTTTTCTGCATGCTCGCCAATAATATTATTTTTTTCGTTGGGGTCATCGGCAAGATTAAATAACATCGAAACCAGCTGCATTGAGGTCTGCTTTTCACGCAAGATTTGCACCAGCTTCCAATCATCTTCAATAACCGCTAAAGATAACATACCGGGTACAGGAATCTCGGAGACAAAAAACAATGGCGCTTTGCGTTTGGTCTTTTCTCCGCTGGCAATTGCCTGCCACATATTTTCGCCATCCATAACATGCGACTTATTGGGTTTAATGCCCGCCGCCTCCAATAAAGTTGGATATAGATCCATTACCGAAACCGTTTGCTGCACAATCTTACCGGCAGCTAATTGTGCTGGCCACCGAATCACCGCTGGCACACGAATCCCGCCTTCAAAGGCCTGACCTTTTTGACCGCGTAAGGGCTGATTCTGACCACCAAAAACACTACTGCCACCATTATCACTAATAAAAACCACAATAGTATTGTCGGCTATCGATTGCTTATCAAGTGTCGCAAGAATATCGGCAATACCTTGATCCATTTCATCGACCATTGCGGCGTAAATTTGTCGATGCTGCTCCGCTGGTAGATGCGCATACTTATCGATAGTTGCCTGCGGTGCCTGCATTGGGCTATGTGGTGCAGTAAAAGGAACATATAAGAAAAATGGCTTATCCTTTTCGCGCTGCTGGATAAAATTAACCGCTTGTTCAGATTCAATATGGGTTAGATATTTTCCTTTGCCATCAACGCTTTTACCATTATGTTGCAGATCATGTGCGCCTTCGCGCTTATGGGTATAAAAATCGGTATTGGTATGCAAGTGGCCGTAAAACTCATCAAAGCCCTGAGCGTTAGGCAATTGATGCTCCTGCGTATGGCCCAAATGCCACTTACCCATCAAAGCCGTTTGATAACCGGCATCTTTAAACGCCTCAGACACTAAATATTCATCAGCCGCCAGACCGGCACTATACCAAGGGTGAATCTGATCATAAGCAATACCTAGTTTGATAGGATCTTTTGCAGTCATCAATGCCGCTCGAGTCGGCGAACAAATGGGGGTTGCGTAGAATTTTTCCAAACGCACGCCTTCTTCCGCCAAGCGATCAATCGCTGGTGTCTCAATATCACCACCGTGATAGCCAACATCAGCCCAACCTAAATCGTCGGCCAACATAATAATCACATTAGGTAAATCCTTAGATTTTGCCGACACTGGCAGCGCCAGACTTAAAAGCAGTATTGAAATTAATGCAGTCAAACCCTTGGCTGTGCCATTAAAGATAGAAAAAGCAGAGCGGGTAATCAATCCGGACTTGGACATTTTTTTTAACCTTATTGATAGTCGTGTATTTGCTGGTGATAAATAGGGGCGAACAATCAATATATCGCCTAATTACGCGCGCCTTTATATCACAAGCCAAGCCTTTGCTTTAGTGACAATCATGTACGTTTCCCTTGGCTATGGGATGGCTATAGGATAGCTAAGCGACGTCTGGAAGATGACTATTACATGGCTATGGGACAGACTCTATCGACAGCACGCAAAGCGCTATAAGCTGGTACAATGCGGCCAAATTTGGCTTTTGGCGGCGAATGACTCCACTCAGCAGCTGCAAGCCCACGTCCTCTTATCGATACGGAAACACCTATGTCCACAAACTCATCCAAAGTTGGCTTTGTTAGCCTAGGCTGCCCAAAAGCACTGGTGGATTCCGAACGCATTCTGACCCAATTAAAAATTGACGGCTACGAAGTGGTCGCAAGCTACCATGACGCCGATGTCGTCGTGGTCAATACCTGCGGCTTTATAGACAGCGCTAAACAGGAGTCATTGGACGCCATTGGCGAAGCATTAAGCGAAAACGGCAAAGTTATTGTCACCGGTTGTATGGGCGCCAATGCTGAAGATATTACTGCTGTGCACCCTAACGTGTTAAGCGTTACCGGCCCACACGCTTATGAGGAAGTGGTATCTGCCGTTCATGAATACGTACCCAATGTGCAAGTACCCGACCCATTTATTGATTTGGTACCTCCACAAGGCGTCAAGCTTACTCCGCGTCACTATGCTTATTTAAAAATCTCAGAAGGCTGTAACCACCGCTGTTCTTTTTGCATTATTCCTTCCATGCGTGGCGACCTTGTAAGTCGGCCGATAGGCGATGTGATGGAAGAAGCACAGCGACTGGTAAATGCCGGTGTAAAAGAACTGTTAGTGATTTCCCAAGATACCAGTGCCTATGGCGTGGATAGTAAATACCAAACCGGGTTTTGGAATGGCCGGCCGGTAAATACCCGGATGCAAAGCCTTTGCGAATGTTTAGGCGAACTGGGTATTTGGGTGCGCCTGCATTATGTTT
>CAJQQO010000050.1 GCA_905480475.1 uncultured Pseudomonadales bacterium | reverse complement strand
TAGGAATCACTAAAGCCTTATCACCTTGCTCGGCAAAGTCTTTAGATACTTGGGCAAAGATATTGTCCAACTGAGTAAAATATTCTGCGGGCTTATGGTAGCTGATCGTACAACCACTCAACTCATCCAACAGTTGGTTGCCATCAGAAAGCTGATGCTGGGATGGAATGCCGCGCAAAATCAAATGGCACTTTAAGCCGAGCTGCGCTGCGACCAAGGCTGTGGCTCGGCAATGATTGGACTGGATTCCACCGCAAGTTATTAGCGCACTACAGTCTTGCTGCTGTGCTTTGGCGGCTATAAATTCCAATTTGCGTACTTTATTGCCGCTAAGCGTAGCGCCGGTTAAATCATCGCGCTTTAACCAAATTAACGGCCCACCAATACTCGCTTGCAAACGCTTAAGTGGATGCAAGGGTGTTGGAGTTTGAGCGAGTGAGATACGTGGCGGATAATTTATCATAACTAATAAGATCTCCGTTACGGCCGACGGTGATTGTAATTGGCGCTTTTCTAAAATCGAGTACTGCTCAACGGATATAAAGAAATACGCTGAGCAGAATTCAGAAAAGCTCCGTCGAGCTTAATACCGAATTAGATCGCTTTTAAAGTGCCTTTAGGCAATACAGCATGGACAGCAATTCGCTGAAACTTTAATTCCATATCATCAGAAGCGGCTAATACAAGGTAATCACCTTCAATCTTTTTAACCTTGCCTAACAAGCCGCTGGTCATCACAACCTCATCACCTTTTTGCAAGCTACCAACCAATTCTTCATGCTCTTTCTGGCGTTTGCGCTGTGGGCGAATCGCAATAAAGTAAAAGAATACAAACAAACCTAATAAAAATATCATTTGTATTGCCATGCTACCTTGTGGAGCTGCACCAGCAGTTTGCGCATGTGCTTGACTAATAAATAAACCCATTGGAAATCCTCTTTATAAAATTCAACTCAATTCAAAATATTTTTTGCTGACTTACAGCTTAACAAGGCTATAAATTCGCTTTGATCCAAACCATCACATCAATATGATGCGTCTTGGTTTTCACTTTATCCATAATATGCTTTAAGCGACCGTCTTTGCCGATAATAAAGCTGGTCCGCAAAATCCCATCGTATTCTTTACCCATAAATTTTTTCGGACCCCATGTGCCGTATTTATCGGCAATCACATGACCTTCATCCGAGAGCAAATCAAAATTCAGCGACTGCTTTTCAATAAAGTTTTTTAAGCGCTTTACCGGATCAGGACTGATACCCAATACCACGGTGTCCAGTTTAGCGAATGCTTTTTGATTGTCACGAATACCGCAGGCCTGAACCGTACAACCTTGCGTACTCGCTTTAGGATAAAAATAAACAACAATGTTTTTCTTACCTTTAAATTCTTTTAAACTGACCTTTTCACCGTCTTGATTCATCAAACTAAATGCAGGCGCTAGATTGCCCAATTTCGGAAAAGCCATATATTCACTCCAAATATAAAAATATCAAATTATAAATTACAGAATTAATCATCAAGCGTTTAATCGTCTATCACTTCGGCAGCGACTTCGGGCAAGTCCATTAGACTCGCCTCCAATCGTTTATCCAATACGTCTTCTATCACGCTATCAGCAGCCAGACTATCATCAGTATGCAAATGCTCGGGAATATCCTTGCTGGTTTTTGCACCTAAGGTTTTTAAATTAGCCACGCGCTTAAGCAAATTGCCACGTCCAGTATTTAAGCGCTCAAAGGTTTTATCGTAAGCGCCCTGCGCTTTTTGTAAATGCTTGCCCACATCTTCTAGTGATTGCGCGAATAATACAAAATGATCGTGCAAGCGCCCTGCTTCAGCGGCGATTTTTTCGGCATTTTTATTTTGTCTTTCATGCCGCCAAATTGTTTCTACCGAGCGAAGAATAGCCAGTAAGTTAGTTGGGCTGACCAGCACAATATTTTTGTTGTAAGCGTCGCCCCAAATACCCTTATCGTTTTGCAAGGCTAAGGTAGATGCGCCTTCAATAGGGATATATAACATCACGTAATCAAGCGTATTAACACCGACCAGATTATCGTAACTTTTATTACCTAGCTCTTTAATATGCGCTCGCACTGAATTGATATGATCCTTTAAGGCCTGCTCGCGACCAGCATCATCCTCGGCTTCAAAATAACGGGAATAACCCAGCAGTGAAACCTTGGAATCAATAATCACATCTTTGCCGCCGGGCAAATGCACAACCACATCGGGAATTTGTCTTGAACCATCATCGGCGATCATTGCGACTTGGGTTTCGTACTCTTCGGGTTCACGCAGACCGCACATTTCGAGCGCGCGGATTAAAGTCAGCTCACCCCAATTACCCTGAGTTTTATTATCGTGCTTAAGCGCTCGGGTCAGATTGTTAGCATCTTCACTGATTTTTAGGCTTTCTTCACGTAGCTGATTGATTTGATCTTTTAATAGATGTCGCTCTTTGCTTTCGTGGTTGTAAACCTCTTCAACCTTTTTACGAAAGTCGCCTAGCTGTTCTTTTAATGGTGCTAAAGTCCCGTCTAATAACTGCTGACTGGAGCGTGAGAACTTTTGTGCTTTTTCATCAAAGATTCGATTAGCCAAATTTTCAAAGTCGCCCGTTAACTGTTGACGATTTTGTTGCAGCAGTTCAATTTTTTCGTCCATGGCTTTTTGCTCAGCCAAGGTTCGCGCTTCGAGTTCGGCATAACGAGTTGACTGAATCGAATACGACTCTTGCAAGCTCGCGACATTGTCTTCAAGCCGATTATTAATATCTTGCAGGTGTTTTTTCTCGGTCGATGTGACTACCAAGCGCGATTTTATATCGTGCAAATCATCAATATGATTATTCAACTCGGCAATCATGGATTGCTGCTGTTCAACTGAATTTTGTAGTTGCTCAGTTTCGGCAACTTGCAGGGAATGCGCTAGCCGGTTTTTATTTGCTGCCGAGCGAAAGCTTAATGCCAGCAGCAGCAACGCAACAAGCACTACCGCAGAAGCAATAACCGCTACACCTATATCAAAGGCGGTCCACTGTAAGAAATAGTCGCCAAGATTGGCAATGCTGAGTTTCATTTAGCTTAACCGTAACGCTGGGTTTAATAGGCTGTTAGTACTATTTATCAAACCATAACTACCATTTATCAAATCATCAGTACTATTTTTCCAATCATAAGTACTATTAGCCGCATGCTTATTATGACTATGACGTTGCTCGGGTTCAACACTCACCAACAATAAAGCAAGACCCACGCCCAGCAGTAAGACCACGGTCATTTTTAGACGATCATGGCTATGGAAATGGACTTCGGGTAATAGATCACTAAGGGATATACATAGAAACACGCCCGCAGAGAACGCCAGCGCCGCACCAATATAGATCCCGCTGCCAGTCGAGACAAAATCCAGACCCCATAGCACCAACGTAGCACTTACCGGACAAATAAGCGCGAAAACAAATAACACCAACCGACGGCTAGTTTTACTGGCCCCGGCATCAGTCATCAATGTTGAAATCGTTAAGGCATCTAACGGCTTATGCAGCAGAATAGCCAGAAACACGCCTAAGCCTACCAATAGCGATAAACCTTGATAACTCTCCAGTAGAATCCAATCGGCGCGCATACTGGCTGCCAATGCCACGCCATCAATCATGGTATGTATGGTTAAGCCAATGGCGATACCAAACCAGCTGATATGCTGGGTAGACTTTGTTTTAGCCTGCGAGTGCGTATCGGCATGCTGATCGTGCTTATGCCCGTCGCTATGGTCAGAGCCACTAGCAGAACTATGGTCATGATGATCGGCAATATGATCAACGCACTGACTATCGTGTGCATCGTCGGCCATATCGTGGTGATGAAAATGAAAAACCCGCAGCAATAAAAACATGGTCAATAAACCGATCATAGTCCAGCGGGCGACAATCTCAACGGCCTGATCATCATTGATGGTATAGATAGCGTGCGGTAGCAAATGGAAAATCGCAATGCCCAACATTAAACCGGAGACAAAACTCATTACCAACTGGGTACGGGTGTGATTCATCACAACCAAGGTGGGTAATTTGCCACCAAACATAATCGCCGCAATTAACACCACAGAATAGGCTGCCAGCACGCTGAGCAATATTGGATCAAGCATTGCGATCATTTCAACAGCCTTAAAAACATGATTTTCCATCTAGCATTGGGCAGATCGTATACACGAACTGCCGCTGGGGTTAAATTTGGAGTTTGGCTTGGCTAAGAATAAGAACGCGAGCGCTTAAAACCAGCGCCACACTATATACGATTACGCGGGCGGTTTCATTTTACGCCAATAGCTATCGTCGATATCAATCATTTCCACATCAAATAGACCGGTTTCGATATCGGCAATACAGTCTTCTAGCGCTTTATGGACGGTAGGAAAAGCCAGCTCAGACCAAGGGATGTCCTTAAAGTGGAATAGCTGCACCTCAGAACTTTCGGGTGTGATGGAAAAGCTATCATCAAGCATGGTAGCGCGAAAGAACATATGGATTTGATTAGTATGCGGAACATTGAAAATACGATAAATATGCAAATCGTCGATATTGGCGCAAGATTCTTCAACTGTTTCACGGATCGCACCTTCAGCCGAAGTTTCATCGTTTTCTAAAAATCCTGCCGGTAGTGTCCAATAACCGTGTCTTGGCTCGATATCCCGGCGGCACAATAATACCCGCACACCGTCGGTGTCGTTGCTAAAGAACGGAATAGTCCCAACCACTACATTGGGATTTTGGTAGTGAATAAATTGACAACTATCACAGACAAAACGCGGGCGGTTGTCACCCTCAGGTATTTGTTGTGTAACATTGGCACCGCAGTGGCTGCAAAACTTCAAAATTGTTATCCCGTTTGTTCTAGCTATATTCGGGAGTAGCTGCGGCGTTTTGCGCAGCTAGTGACCTGAACTCAATTCATTCTAGGGTGGAAGGCTTGAGCCTTAAGACTCAACAGCCAGCAGTTCACGATACTGACCGGAATGGAAAACCAGCGGCTTAGTCGCCGAGCCTTCAGTCATCGCTACTACCTTGCCAACCATAATAATATGATCGCCACCATCATGACAGGCGTCAATTTCACACTCAAACGAGACTACGACATCGTGTAATAAGGGCATTCCGGATTCGCCGGTGGAATAATGATCGGCTTCCAAATCATGATTATTCTTTTTGGCGTATTGATTCGATAAGGCTTGTTGCTGATCACCTAGAACATTGATCGCAAAATGGGTGGCCGCTTCAAATGCGTCAAAAGTGTCCGAGTTTTTTTGTAAGCTCCAAAGTACCAAAGGGGGATCAAGCGATACCGAGGCAAAGGAATTCGCCGTAACACCAAAGGGCGAATAACCCGCAGGATCAGCGGTAATGACAGTAACGCCTGTTGGAAACTGCCCAAGAGCATCACGAAAAGCACGTTGGTCTAAACTCATCTTGTTATTCCCCTAATGGTTCTTTTTAAAGTTCGTTCAATAATCTTGTTAGTGTGTGTTTTTAATTGCTCTGCACCTTAGCGTCAAAGTCG
>CAJQQO010000049.1 GCA_905480475.1 uncultured Pseudomonadales bacterium | reverse complement strand
TTAATTGGTGTTGCTGAAGCTGAAGTGCGTAAAAAGCGCCACAATGCTGATATTTTCCCAGTATACAAACGTGTTGATACTTGTGCGGCAGAATTTAGTTCAGATACGGCTTACATGTACTCAACGTACGATGAAGAATGTGAAGCAAATCCAACTGATAAAGAATCAATCATGATATTAGGTGGCGGTCCAAACCGTATCGGCCAAGGTATCGAATTTGATTATTGTTGTGTGCATGCGGCATTAGCACTTCGTGAAGACGGCTATGAAACTATCATGGTTAACTGTAACCCTGAAACGGTTTCAACCGATTACGATACCTCCGATCGACTGTACTTTGAGCCGGTCACGCTTGAAGATGTATTAGCGATTGTCGATATTGAAAAACCCAAAGGGGTTATTGTTCAGTTTGGTGGCCAAACGCCGCTTAAGCTGGCCCGCGAGTTAGAAGAAGCGGGCGTGCCGATTATCGGCACCACACCAGATGCCATCGATATGGCGGAAGATCGCGAACGTTTCCAGCAGATGATTCAAAAGCTGGGTTTGTTGCAGCCACCTAATAGAACCGTTAGATCCAGTGACGCGGCTATTGATGCGGCGAATGAAATTGGTTATCCACTAGTTGTCAGACCATCCTATGTATTGGGTGGGCGCGCTATGGAAATTGTTTATAGCGAAGAAGAACTGATGCGCTATATGAATGAAGCGGTGCAGGTTTCTAATGAAAGCCCAGTATTGCTTGATTACTTTCTGAATGCTGCGGTAGAAGTTGATTTGGATGCAGTCAGTGACGGCGAGATTGTTGTGATTGGTGCTGTTATGCAGCATATCGAGCAAGCCGGTGTGCACTCGGGTGATTCGGCTTGCGCCTTACCGCCTTACAGTATCTCTGAAAAACATCAAGAACAGATGCGCAGTATGGTTAAAGCCATGGCGACAGAATTAAAAGTGGTTGGTTTAATGAATGTGCAGTTAGCCATTCAAGATGACGATATTTATGTGATTGAAGTGAATCCACGCGCATCAAGAACGGTGCCTTTTGTTTCCAAGTGTATCGGTATCTCCTTAGCGAAAGTTGCGGCGCGCTGTATGGCGGGCACCAGTTTAGAGGCACAGGAATTTACTACTGAACGGATTCCTTCTTTCTCCAGTGTTAAAGAAGCGGTGTTCCCGTTTGCTAAGTTTCAGGGTGTGGATCCTATTCTTGGGCCGGAAATGAAATCTACCGGTGAAGTGATGGGCTCGGGTTTAACCTTTGGTGAAGCTTTTGCCAAGGCGCAACTGGGTGCAGGCGAAGATTTACCTCGCGGCGGTACGGCATTCTTAAGTGTGAGGGATGTTGATAAGCCGGGTCTAGTTGATGTTGCAAAAGATTTGCTTAGTCTAGGTTTTGATTTGGTTGCTACCAAAGGAACTCAAAAGGTCTTAGCGGCAGCAGGAATTTCGGCGGTCAGTATTAATAAAGTACAAGAAGGTCGCCCGCATATTGTGGATGCGATTAAAAATGGTGGCATCAATTTAATTATCAATACCACCGAAGGTCGAAAAGCGATTGCTGACTCGGCCACGATTCGTCGTTCCGCTTTGCAGAAAAAAGTTTATTATACGACCACACTGGCTGGCGCTAGCGCGCTGTGTATGGCGTTGCAGGTAAGTGATGAAATCTCGGTTAATCGTTTACAGGATTTGCATCAAAAGCAATGGCTTTGATAGGCGCGTTATTCTGCCCGGCCCTGTAGGGGAAGGTTTGGTAGGATAAGGTTTGGCAAGATAAAGCTTGGCAATATAAATTAGGTATAAAATAATGAATCGCGTTCCGATGACGGTAGCAGGCGAAGCTAACTTAAGAGCAGAGTTAGAGCGGCTGAAAAAGGTTGATCGTCCGACGATTGTTAAAGCAATTGCAGACGCTAGGGAGCACGGTGATCTTAAAGAGAACGCTGAATATCATGCTGCTCGCGAACAGCAAAGTTTTTGCGAAGGGCGAATCAAAGAAATTGAAGGCAAGCTGGCAGACTCTCAAGTTATTGATATCAACAGCATACCTGAAAGCTCAAAAGTGATTTTTGGCTCGACGGTTAGCATTATCAATGTGGAAACCGATGAGGAAGTGACTTACCAAATTGTTGGCGAAGATGAAGCTGACGTCAAAGTCTCAAAAATCTCTATTACCTCACCGATAGCACGTGCACTTATTGGTAAAGAAATTGGTGATGTTGTTACCGTTAATGCACCTAGTGGCAAAATTGAATATGAAATTGATCAGGTTAAGCATATTTAGACCGATCAGTTGCTGGGGTTATTTCGCCTATCCAGTATTTATATAAGTGTTTTTGCGTAGGTTTTTGGAAGCAAGTTAATAGCGTTTTTTGTCTATAAAGCGTAACGACGGACTGCAGCAGTAACTTATAACTATCATTAGCAGTCACAAGCCCCATCTATAAAGCGCACCAGTTGAGTGCGATTAAAGCCTCTCTATGATTCATCACGTTTAGGCTTATGACGACAGCGTTCACGTCAACCATAAAGTATTAGCAATTGTATTAGACGCAATACGATTAAACTAAATCCTGATTCATATTTAATATCTTATTCCGTTTTTCGCTCGCTTATCGATTTTAAAATGTATTGATAAAAATATTCTTATTATGCTTTATCTCATCTCATCTCACTTGATCGATCTGTTAGATAAAGTCGTTAAATAAAAATGCCGCTAACTTTTACAGTTTTTTAAATTTGGCTTTTTGTGTCTATTGTTGAGCTAGTGCTTGAGCCGAAGTTTTACTTCACTGCAAAATATGACAGAAGTGGAATAGACTGCTGGTTATTTTATAATCAATCGATATAAAAACAGAAATTAATCGCTTCGGTGGGGTTGACTGGCAATCGCTTATCGTCAATGATTCGCACCAACATAATTAATAACTGATCCTAATTTCATAGCACGTCAAAGAAACTCTGGATACGCGACTTAAAAGTTTAATATTCGCGTTTTATTATATAAATAATTAGATCCTGTATTTCTTCATCCCCGAAAAAATTTGGATTCGTATTTTCTTCAAAGTTAATATCAAAGGTAGATCTATGCGCTTACGTACGCTTGGCAAAATAATAAGTGCCGGTTTTTTTGTAACGGTTTTAGCGGCTTGTGGTGGTGGCAGTTCCAATTCGGGATGCGCGCCGTCAAACCCTAATTGTAATGCTGGCATTTCAGGCCCGACGATTAATGCTCTAGGTGTTGACGGGCCGCTATTAAGCGCAGAGGTTAATGTTTTTGGTTTGCAGGACTACATCGATAACGGAACTGCTGCTGCGTCTTTGCTGGCAGCGCCTACTCAGTCTAACGCTGCTACCGGCCTGATCGATGATCTGGAGCTGATATCTAATCTCGGCACTGGGCCGTTTGTTCTTGTTGTGACAGCCGATGGTGATACCACGGATCTTGCTACTGGCGCAGCGCCAGTGGTTGGTACGGTTTCTACCGTAATCACTGCTGCGCAGTACGCCCAAACCCCTCAGCCGCGCTTCTACGCAACACCATTAACCTCCTTGGTGCTTAGTCAGGCAATTGCGAATGCGGCCACTCCTGTTGAGGCCGATGTTATTGCCGCTTTGGCCGATGCTCAGGCGGATGTGAAAACCCTATTTGGTTTTGGTATTGATCAAAGTATTGATTTATTAACTACTCCTCCAGTCATTGACGAGACAAGCGCAGGCGATTTAGCACTGCAAGCCGATATTGCCGAATACCGTGCGGCGATTGAAACATTGGCAAATGTATTGGCGGGCTTAACTACTAATGACCCAGCTGATGGTGATGCAATTCTTGCGAATATTGCTGGCGATATTGAAGACGGTGTTTATGCGGACACCGCTGCAGATGGTGTTCTAGCGGCGCTAGAGACCGTGGATAACACAACACCAGGAGATGTGTTGGCGCTTTTGGCACAAGAGGTAATTGATCTAGGATTGGGTGTTGCACTTGATGGTTCTGTCACTCTGCCTTCAGGCTACCCCACTTCACCTGACTCTGATCAGGATGGTATTCCTAATGACATGGATAGTTCCGACGCCGATGTTTGTCTTCCTTCACCGTTTAATGCCAATTGTACGCAGGACACGGATGGCGATGGCGATACTGACTTCACTGAAACTGAAACGGCTGATACTGATGGTGATGGGGTACCGAACTATCAGGATTCCTCGATTCTCGATAGCGATAATGATGGGTTAGTGGATCAAGCCGACTCGGCAAATGGTGATGCTTGTTTACCTTCGGCGTTCAATGTTGCCTGTACGCAGGATACTGACGGTGACGGCGATACCGACTTCACTGAAACTGAAGCGGCAGATAGTGATAGTGACGGTACGCCT
>CAJQQO010000048.1 GCA_905480475.1 uncultured Pseudomonadales bacterium | reverse complement strand
GCCGGTGGGTTGCTTTATATGCATAAATGCTATCGCATCCCTGCGCGACCATTTTGGAATCATTGGCAAGCCGCGACCAGTTTTGGCGGCAATACATTATCCCTAGGCGCGTTAATAGCGGGTGGTGTTGCTTTGCTGGCTGCGGTACAAAGCGGTGGTGATACGGCGGCTGTATTACAAACGTTTGGATGGTTTGTCGCCTTGGGCTTAGTGATAGAGGTGGTGGGGTTTATTGCGCACGCCAAATTCAATGTGGATGCCGAGCATGAAGGTGCAGCATCGCACTATATTCAAACGACTACCTTTGGCAAAACCTATATTGCGCGCAATAGTATTCTGGGCATTTTATTAGTGTCAGTTATTGCGCTGCTCACGCTTAATGTTAGTGGCGTATTTGCGATAACTGCTTGGAGTTTGGTAGCAGTGGCTTTGCTAATGCTAGCACTGGTTAGTCGCGCATTATTTTATATATTAGTGGTGCCAACAACGATGCCCGGCGATTTTTTCTGGCGTAAAAAAGGTTTTGAGCAGCACGCTAAAGATATTGGTTTGGCAGATATTGTTGATATGGGAGTTGTAAGCGATCGGCATTAGTAAAATAATATTTGTAAATCTAGCTTAAGGTTTTTTTATTATTTGTCTGGGCTTCCATAACCCATACGTTTTAATATCGCATCTCCCCAGCGTGCTGGCAGGCAGTTTAATAGACGTTGCGAATAACTTAGCAGGCGCGGAAAACTAATTACCCACTGACCTCGATTGATTTTATTAATAATTAGCTCCGCGGCCATATCTGCTTTTAGCATAAAGGGTTTGGCCGCTTTAAATTTATTCGACATATCGGTTTGAATAAACCCCGGCAATACTAAATGCACCTTTACTCCCTGAGTAGCTAATCCATCACGAATACTGTCAGCATAAGCTTTAAGCCCGGCCTTGCTGGCGCAATAGGAGGGTGTTAAGCCAAAGCCTCTATATGCTGCTACCGAACTGATTAAGACAATTGATCCGCTTGCGCGCTTCTGCATGGCCGGAATTAATGCGTGTGTGCAGGCCATAGCGCCTAATAGATTGGTTTTGATAATCGCTTCTTGCTGTTGCCATGGTTCAGTGGCCTTATGGCTATCGCCGGTAATGCCGGCATTAATGATTGCAATATCGATAGTCTCAAGCGATTCAATTAATTCAATAATTTGGTTTGGTTCGCTAATATCGACAGCATAACTATTAACCTTTGCGCCAAAGTTTAAGCATTGTTGCTCGCTATTGAGCAAATTGTTTTTATCGCGGGCAACTAATGACAGTTGTAACTCGCTGCCATAATGCTTGGCGTAGCCGCGCGCTAATGCTGCGCCTAGTCCGCGTGATGCGCCGGTGATTAATATATGTAGCGATTTATCCATAATGATTTGGTGTTACGATTTTAGTCATAATAAGCACTATAAATGCTGCTGCATTTTTTTATAAAAAAATGCGCGTAGCGATTGGCTATCGGGCAGGGGTAGCGGTAAAAACGGTGCCCGCCAAGATGATGCCCATAAAGCATCACGTATTGCGCCGTTGGGTGCTTGACCTCTAAAGTGAAAGCCAAAGGTGTTGGCAATTATTAAAGTATTGGCGGGTACGGTAAAAACCTTTTCCTCTCCAAGGCCTAGTTGAATACGATCCTCTTCAGCAAGTCTAAACGAGCCTCGGGCAGTATATAGGTCATTGGAGCTTCTAGCGCTTAAGCTTTGCTGATATTCCCAGCGTAAACGTTTTAAGCTGAGTTTGTGCGAGCCGGGATAATAACAAAATGGCCCTCGATCCAAAGTGACATCATGTAGAAACAACCAGGCTTTCATGGTTGGGTGAAAGGCGTCGGCATGTGGTTTTTTCTGCGGATCTTGCTCAGTTTGATGCGAGTTTTCAATCCGCAAAAAATAAAACCATGGGCTAAGCATCATAGCTGAAGCGTAACGTAGTCGGTTAAGTATTGCTGGGCAATCAATAATTGAAGGGATATTGTCGAGTTGGCTTTGCAATTCCGGGGTCAGTAATCGCGAGTGGGTGAGAGTGTTGCCCTGTCGGCTACTATGCAGTTTGATATCCGCTTGATAAAAAGCCTGCTGTAAATCCTGAAACTGTGTTTCGCTTAATACATCCGATACCAGTAAATAGCCTTGGTTGCGCAATTGCCTGCGTTCGGCCGAATCGACAAGGAAAAACAGTATATTTTGCCTAAACCAAAAAATACCGTGAGCGAGTATCACACGCAGTACATGCAAACCCAGCCGATTAAGCACAGCATTGCCGATAATAGGATTGTCCCTAAATGATTTAGTCTGAGTGAATAATGATAAAAAATTCGCTATCCACCGCTTGCAGCTATCTTGTATCGAGTGCAAGGCGTTATTATCCTTTCTGTGTATTGAACCGCCATTATGATATTTTCCGTTTATGAATCAAGCTTTACATGCAGTTTGTCTGTCAAAAGGCCTTGTGAGACAGATTGTCGAGCGAAAGCATTGGCGGCGCTTGTTAGGTGTTGATCAAGTCAGTTACTTATCCAGTCTACGTTATCGTTCAGTAAATACCTCATCGTTATTTGGCAAAGCAGTACCGGATAATGCGCTACTTATTGATTGGGGTAATAAAAGACAATCCCTTGCGGATAAAATCACCCGCGCCCATTCGCTGCCAGTGCTGTGCTTGGAAGATGGCTTTATTCGCTCTATTAGTGCTGGCTCCGAACAAAACCAATCGTTCTCAATTGTCCTTGATGATATGGGTATCTACTATGATGCCCATCAAGCTTCGCGGCTGGAATACTGGCTTAATACCGGGGTTTGCGAGCCAGTTGCCAAGTATACAAAATCTAGCAGTATTGATCTGGATAATCCCGCGCTATTGGCGCGCGCGCGACATTGTATAGAGCGTATTACCAGCGATCATATTTCAAAATATAATGATTTGGATGATTTTGTTTTTGACCCGGTCGATAAAAGCACAAGTGACGAAGCCAAAGGTCGCGAGCGAATATTATTAGTTGATCAGTTGCGTGATGATTTATCCATTCAAGGCGCTGCGGCCAATGCCAATACTTTTGAGCAAATGTTAGATAAAGCTTTAGATAATCATCCCGATGCCGAGATTATTATTAAGTTACATCCCGCGGCGGGATTGGGCGGACGTCGAGGTCATTTTTGCGAGCAAAGCTGTGCGGAGAGCATTACTGCCCGACAGGCCAGCCAATCACTAGAAAAGCGTCGTAGCTTTGCCGGTAAGGTGACTTTTATCAGCGGTAGTTACAACGCCATTTCCTTATTAAAGCAGATTGATCAGGTTTATGTGGTTTCATCCCAGCTGGGCTTTGAGGCATTAATGCTAGGCAAGCCGGTGAATTGTTTTGCTTTGCCCTTTTATGCGGGCTGGGGTTTAACTAAGGATACATTATCGATTAGTCGACGAACGGCGCAGCGTAGTGTTGAGCAATTATTTGCTGCGGCTTATTTGCTTTATAGCCATTACTTTGACCCCATTAGTGATAAGCCTTGTGAGTTAGAGCATCTTTTGGATTTTATGCAACGCCAGCGCGAAATGTTTAAGCGTAATCGAGGCGTTAATTATTGTCTGGGTTTTCCACCTTGGAAGCGAGCGTACTTACGTCGCTTTCTTTATAGCCCTTGGGGCAAAACTAAATTTGTCCGTAGCGTCGACGATCTGCAAAAAAATTTACAAAGTGATAGTGATACCAGCGCTAATCCACAGCGAGTTATTGTCTGGGGACACGTCGATCAATATCCCGGTTTGCTTGCGAGCTTGCCTGCCGGTATGCATCCAGTCCAGGTGGAGGATGGTTTTATTCGATCGGTGGGTTTGGGTAAATATTATATTCCACCCGCCTCATTGGTTTTTGATAGGCAAGGTATCTATTACGATCCAAATCAAGTCAGTGATCTTGAAGCTATTCTTGCAACCCAGCAATTTACACCACAGCAATTAAGTAATGCACAGCATTTAATTGAACAGCTTCGTCGTGGGCAAATTAGTAAATACAATGTTGGCATTTCTCGATTACCAGGCGATTTGCTCGAACAAGCCAAAGATAAAACTGCTGTATTGGTAGTGGGTCAAGTAGAAAACGATGCGTCGATTAAGCTGGCATGTAATGATATAAATACCGATATTGCACTATTAAAGCAGATTAAATCTCAGCGGCCAGACGCGGTAATTATCTATAAACCACATCCCGATGTGGTAAGCGGTAATAGCGTTAACCAAGCGTTTGATGCGAATGCTATTACGCAAAGTGATGCTAGCGAGACGCCACTATATGATTACCGATTAACTGAAGTCGATATGCCAAGTTGTTTGGCAATTGCCGATGAGGTGCATACGATGACATCACTAGCAGGTTTTGAGGCTTTAGTACGTGGTATAAAAGTATTTACTTATGGCGCGCCATTTTACGCAGGCTGGGGTTTAACGATGGATGCGCAATTGATTGATCGTCGCGGTAGACAATTAACTGTTAGCGAATTAGTCGCTGCGGTATTGGCGCTTTATCCACGTTATATGGATTATGCCAGTGGATATTTTATTTCTGCAGAGCAAGCCTTAGAAAAAATCACTCATGATAAGGCGGTACATGAAAAGCAATCATCAAGTGGGAATATTAAAGTTGGCAAGCCGCAGCGAGTCTATTTGAAAATAAAAAACTTATTGGTCTCACTGTGGTATGGGTTTAAGTTAAAATAATTTACTTTGGTAAACGTTAGGGATTCACTATTGTTTGATCAAGACAGCAAGGCCGTCAGTCAGTCATCTGCCAGTAGCGCTCGCAATGTATTATTTCTACAGGGGCCGATTACGCCGTTTTTTAGGGATATCGCCAACCAATTAGAACAGCAGGGCTGTAGTTGCTTTCGTATCAATTTGTGTTTTGGTGACTGGCTTTTTTGGCGCGGCAGGGCATCAACACAGTATCGTGATTCGCAGTCGAATTGGCCGGAGTTTATCAAGTGCTATTTAGTAGACAATAATATTACTGATCTTATTCTGCTGGGCGAGCAACGTTATTACCACAAAGTGGCAATTAAGCTTGCGCGTGAACAATCGATTCAAGTAATAACTACTGACTTTGGTTATCTGCGTCCCGATTGGATTACCTTTGAGCGCAATGGTATGTCTGCTAACTCCGAGTTTCCCAATAATGCTCAGGAGATTATGCAAATGGCGGATGGCTTGGCCGCGCCGGATTTGCAGCAGCGCTATTCCGATTCCTTTGTTCGGCAAGTGTACTGGGATGTGCAATACCATTTGTTATCCACCTTATTGCGAATTTTCTACTTTGGCTATCGCAGCCATCAAATTCACCATCCTATTTTCGTTTATCTTGGCACTGGCTTGCGCTTATTAAAGCTTAAGTTTTTTGCCACCCGCAAAGCTAATCAGTTTATTGATCAGCTGCTTGATTCTGCCCAGCCGTATATGGTTTTTCCATTGCAGATGCAAAATGACTTTCAGATTCGCGCCTACTCCAAATACGATAATCTAGAGCAGGCGATTGAAGAGGTGATTGCGTCCTTTGCAGCAAATGCACCAGCGGCAATGAATTTGGTAATTAAGGTGCATCCGCTAGATCCGGGCATGATCTCATGGCGTCGAATCTGCAGTGCGGCGGCGCAAAATCATGGAGTGGAGAGCCGAGTGCACTATATAGAGGGCGGTTGTCTCGACAATTTGCTCGAATCCTGCCAAGGAGTGGTAACGATTAATAGTACCGTGGGCGTTTGGTCACTGCGGCAGTCCAAACCGCTATATGTGCTGGGCGAGGCGGTATTTAAGGTAGCAGGGCTGGTTCATCAAGGTGCGCTGGATGATTTTTGGTCGGCTCCGCAGCCGCCAAAACCCGCGTTATTGGAGGCTTTTATGCGCGCGATCGCCGCCACGATCCATATCCGCGGTGTTTACTACAGCCAGCCGGGTCTGGCTAATGCGGTTAATGAAGCTGTGCATCGTCTGCTGGAAAATAAAATAAATCAACGCCTATAGTGGTAGCTCACCGGCTATCCCTTTAGATATCTGGCTTTTCTCACTGATAAGCCACGACTTTAAGTTGACTCGTTAGGGGCGTATCTATAGAATTCGCGCTCCGCCTTATTGGCGATGTTTGATCGATCGTGTTTTTTGGCTTGTAGAAAGCGGCTTAGCGGCAAATTCTAGGCTAAATATGAACCCGGTTGAAGTACTAGCAAAAATGCTAACTTATTGAATTTTGGAGTAATTTTACATGGCAACGATCAACCAATTGGTTCGTAAGCCGAGAAAAAGAAAGGTTAAGAAAACCGACGTTCCCGCGCTGCAGGCTTGTCCTCAACGTCGCGGTGTTTGTACTCGCGTCTATACCACTACGCCTAAGAAGCCAAACTCTGCATTACGTAAAGTTTGTCGTGTGCGTCTAACCAGCGGTTTTGAAGTTTCTTCATACATCGGTGGTGAAGGCCATAACTTGCAAGAGCATAGTGTGGTATTGATTCGCGGTGGTCGTGTTAAGGATTTACCGGGTGTGCGTTATCACACCGTTCGTGGAACACTTGATACACAAGGTGTTGCCGATCGTAAGCAGGGCCGTTCGAAGTACGGTACTAAACGACCTAAGTAGTTGTCGCTTTAGTTGCCAGCTTACCAACAAGTTTAAAAACAGTTTTATTAATATTTTTATCATCCAAAGGTTAGCCTGAGTCACTTACTTACGCTCAGCATAGAAAAGGGTTTAAATGTTTGTTCGGCAGAGCAAACGCAGGGTAGACATTACTCTTATCCCTAATCTGCCACAGTAAGGCCAAGCGGTTGTGCATTAACATTAGTTGCGAAGCAACATATTAATTGCCATCGAGTCTTGGGTTAGCCTGAAACGAGGAAAGTTTACATGCCAAGAAGACGCGTCGTCGCCAAGCGAGAGATACTACCTGATCCAAAATACGGTAACGTTACTCTCGCCAAATTTATGAACCACGTCATGGTTAGCGGCAAAAAATCTGTCGCCGAACGCATTGTCTATGGTGCGCTCGATATCGTTAAAGAAAAATCCGGTAATGATCCTGTTGAGGCTTTTCAAGAAGCACTCGATACAATCGCGCCTATGGTTGAGGTTAAATCTCGCCGTGTAGGTGGTGCGACTTATCAGGTGCCTGTTGAGGTTCGCGCTTCACGTCGTGAAACACTATCCATGCGCTGGTTAGTTGAGTACTCACGTGGCCGTGGTGAAAAATCCATGCCAGCACGTTTAGCCGGTGAGATTCTTGATGCATCGCAGGGTAAAGGCGCAGCAGTTAAGAAAAAAGAAGATGTGCATCGTATGGCCGAAGCCAACAAAGCATTCTCGCATTTCCGTTTTTAAACACTGTTTTCAATTTATTTTTAAACAGTTTGTTGAACACGTAAGAATCTATCCTGTCTATTACCCGCTAATTGTGCAATAGACAGGATTTTTTCTATCCAAATGGTATTAAACCGTTTTGGATATGCATTGAAATTGAGTTAATTTTTATCAATAGGAGTTCCTTATAGTGGCTCGTAAAACGCCAATCAACCGCTACCGAAACATCGGGATATGCGCGCACGTTGATGCCGGCAAAACGACCACGACTGAACGTGTGCTGTTTTATACTGGCATGTCTCACAAAATTGGTGAGGTACATGACGGCGCAGCGACCATGGATTGGATGGAGCAAGAACAAGAGCGGGGTATTACTATTACCTCGGCCGCGACAACCTGCTTTTGGGCGGGCATGCAGCAACAATATGAACAGCATCGTATCAATATTATCGATACGCCGGGACACGTTGACTTCACGATTGAAGTCGAGCGTTCGCTGCGAGTACTCGATGGTGCGGTAGTGGTGTTGTGTGGTTCTTCGGGTGTGCAGCCTCAAACCGAAACGGTTTGGCGGCAAGCGAATAAATACGAAGTGCCACGTATGGTGTTTGTTAACAAGATGGATCGCGCCGGCGCCGATTTTATGATGGTGGTAGAGCAGTTGCGTGAGCGTCTTGGTGCTACGGCAGTGCCGCTGCAAATGACCATTGGCTCCGAAGAAGATTTTCGAGGCGTTGTTGATCTCGTCAAGATGAAAGCTATCATCTGGAGCGAAGACGATATGGGGATGACCTTCAACTATGAAGAGATTCCTGAAGCATTACAGGATACCTGCGATGAAATGCGCGAGTATCTGGTTGAGGCTGCGGCCGAAGCCAATGATGAATTAATGGAAAAATACCTAGAAGGTGGCGAACTAAGCGAAGACGAGATTAAGCAAGGGATTCGAATCCGCACTTTAGCTAACGACATTATTCCAGTATTAGGTGGCTCGGCCTTTAAGAATAAAGGCGTGCAAGCCATGTTGGATGCGGTCATTGATTTTATGCCTTCCCCGGTTGAAGTAAAAGCCATTGAAGGAACGCTGGACGATAAAGATGAAACCGCAGCGACGCGCGAGGCTGATGATAAAGCGCCGTTTTCTGCCTTGGCATTTAAAATTGCTACAGACCCCTTTGTCGGCACGCTAACGTTTTTCCGTGTGTATTCCGGCACCTTAAATCAAGGTGACAGTATTTATAACGCAGTTAAGGGCAAAAAAGAACGTATCGGTCGTATGGTGCAAATGCATGCCAACAACCGTGAAGAAATTAAACAGGTATTAGCTGGCGATATTGCGGCGGGTATTGGCTTAAAAGATGTCACTACGGGGGATACTTTGTGTGCAGTGGACTCGGTTATTACTTTAGAGCGAATGGAGTTTCCCGAGCCGGTTATCTCGGTTGCGGTAGAGCCAAGGTCGCAGCCTGATCAAGAGAAAATG
>CAJQQO010000047.1 GCA_905480475.1 uncultured Pseudomonadales bacterium | reverse complement strand
TCGCGTTTGATACTGTAGATGGTATTGGCGTTGGTAAAGCACAGTCTTTCACAGACTTCACTTTCTCACGCGTTAGCTTACAACGTACTCTTGCAACTGATCCTACTAAAAATGTTCCTGCTATGGGCGCATTTGGTCTAGCTGCCTTGTTCGGTGGTTTAGTAGCTGTAGCTGCACGCTTACGTCGTAGAGTCGCTTAAGTCTCTCCGATAGATGCAAAAAAAACCTCGCCTTAGGGCGGGGTTTTTTTTTGTGTAGAAATTTATTTTTTGAATGAAAGATAAATGTCGTTGTACTTTGCATTGTACTTTGAGTTACAGTCGTACTTTGAGTTACCGTCTCAGTTTGATTTACTGTGGTACTTTAAAACATCGTTTTTTCTGGAGTCATAACCGCACTTGCAACTGCAGTTAGAAAAAGCGTTAGACGTTTCTAATTTGCACAATGTTGTCATGAATGTGCTGAGGTAATTTTTATTAGCCAGATGTTCTGGTTAGTTTAATTAGTATGCGTTTTAAAGCTTATAATTGTTATGCAGTATCAGCTTTGTCGCAAATGCCTTTTAATGGTATTAAAAGCATCCTCTTTGGCTCTTTATGGTATTAAATATAGGTTGCAACTGTTTTTTTTCTTGGTGTAAAATTTCCCCCTAATAATCAATCACTAAAACGTGACGCGGCTAAACAATTTAGCTGTCAGTTTGCTCTTCTGAAAGCTGGTCTGAAAACTAGAGAGTACAGCAAATAGCTCTGCATTTGAGTCAGCTAAATTGATCAAATGGCCAATGGATGGATGAGAGAGCGCAGCGAAGTTTTCGTACTTCAACCTAAAGATAGTTTTTATTGTATGAATGCGATCTTACTTGTAAAAGTAAGACGGTAGTTTAAGTTAAGCCGAATTACCGTAGATATCTAGCCTACGATTTTTGCGAGCTAGAAATAATTAATAATTAATGTCATATGCAAACAGGGCTTACTCATTGCAATTAGTCATTTAAGCAACTTTGCATTCCATTAAGCGCAAAAAATTATCATTTGGTTTTATAGTACGATTTAATAAATACAATATAAAATACACGTCGTTATATTTTAAAAGCAATACAGCGATAGAATACGTAGCTTTTCTACGTCAGCAAAATTTAATAGAAGGGTTTGCATCGATGCGAGATGTAACAAAGAATAAAGTTAAAACAATTTCTCATCAGTTGGGTTTGCTTGGTTTGGTGTTAGCCTTTCAAGTGCAGCAACCGCTATTTGCTCAATCGATGGAAGAGGTGGTCGTTGAGGCCGAGCGTCAGGATGATTCCACGCTTGATCTTACCGAGTCGATCGATGCGTTTGATTTGGAAGATTTGGAAACTCAGGGTATTAAGGGTTTTGCGGATATCTCTAATGCGGTTCCCGGACTAACGTCTTCACCGGCCGGTGCGCAAGGTTTACGTTTTACCTTACGCGGTATCGGTGCTCGTGATTCGCAGTTAGGTGTTGAAAGTAAAGTCGGTCTTTATGTTGATGGCGCTTTTCTTGGCCGTGCCAGTGGTTTGGTTTTCGATATTATCGATTTGGAGCGCGTAGAGGTCCTTAAAGGACCGCAGGGCTTTCACTTTGGTCGTAACGCAATTGGCGGGGCGATCAACCTGATTACCGCTAAGGCTGATGTAGAAGGCATCTACGGGCGCTTAGAAACAAAAGTCGGTAACTTTGAACGTAGAAATGTTACGGGCATTCTTAATTTACCCATTACGGATACCTTTGCTATTCGATTTGGTGGTTTTAAAAATACTGCCGATGGCTGGGTTGAGAATAAAGGTCTGGGTGTAGATTTTAACGGCTATGATCGTGAAGGTTATCGCTTTACTGCGCGATGGCATGCGACTGAAGATATTACGATTGACTACAGCTATGATGATTCGGATTTTGTTACTCAACCACTTTATTACCAGCCGCTGCTGTTAGAGGGAAAAACATCTTTTAACCGAGCCGACTATCAACAGTTAGGGAATGCTCCAAATAATATTGGCATATATCAACAAGGTTCAGGTGGTTTGCCTGATGGTCCGCAAGAAGTTTTTCTTGACCCCTTAGGCTCACGCCGCTTGGAAGAAACTACTGCGACATTGCGAGAGATTGAAAATAGTACGACAGTGGCTGATGGGCATAGTTTAAATTTCGAATGGGCATGGTCAGATTCGCATACCTTTAAATTTATTGGTACTCACAGAACCTCAGATGTAAACAACACTTTTTACTTTTTTCCAAATGTAGCATCGCAGGACATATTGAGCACGTCAATTGCTCAGGCACCTAGAGATTTTATATTTGATGTGGTTGAAGGGGATTCATTTTTTGGAGCAAGTTATGTATATGGTGCGCCAGGTTTTGAAAATCTATCGATATTTGGCCAGGGCGCAGTTCAAGGTGTTTCTCAGGTTGACTCTCTGGCTATCCGGGTCGGTTGTGATCCCTATATAGGTTCCGGTCCGATCCTTTGTGGTAATCCGATTCCTGCCCTACCACCTGGTCTTGACCCAACCACCATAATTGGAAACATTCTTAACGCTCCTGTGGTTGATAACCTTCGCCTAAGAAATCGATTAAATTCAATATTCTCCAGCCCCGAAGGCGGTACCGCTTCGTTAAAAAACCATAAGCAGTGGAGCATTGAATTAAATCAAAGTGGCTTCTTTCTTGATGATAGGCTTTCGTATCAAACCGGTGTTTATTATTTTAATGAGCGAACTGGAAATGGTCGTCAGCTCGACGGAGAAAATGAGCTTTATCTCGATGTTATCGATCTACTTGATTTCGGCAGGCCTGTGCGTGGTGAAACGGATGGCTTTGGTTTTAGTTTTGTTAGCCTTAATAGGCTAAATAGTGAAGTGTTGGGTGTTTATACTACTATTGATTTCACGCCTCTTTGGCTAGATGAGCGCTTGCATTTAACCGTTGGTGGTCGATATAGCCGAGATCAGCGTGATCTTTCTAGGCAAAGTTTGTTCGCATTCTCTTTGGAATTTAGAGGGCCACCGCAGCTAGAGGATGATGTTTGGGAGGCTTTTGACCCTAAGGTTAAGGTTGCCTATGATGTTTCAGAGGAGGTAACGGCCTACTTTAGCGTTATTAGCGGCTTTCGTTCGGGTAACTTCAATGTTGAAGCAAGACAGCTACCGGTTGCGCAAGGCGGGCAGCTTGTCACCGGTAGCGATATAGCTTTCGATGAAGAAACACAAATTGCCTATGAGTTTGGTATGAAAGGCTCGCTGTGGAATGGTTTAGCCGATTTTGAATTTGCTTCTTACTATTCCGATGTCAATGATGGCCAAGAAACAGTTGTGTTTCCAACCTCCCCAATATCTAGAGCCGTAGTAAACGCAGATGGCTATGCCTATGGCATTGAGCTGGATACCAACTGGCATTTTACGGATGAGTTAACGTTTACCTTAAATTACGCCTTACTTCGCTCAGGGTCTGATGAGTACGTAACACCGTTTGTCTCCGATTTTGGTCGACCTTTGATTCCAGAGGATATTGTTCCACGTCTTGGCAATGCTGATCCAATTATTGCTGCTCAAGGTGCTGATGACCAGCGTGACTTAATTGAGTTGACGAGAACATGTGACGGTGGTTTGCGACGGCTTGACTTGGAGAATGGTCGATGTGTCGAGCGTAAAAGTAATTTTGGTGCGCCGGTTAATTCCTGGCAATCTGCCTTAGATTATCGTTTGCCGACTGAATTTGGTGAAGTCTTCCTTCACTTGGGTTACAGCTATAAAGATGCTTTTTTTGTTAACGACACTTTGAAAGTGGATTCTCGTAACTTATGGGATATGCGTATTCAAGCGCAGTTTGATACCCATTTTGGCGTTGTTCGAACAGCACTTTGGTCACAAAACCTATTTGATAATCAGTACCAAACTCAAAAGTTTGAGCTAAACGCTACGGCTTATGATATTGCAGCTTACGGTACACCAAGAACCTTTGGGATTGATGTTATCGTCGAGTGGGAGTAGCACCCGATTGATTTGTGATGTCTTTTATACTTACTACAGTGACACAAATATAAAGCTAATTGTTTTTGGAAATTTTAATAATGAATAAATTGTTTAGAGCCGCATGTCAGTTGTTCATGCTTTTAACATTGTCTAATGTTTCTTATGCTGGATCTTATATTGGTTTTGGCTTTGGCATGCTTGATTACGCCCAAGACAATGTTGAGAGTGCAACGCTGCCGGATTCGGATGATCCACAAGTTATTGTAAGGCAAATTGATGGTGGTGAGCGTCCGGAGCGAATTCGTGATCTGGATGACAACCTTTCAGGTTTGAAAGTTAAATTTGGTTATCAGGTAACGGATTTTATCGCTTTGGAGTTACGTGGTGGATTTGGTGTAAGTCCAATCAAGCTAGCTGATTATGGCGAAGAGGTTATAACGGAGTTTATTACTTTACCGGTTGCTCCGCCTAATGATCGTGCGATTGAAATCATTACGACTCCGGTGGATGCCGAGTTAAGCCTAAAAAATTATTTTGGCGGCTATATTCGATTGGGTGGTGACTTTCCCAATCAAGTTGTTTCACCTTATGTACTTGTGGGTCATACGCGTGCCGATTTTGCTGTCACAGAATCGACAGGCGGTGCAGGCGGTAAGCTACGCGATAGTTCTTATGGTGCAGGGTTCAATATTCGCTTAAACGAACTGCTGTATATCAACTTGGAATATATGCAGATGTTTGATCGCAAAGAGATTGAAGTGCAAGAATTTACCATTGGTATTGAATACAAGCTGTAAAAAAATCGCTGCACTTCTGCAGTGTTTTTACTGAGAACGTTTAACGTTTAAATATCTCTCTTCCTTCTGCGTAGGTTGCATAAACCTTAATATCTTTTATTGCCACGTCCGCTTGTTCAGCAAGCGGATTACTGTCCAGTACCACCAAGTCCGCTACTTTACCTTTTTCTATTGAGCCTATTTTATCGTCTTGGGCAATTTGCCAGGCGGCATTAATGGTTACGGCTTTCAGTGCCTCCATAACGCTAACTCGTTGTGCATCGCCGATACGCTCGTTGCTAGTCGACAATCGTTGTGAGGTGCTCCATACGGCTTGCAGTGGATTCATTGGCACTACTGGCGTATCGAGATGCGAGCTGTAAATCAGATCAATATCTTTTGCTGATTTTGCAGGACTCATTCGTTCGGCGCGATTTGGCCCCATAAAAATATCTCGATGTCTGTCTCCCCAATAATAAGTATGCGCGGAGAAAAATGTCGGTGTCATGCCCAGCGTTTTCATTTTCGCTAGTTGATCATCTCTCGCCATTTGTGCGTGAACCACAATTAATCGTGGGTCGTCTTTAGGATGCGCTTGTTGCGCTAATTCAAAAGCTTCAATAATGTTATCGATAGCCGCATCGCCATTACCGTGAATAGCTAACTGAAAGCCGGCGCTATGATATTTCATTACCCAATCATTTAATTCTTGCTGTGCAATGCGTGGATAACCGCGATAACTTTCATCCCCTTTATAAGGTTCATGATAGGGCTGGGATAAAAAGCCGGTATAACCTTGGATACTGCCGTCAGCAATAATTTTTATCGCACCTAACTGAATTCGATGGGACTCAAAGTCAGCGGCTGTTTTTTTGCCATCATGCAAATCGCTACCCAGCTCGTTATAAATTGGCCAGACAATCACTCTGAAAGGGATTTTATTTAATAGCGATGCAAATTTAAGTCCCATGGCCATTCGGCTATCGCTGCCACCACTTTGTGCTGTGGTGACGCCAACGCTGGCATACTCGGCGGCTGCAGCATCAACCATAGTGAAAAAATCGAAAGCGCTAAAGTCCATTGCCAAGGTTTGTGCTGGAATCGCCGCATTCTCTTCGAGTAAGCCAGTTAATTCACCTTGTGGGTCTTTTTGAATGATTCCCCCTTCAGGTGGAGTCGTGCTTGCGTCGATGCCCGACAAGTTTAAGCCCTGACTATTGGCAACACCCATATGCCCAGAGATATGCATAATAAATACCGGATTATCCGGTGCGATATTATCCAG
>CAJQQO010000046.1 GCA_905480475.1 uncultured Pseudomonadales bacterium | reverse complement strand
ACTACAAGCGAATAGGTGGAAACAATGACAGCAACTATTGGTCCGTTACTGGCGGCAGATGAAGCGTTTACCCATCAAGTGGTTGAGACCTTTGCCACTGTTGGTCAAAGTGACCCCGCGTGGACAGAAAAAGTTTGTGGTATGGCTGCAGCTAAAGATGGTTCCTTACAAATTGCCTTTGGTTTTGGTAAGTACACTAATCGTAATGTGGTTGATGCCTATGCTGGTATTGGTCGTGGTGCGGAGCAGTGGGTAGTGCGCGGTAGTCGTGCTTTAAGTGCTGACCCAGAGACGGTGAATGTTGGGCCGATTAGTTATGAAATTATTGAGCCGTTAAAAAGCGTACGTATTTCTTTGGCTGCCAATGATCATCAAGCTATCGCTTTTGATATTGTTTTCCAATCCGCTGCGGCATGCATCGTAGAAGACCGTGAGGATCGCCGGGATATGCATGGCTTTAGAAAAGCCACTGATCAAATTCGTTATCATCAAACCGGTGTGGTAAGTGGATGGTTAGAAATTGATGGCAAACGTCACGCTATTGATGAAAATAGCTGGGTTTCTACACGCGATAAATCCTGGGGTGTTCGTCCGTCTGTGGGTATACCGCCGGTCGATGCTGAGCCTGATTATCATCGCCATATACCGCAAGCCTTAGCAATTTGGAATCCAATGTTATTTCAGCGAGATGATGGCAGCCGTTATGCCTTCCATCATTATTACTTATTATTTTCTGGTCCGGGCTTTAGCCAGCAACGTGTGCAAGGTGGCTTTGAGGACGAACAAGGTAAAACCGATTCAGTTGTTGATATGAAGCCGAGTTTGCAATTTGACCCTGCCACCAAGCGCTTGCAACAAGGTAGTTTTGCATTTGCTATGGCAAGTTGTGAGCAGAGAATAATGACCTTTAATAAATTATCCGAAACCGGGTTTTATTTGGGTGCCGGTCATTATCATGGTGGGGATGGCCACTACCATGGCAGTTGGCGGGGTGAGTTACATGTTGATGGCGACTATGTGAGTGATGCTTCCAAGCCGGAAGTGATCGAGCGCTACAATCAGTTTCGCGATTGTATGATTCGGATTGAAGATCCGCAGGGTGGGGGCGTAGGTTATGGTAATTGCCAAACCCATGTTCATGGCGCTTGGCCTGACTTCGGATTAACTGGCGACGAGGCGATGTTTTAGCTCCAAGATATGACTTGCAACGCTAAGGCTTTGTTTTAGCGATGAATATACAGCTTTGAAGCGAATACGGATTGCTAAGCTTACCTATTATTGTTTATCTCAACACGATAGAAATGTTGCATATACATCAAAATTGATGATAATGTTGCATATCAACATTGTGAGTATTGATCATGGCAGTAAGCAAGCAAGTCGAAACAATGCCCGAACCTCCGGCGGTGCTGATTAAGGCCTTACTCAATGCCGGTAAGTGTCTTGGCCTATCAAAAGCTGATATGGGTAAAGTAGTTGGTAAAGACCGTACCTCACTTAATCGTGGGCTAGAGCCTACAAGTAAAGCTGGTGAGTTAGCACTGATGCTAATCCGCTGTTACCGTTCGCTTTATGTATTAGTTGGTGGTCAGCCCGGCGATATTAAACACTGGATGAATACTTATAATCTACATACGCAAGGTGTTCCTGCTGAGCAGGTGCAAACGGTTCAAGGTCTTACCCTTGTGCTTGAGTATTTGGATGCGATTCGCGGTAAAGTATAAGCAACATTTTTGCTCTACTTTAATACTCACTTCTTTACAGACGCTAAACCTTTGCCTCTGTTTAGCCAGACGATATTGCAGTTTGATAAGATGGAATTTATGACAAGACAAAAATGGACGAACAAATACGGATGGTTAATACGTTATGGATATTTGGCAAGCATGTAAAGACAGTTTTTCTCACCAAATGCTAGGCGGGCAATTGGTTCGCGTGGTTGAAAGCCAAGAGCAGGTGGCAACTAATTACTTGGTTAAGACTTTGGATGAGCAGCATATGCTTGAACAAATGCTAGAGAGCAATAAACCTCATCCAACAGCTGAAGCGAACAGCTTTACAAACAAGCAAACCCTTCACTATCTACTCGCAACGCCGTTTCGTTATCCACCATTAAAATACGGTTCACGCTTTGGGAAAAAAACTGAGCCAAGCTTGCTGTATGCCTCTAGAAATGTCAGTACCGCACTTGCCGAGTCAGCTTATTATCGCTTTGTATTTTGGCGCGGTATGCAAACGCCACCGAGCAGCAATAAATTTATTACCCAACATACCGTGTGGGGCGCAAATTATTACACCAATAAAGGCGTCTCGTTACATACGTCGCCGTTTAATGATTATTCTCAACAGCTGACTGCCCCAGATAGTTATCAGCATAGTCAGGCTCTGGGCGCAGAGCTGCGTAGGGCAGGTATTCAGGCGTTTGAATTCACTTCGGCAAGAGATGTTGCTCAAGGTCTAAATGTTGCGCTGTTTACCCCACAGCCATTAGCGAATAAACAGCCAAGTTATCAACAGCAATGGTTATGTGATACCAGTAATGATGAAGTGGTTTTTTACTCGGCGAGCGACAAAGCAATTTATAACTTTTCAATTGATCAGTTTTTAGTGGATAAAAAATTTATTACGCAAGCTGTTAGTTAGTGGTGTTAAATCACTTTACCTACAGACCCCATCTATCAAAAAGCCTGGCCATCACTAAAATTAATAACGCTCTAGCAAAATTGCGAGTACTATAAGCACATAAATTGCGATACTCGCAGAAATAAAAACACAGGCATTCAGTTTATGCTTGCTTAGATGCTGGAGCGTTAGTCATGTCAGTCGAGATCAAAACCCATTATCGTGCTTGTCATTTATGTGAAGCGATTTGCGGACTTGAGATAAAAACCCAAGGTGATGAAGTTATCTCGATTAAGGGCGATAAAGACGATCCGCTAAGCCAAGGTTATATTTGCCCAAAGGCAACTGCGCTGCAAGATCTGCAATCTGACCCCGACCGATTGCGTCAACCGGTTAAACGCGAGGGTGATAAGTGGATACCTATTAGTTGGGAAGAAGCCCTTAATACCGTCGCTGAAAAATTAGTTGCAACCCAAGAAAAATACAGTGCTAACGCAGTCGGCTTTTATGCCGGCAATCCCAATGTCCATAACTATGGCAATATGACCCACGGCACCTTATTACGCAAAGCCGTTAAGACCAAAAGTAATTACTCAGCAACTTCGCTTGATCAGCTGCCGCATCATTTAAGTTCTTACATCATGTACGGCCATCAATCGTTAATACCGATTCCCGATATTGATAATACAAAATATATGTTAATTATCGGCGGTAATCCGCTAGCCTCTAACGGCAGCATTATGACCGTGCCCAATGTGAAAAAGCGTTTGCAGGCGATTCAGCAGCGTGGTGGTCGTTTTGTAGTGATTGATCCACGTCGAACAGAAACCGCAGAAATCGCCGACCAGCATATATTTATTCGGCCGGGTTCCGATGCCTATTTATTAATGGCAATGATTTACACCCTGTTTGATGAAGGTTTGGTTGATACCGGCCACTTAAGTGATTTGTTAGAAGGCTTCGATACGGTAAAAAATATTTGCCAAAGTTTTACGCCCGAACTAGCGCAACAAAAAACCGGCGTTGATGCGCAGATTATTCGTCAGCTAGCTAGAGATATGACAACTACCGATGCAGCGGTTTGTTATGGTCGTATGGGTGTGTCAGTGCAAACGCACGGTGTGCTTTGTCAGTGGGCGATTCAAATAATTAATATTCTAACCCACTCGCTGGATGTGCAAGGTGGGGCAATGCTAACTGCGCCGGCAATGGGGTATGTTACGTCGGGTGCATCTGGTGCCGGGCATTTTGCTGTTTGGCATAGTCGTGTTAGTGGTTTGCCGGAGTTTGCGGGCGAGCTACCCAGCGCAGCATTAGCCGAAGAAATATTAACTGAAGGCAAAGGGCAGATTCGCGCGATGGTAACCGTTGCTGGCAATCCAGTGCTTTCTGCGCCTAATGGCAATGAGATGGATAAAGCATTAGCGAGCTTGGATTTTATGGCGTCGATCGATTTTTATATCAATGAAACCACTCGTCACGCCGATATTATTTTGCCACCGACCAGTGCGCTAGAGCATGATCACTACGATATTATTTTTCATAGCTTTGCGGTGCGTAATACAACGCGCTTCAACGCAGCGATATTTGAACCGTCTGAAGATGCATTGCATGATTGGCAAATCTTTAATCAGTTATCGGTAAAAATTGCTGAACTCAAGGGTACGAAGATAAAGCCGTTACCTGCACCAGATCAAATGGTCGACTTTGCTATTCAGTGTGGTCACTATGGTTCGCAGACTGGGCACGAGCTGGCGCTTAGCTTAGAAAAAATAAAACAAGCGCCACATGGTATCGATCTAGGCCCTTTAACGCCGAGTTTGTCTGAGCGCCTTTGTACCGAATCGGGAAAAATTCATTTAATAGCCGACTTCTTGTTAGAGGATATCGCACGACTGGCAGAAGAAGATAATCAACTTGCCGATGATGAATTGCTGTTGATTGGGCGTCGTCATATTCGTAGTAATAATTCCTGGATGCATAACTATCAGCGTTTGGTAAAAGGTAAGCCGCGCTGGCAATTGTTAATGCACCCAGATGATTTGGTCGCGCGTAAATTAAATGATCAAAG
>CAJQQO010000045.1 GCA_905480475.1 uncultured Pseudomonadales bacterium | reverse complement strand
GGCTTTTTTAGCTTTTTTGCTGCCTAGTAATTAGCAGGCAAACGGCGATGAATCACAATATGACGATTTTCAAAACTGATATATCCGCCGATAGTGAGATCCTTAAGAATACGCGCAACCATTTCACGCGAAGCGCCAACTCGATCAGCAATATCTTGCTGGGTTAGCTTTTCTTCAACATAAAACTCATCGTTGCGCTCGGTCGCCAAGCTGTTTAGTACTTTAGTCACCCGGCCGTAGACATCTTGCAATGCCAAGCTCTTAACCTTTTCAGTCAGAGCGCGAACCCGACGAGTAATATTGCGGATTAAGGTCTTGGCAATATTAGGATGCTGATCAAGTACCTGATTAAAGTCCTGCTTATAGATAATGCAGAAATCGGCTTTCTCCATGGTGCGGACTGAGGCAGAGCGACGATCATCATCTAACAAGGCCAGCTCACCAAAATAATCGCGAGAACCGAGCGTATTCATAATAAACTCTTTGCCATTCTTATCGCTGCAATACACTTTGACCTTACCGGATTCGATAACGTAGAGAGAATCGGCAACATCATTCTCATTAATAATGACTGTGTTCTTAGGGTAGCTCCGGCGAATGCTGGACTCTTCCAAAGCGGCCAACTCCGCATCGGATAGGCCTGAAAAAATTTCAACGCTTTTCAACACACTCACTATGGTTATCTCCACAAGGTTTTAAATCTAACTTAAGTTCTATTTTGCTTAAACGGCTGTTCTTCAATGACCCGGCTAATTTTACCTGGTCAATCTGGGCTGTTTATATCTATTAGCGCCACACCAAAATCCAAAGCGCAATTTTCCACGATTTCGCCCTGTCTTTTCAAGGCAATACCGAAATATCTGGACAAATATAGCACTTTAATTTCATCCCTCAAAATAATCTCTAAACAATTTCTCACTTAAGCGTGAAATTCACCGATCTGAATGTAAAATAGCCGACCTGCCTGGCGATTTTCTTCGCCTGAAAGATTGCTAGCCGTCCATCTTGCTAGAGCAAAATACGCTGCCATCCACATGCTTTGCAATGGCAGCCCTCAATCAGGATCAAACGCTACCCTCGCCACGCTTAAAGCTGGCGTCGACTGGCGTGACAAACAGCTCTTATAATTTGCCAATCTGGCCGATTGCCGCTGAGAAATAATGGGTTATTCCCTGCCGAGTTAAGGCTATACTAGCGACACAGAGAAAACGGGAAATCGGAACATAGCTACATGAGTAATCTTGTCCCCACACGCGAACTTGTCAGGCTCCAAGGCTTGCAAGTCAAAGTCGGGCAGCTGTTGGTCAAAAACAAATTAAGCGAAACGCTTAAGGACGACTTATCCCGATTGTATGAGGCGCTGGAATTAAGCGTTGCCAAACTTGACGATCTCAATCTGCAAGGTATTCCACTCGACGGTATAGACAGCCCTGAAATCCGCCACGATATCCGTAATGCTATCGGCATCACCAAAGGTTATGCCGAGCTGATCAAAGACACTGAAGACTCCCCTAGCGCCACCCTCAGCAACTTGCTCGACAAAATTATGCTGTGGTCAGCCAAAACCATCTCAACCTTAGAGCGTACCCGACGCAAGCAAACCGATAGCAATTTATTTTCGCTGGATGTGTTAAAGCAACAGACCGATAAACATCAAAGTCATATTTTGATTCTGGATGACGAACCGGCAAATCGAGAGCTACTTTCGCGGCATATTCAACAGCTGGGCTTAAATACCTTTGCCTGCGCTACGGCCGATGAAGCCTATGAGGTTTTACGCACTAACGATATCGACCTTATTCTGCTTGATCTAATTATGCCCGGCGTCAGCGGTCATGAAGTGCTGGCAGACTTAAAAGCCTCACAATTGTGGCGCGCGATTCCGGTCATTATTATCTCCGGTATGAGCGATCAGGCCGAGGTGATCAAATGCATTCAAGCCGGCGCTGATGATTATCTGCAAAAACCGTTTAACAAAGTGTTATTACAGGCGCGTTTGCATGCTGGTTTAAACCGCAAGCGCTGGGTCGATAAAGAACGCGACCTTAGTAATGAGCTTGAGAAGAGCCATCGTTTTATTAAAAACACCTTTGGCCGTTATCTCTCTACCGAAATTGTCTCCAACTTATTAGACAAGCCCGACGGTTTAGATATGGGCGGCCAACTGCAAACCGTTAGTATATTGATGGCAGATATCCGTGGCTTTACCACCATAAGTGAATCGCTGCCGCCGCAAAAAGTTGTGCGCTTACTCAATAACTACCTTGGCACCATGGCCGAAATAATTATGGCTCACGACGGCACGGTTGATGAGTTTATTGGCGATGCCATTCTTGCCTTATTTGGCGCACCGGTTGCCAAAGCCGATGATAGTGATCGAGCTATTCGCTGCGCCCTAGCGATGCAAGCCGAAATGGAAGCGATTAATCAACGGAATATTGAACAAGGCTTACCGAGCATTAAAATTGGTATTGGCATCAACACAGGTGAAGTTATCGCTGGCAATATTGGCTCAATCAAACGCGCCAAATACGGCGTGGTGGGTCATGCCGTAAATGTCACATCACGTATTGAAGATCAAACCCAGCCCGGAGAAATTCTGGTCGCGCAATCGACGCTCGATCATTGCACGCTCTCCATGCACAGCGGCAGACAAATTCGCTTGCAGCCTAAAGGGGTAAAAGAAACCATCAATGTGACGGCGATTAATGGTATTGACGAACCCGCCGTTAATGAATCAAGTATTGATAACACGGACACTGATAAACCTGCCAACACTAAGCAAGCCGGCGACGACTATAAAAATATCAGCATCAATGATGATGACAGCGATAGGCGTAAAGCAAACTGATGACGCATATACTATTAGTTGAAGACAACGAAATGAATCGCGATATGTTAACCCGGCGACTAGAGCGCAAAGGGTTTACTATTGAACCCGCTGGTGATGGCGAAGAAGCCTTACAAAAAATATCGGCAGCCCTGCCTGATCTGGTTTTGATGGATATGAACTTACCCGTGCGCAATGGCTGGTCGACCTGCCGGGAGCTGCGCGCTAACGCGTCGACAGCCAACTTACCGATTATTGCGCTAACAGCCCATGCGATGGCGGAAGACGAACAAAAAGCCCTTGATGCAGGCTGCAATGACTACACTACCAAGCCCATTGATTTTCCACTGTTGCTGGCAAAAATTGATAAATTACTTTCAAGCGATTCGTCTTCAACACCAGCAGCTAAAACGTCGAAGCCAAAGTCGCCACCAAAGCCACCTAATCAATAAACGGATACGCGTGTTGTGATCTCCCTACCTCGACTCACGCTAAGACTTCGCTTATCAATTTCGATTGTTGCGATTGTGGCGCTATTTACACTCACCAATATTACCTACCAGCTGAGTAGCGAAAATCGCAACCTGCGTTTGGACAATCTGCAAAATGCGGTTGCCGGTCAGCTTGCCACCGTTACGATAAGACAGTTATTAGACAAACAGCAAAAAGAAATTCTGGTTCTCGATGCGCTAAAAGATAGCGACAAACAAAAACTCAGCGAAGATGAGATTGAAAATGGCCTATCCGACCTAATTAGTTTGCAAGCTGAAATTCGTCACCTACAACCTTATGTCTACGCCGACAATACCGAAGGCTTTAGCTTGTTAATTGACGCTTACGAAGCACTGCACGATCGCTGGCATCGTTTTTATATTGGCTACAATAACAATCAGATGCCAAGCGCCAAAGAAATCGAAAGCGAATTTGCCAATACCGTGCAATCACTGGGTGAATTTGAATCCTTGGAAATACTTGCCGCCGAGCAACAAACCCTGGACCTACAAAAAACCGTTAGATTTACCGACCGCATAACACTGGCGATTTATTTATTTACCATTGCATTAACGGTAAGCCTTGGCTATCTATTAATTCGCTACACCAACCGCTCGTTAAACGAATTAAACTTGGGAACCGTACGCATCGGCGGCGGGGATTTAAAATATCATATCCCGGTCAATAGCGACGATGAAATTGGCGATCTCACCATTGCCTTTAATGAAATGTCGGACAAGCTCAGCAATGCCATGGCGCAGGTTCAACAATCCAAAGAAAAAGCCGACCAAGCCAACCGCTCTAAAACCAACTTTCTGGCCAATATGAGTCACGAGTTGCGTACACCGCTCAATGCCATTATTGGTTATAGCGAAATGATTATTGAAGATTATCGCGAAGAAAAAACCTTAGACGAAGATCAAGCGGTTGAGGATTTAACACGTATTCTTAGCGCCGGTCGACATTTGCTGCAATTAATTAATGACGTATTGGATTTAGCCAAAATCGAATCCGGCAATATGACGGTTTTTAACGAAACGTTTGACAGTATTGATATTCTTGAAGAGTTACTTAGAACCATGTCGCCGATTGCCAAGAAAAGCGGCAATGCCTTGGTGTTAGAAAAATCAGAGAATATCCCCAAGCTATATAACGATGCCATTAAGTTTCGCCAGCTATTTTTAAACTTGTTAAGTAACGCCTGTAAGTTTACCCAAGATGGCAAGATCACGGTATTAGTCAGCTACAACGAAAAAACCCGCCATGCGGTTTACCATGTGAGTGATACTGGCATAGGCATGACGCCCTCGCAGCTTAATCGGGTATTTGAAGCATTTGTGCAAGCGGATTCCAGCACCTCGAAAAAATATGGCGGCACCGGGCTGGGGCTTTCGATCAGCAAACAATTTGTGGAATTAATGGATGGCTCAATGGACGTCACGAG
>CAJQQO010000044.1 GCA_905480475.1 uncultured Pseudomonadales bacterium | reverse complement strand
CTCGCGGTTCATACGTTCATGCGTCGATCGTGGCAGCATGCCGTACTCGGCGGTAATCCAGCCTCTACCTTCACCCTTCATAAAACGCGGAACGCCTTTCTCTACCGACGCGGTACACAGCACGCGGGTATCGCCAAATTCGGCAATTACTGAACCTTCTGCGTGTTTGGTAGCGCCACGTAAAAATTTCACTGCGCGTAATTGATTGGGTCGACGGCCACTAGGTCGTTGCATAAAATGTTATTCCTATTTCTGTTGATACAAAAAAGTTGATGGATTGTTAGTATTCTATTTAGCTGGTGGATTTCACTGCGTTATTGATAGATCAATGTACTGCTTATAGATTGTTACCGCGTGTAGCTGGCATTCGAGGCTGGTAGGTGCCTGACAATGCGGAGAGAATTATACACAGGACTTGGAGCCCGCGGTAATGCCTTTATCTTGCAAGCGATGCTTTGATATTGGCGCTAAACAGTTACAATAAGTGATAAACAGCATGACAGCAAAATCACAGATACCAAAAAATCCGACTAATAACACGACGCCAAAGCAAAACTATGACCACACAAGCAGCCGGAAAATCTAAGTTAAACATAAATAGTATGACGGCCTTCGCCCGCGTTCAGGGTGAGAATGACTTAGGTGATTATGCCTGGGAATTGCGCAGCGTTAATCATCGCTATCTTGAAACCCAATTTAAGTTACCGGAAAAACTGCGGATGTTAGAGCCGACATTGCGCGAGCGTATGCGCAGCTCGGTAGCGCGGGGCAAGATTGAATGCAGTCTGCATTTTAAAGCCAAAGAGGCTGGTCAATCATTTATTATTAATGAAGAAAAAATAGCCGCCTTGCTTGATGCTGTCCAAAGCTTACATAAAACGGTACCGGCTGCGGCGCCGCTAACAACTTATGAGATCTTGCAATGGCCGGGTGTATTACAAGCAAGTGAATTAAATTTGGATGCAATCTCGAGTCATTTGTTAGAAAGTTTTGATCAAGCGCTGTTAAAACTTGCCGAAGCGCGGCAGGGCGAAGGTTTGCGCATGGCCAATGTGATTTATGAGCGGTTGGATCAAATCGATAGTTTATGCGCTGACGTTAAAAAGTCGATGCCTACTATTCTTGCCGAGCATCAGCAAAAAATAGAAGCACGGCTTGAGCAATTACAGGTTGAGCTTGACCACGACCGACTTGCGCAAGAGATTGTGATGTTGGCGCAGAAAGTGGATGTTGCCGAAGAGCTTGATCGTTTATCTGCGCATACTGCCGAAGTGCGAGATACTTTAGATAAAAATGAACCTTGCGGTCGTCGCTTGGATTTTTTAATGCAAGAGCTTAATCGCGAAGCCAATACCTTGGGTTCAAAATCAATCGCTACTGATAGCAGTCAAGGGGCGGTAAATCTTAAAGTGTTAATCGAACAAATGCGCGAGCAAGTGCAAAATATTGAGTAAAGCTATTTATTAACGCGCCGATTAAATAATAATACTCCGGACAAAGCCAGCGTAAATAAATAGATCGAAGCGGGTAGTGGCACAGGGCTTGGGTTCGCAGTCCACACTGCGTAAGTTGCAATACTTACATCATTTAAATCCAATCCGTCGCCCACGCCAATATTTAAAGTCACGATATCATTAGCCTCAACTGCATCATTATCGGCGGTGGCGCCTACAATGGTTCCCGCTGTGGAGCTAAGTGCGTACAGAGTCAATGCGCGACATAAACCGCTATTGGTGCAGCCGACGGTGTTTTCAGGATCGATATCAAAACTATTCGGTGCAAGATCAATAAATACTTGATCGAGTAAGGCTTGCGATGCGGCCGCTGCTTGGCCAAGCGTGTTGAATACAAAATCACTGTTCTCATCGCAGCCGCTATATAAGTCGATACAGCTGCCGTCGATAAAGTTTACAGAGTAGCTTTCACCGTCAACAATCACATCGGCAGCACCAGTAATTTTACCCGCACCATTAGTCAAAACAATAGCGGCTTGGGCGTGAAGACAAAAAAGTGATAACAATAATAAGAAATAACGATTGATCGTATTCATGGTTTTACTCGTTTTTATTTTTTTCGATTAAGACGAAACTTACTTTTTTATAGGTAAAAAACCATCTAAAAATTAGTTTTTCATTTTTCTATAAAGTGTTGATGTGCTTACGCCCAAGTGGTGGGAAGCCTCGGCAATATTACCCTGGCAAATGCTAATCGCTTCTTTGATAGTTTCTTCTATAACATCGTCAAGCGGCTTTATGTTGGCCGGTATCAATTCAGCTTTATGCGCTTTTTGATCCGCAGCATCCGAAAGTAATCGAACGTTTTCTTTAAGCCTTTCAACCATACTGATTTTATTATCGTTGGCATTGTCGATATGGCTTGTTTGATCATTTGAGCCGAAATCACTTTTACGTCTTCGCCGCTGACCTTTTTCACGTATGATCGCCAACGGTAACATTGAAGGTATAACGGTTTCCGCATCGTTTAAAACCACAATGCTACGAATAACGTTTTGCAATTCACGTACGTTACCCGGCCATGAGTAGGACATTAACAAATTTTCTGTTTCCGGAGAGAAGCTGCTAAAGCGTTTGTTTTCTTCAACAGAAAAGTTGCTAAGAAAGTTGCGGGCAAAAGCCAGAATGTCATCACCGCGTTCGCGTAGCGGTGGCAAATGTATTTGAATTACGTTTAGACGGTAGAATAAATCTTGACGGAAATCACCATCGGCAATTTGCTGATTGGGATCGCGATTGGTGGCGCAGATAAAGCGCACATCCACTTGTTCTTTTTGGCTGCTACCGACGTTACTAAAAATACCGGTTTGCACAAAGCGTAATAGCTTGCTTTGAATATCTATTTCCATCTCGCCGATTTCGTCAAGAAACAGCGTACCTTTATCGGCAAGACTGGCAACACCTATACGATCATTGACCGCGCCAGTAAACGAACCTTTGATATGACCAAAGACTTCACTCTCTGCTAAGCCATTGGGGATAGCAGCGCAGTTTAAGGTCACTAAATCGTGTTCGCTGCGTGAACTAAAGCGATGGATTAGTTCTGCGCAGACTTCTTTGCCCGTACCATTCTCGCCGGTAATAAATACGCTGGCATTACTTTTGGCGGCGTTAATAATTAATTTGGAGACTTCCAGCATCGATTGGCTAGCGCCAATAAAGCCGACTTCAGCCTGATCAAACAGCGGATGCTCCATCTGGTTGATGGCTCGGTCTTCTTTAAGATGGTTTAGCGATTGGCGAATACTTTTACCAAGGCGATTACTCGCATCAGCAATACCTAAATCCAAAAAGTCAGAAGCGCCAGCATGAATAGCAGAGGCGGCAGTTTCAGGGCTTGCATCGTAGGACGCGGCAATAATGGCGATAGGGTAGCGCTGTCTAACCCAATTGATAAGGCGCGCACCTTCCATTTGAGTGGGTGAAATTGAAACCAGTAAAACCGATGGGTTAATGTGTTCAAAGCTTTCCATCGCCAATTCAATTTCTGGCTCAGGATAAATCCATTTGCTATCGATACCCAGCGACGCAAGTCGACTGCCCAGGCCTGAGCCGACGGCATCTACCACAAGAATATTATTTTGAATTGTTTCAACCTGCATAATTTTCAGTTCAGTTGGGTATCGGCAAATATGCTTAAGCTGCGCTTACGTGCGGCTTAGATAAAATCGTATGCGTACCAGCATTTTTTTAACCAAAAGCAGATATAGACCATCATTTGCATGATTGTCCTAACCCCTACCGGGTTAAAAAATATACTTGCGTTCTGAAAGTCCGTCTCTAACAACTATTCGATTATTTACAGCTCATAGAATAAAGTGACAGCGTGGTTGATAATTCCGTCTTTGATCTGCGCAATGCAGGGTTTTAGTGTTGTAACCCGATTATTACGACAGTACCGCACTTTGTCTTTAGCGTATGCTGATCATACTATGAACAAACGAGCATCCTGGCACTCTACGCTTTTTTCTTTGTTGTTTTTATTTCCCGTATTTTATTCGTGTATCCCTTCTTTATTACTTTAAATAGTATAGCCAAGCTCATTGCTTTTGCTGAAGAAATTAATCGTTAAGGATTATCTTTTACGTTTTATAGATCCTTTAGAAAGCGATAAACGTTTACGGCTTACCGGTGATCTTTCGGTAAAAAAATCGGCATATAAACCCGCTTATAAATAGTACTAATAGTACGTAAAGTATCCGGGTTTTATAATCCGTTTGTTTTGCTACGGTAGATTTTTCAACCGCATTAGAAGCCTCAATTACCGCTTGTTTTGTATTGCTCGCAGACTCTTGAGCCTGTGCTTTATCGTTAGGTTTGTCCTTGTCTGCGGTTTTATCTAATGTCGTTTTGTCAGTCAATAAAGGCCGGCTAACGGCCTCTTTAACTTTTTCTAGCGCCATAGTCAGTGACTGCTCACTGCTTTTATGCTTCAACGCTGTAGTGTCTGAATTTGTTGTCTGTGTATTGACGGCTTGAATTTTTGGCGCTGTTAATGGCTTTGGTTGTTCTCTTAAAGTCGTGGCGATTGTAGCTTCGGAATTCACTTCTGCGGCTTGCGTTTTGATCGCTGTTTTAGAGTCAGTTACGCTTTGGCTTGGCGTCGCTGGCAAAGTATTTTTCTCTTCACCAGGCTTAAGCAGAATTGGATCCAAATAGATCACACCATCATCGGTTTGCACGTTAAATGCGATGGGCCGAAAAGAGCTTACATTCAGTTTTTCCAAAGCCTTCGGGTTAATCGATAATAGGTAGTCACCGGCAAGCAAGCCTTCGATAACATAAAAACCATCAAATTCGCTGGTGGCTTTGGCGACCACAGTGCCCTGAGGGTCAATAATTTCCATCGGCAAGCCGGCCATAGGTACTTGATGACCCGATCGAATAATATTGACGCTACCTTCTGCCTCGACAGTGACGCTAATAGGAACATCGAGGGTGTGTAGTCCACCGGGATGGGAAACCACGGTGACTTTATCGATTTTACTGCGCCAATACGGGTCTTCGAGCGTAGCGATATCCAGCTCTAGCCGCGATGGGAATTCGGTTCGTAAGCCGCCAAGGTAGACGATGCCATCCTCTTGGGTTTGAAGCTCTTGCCAATCTTTGCGGCCTTTAAAACCTATGCCAGCGAGAGCTTGGTCACCATCGCTAAAGATGCCGTTCTGATCACGATCAAGAAAGGCTCGCGCTTTGATACGGCCATAATTGGCTTGCGATTGATTTTTAAAACGCCAGCGACGTTTGTTTTCCTGACTTAGCGAAAACTCGGCGTTTAATAAAATAGAAGAGCCGCCACCCTCCTGAAGAAAAGCGTTAGTTGATAAGGTGACCGACTTAAAGATATAGGACATCGATAAGGAAACACTATTATTGTCGTTATCGGTAAAGTCGCCATTTAAGCCCAGCTGGGTTCTTAGCCGCGGTGTTGGTCGCCAAGTAATACTGGCCGAGCCGCTGGTCGCTTTTGGGTCGGGATCAATCGAGTAGTCTATCGATGCACGAATATTGGTTTTTGAGCCAACGACACGTAAGTATCGCGCACTGCCGCGCAAGTTATGATCGCCAAAACTGCCATCGCGAAATTCGGTATCTAATGTTAAACGACCATTAAACACCTGAAAGCCGATACGCTTATCCAAACTGTAGTCATAGGAACCATCTTGATTGCCGTTGTAATTACCGGTTAGCTGGTAGGAAAACGGGCCTAGCTTAAACGGTGAGGCATTACCGGTTAGCCGCAATTCCACATCATCACGCAAGCGATTGCCGGTGTTTCTATCACTATCAAAGTTTTGAAAATGTTTATGCGAATAAGACAGCGAGGTATCAAATACGCGGGTTTGCAGGCTTAACAAATTTGCCGAGCCGCCATCCAGCAGCGAAGCGTAGTTATAGGCAAGCGATGCAAACGGCAGTGCGCCGGTAATACCGACATCCACATATTGATTATCTGTATCGCTATTCGATACATTTTGATGTTCCGATACAGTTAAGCTGGCAGAAATTGATTTAGTGACACCGGCTTGAACAAATACTTGCGTTTTAGTTTCATCTTCTAAGCCAATCGATGCGCGTTGCTGTGAGTCATCGTCGTTAAAAACTTTTTTATCCAAATTCACATGGCTGGCTCTTGCGTAAACTTCACCTTTCGGTAGTGACGCTTCACCTACACGAATAGACTCACGTTCAGATCGCTCCTGACCCTGCGGTCCAAACAGCCGAATATCAAAAATGTTTTCGCCATATTCCACCGGTATATCTTCAAAACGATAACGCGCATCTTCACCGACCACTTGAAAGTCAACTAAGGCACCGTTGCGATAGAGTTCCACTTCCCAATTGGGCGTGGCTTCACCTTGAATAACCCGCTTATCAAAATCACTGGAGCGTCTTACGCCGCCAAACTGCAGGTCGGCACCTAATCCATCGCCGCCACTAAATACCAAGCCATCGGCAACACCATAAACATCACCAAGCGCGGCGTAACCTAGTTCACCCGGCATATTTTGTTCAGGAGAGTTCGGGCGTTTGTATAAAGTAAATCGTTCTTGAGTGTCGCTATCGATAGACGAGCGTGATAAAGCAAGGCTGCCTTGTAGTCCAAGTAAGTCCGCGCTGGC
>CAJQQO010000043.1 GCA_905480475.1 uncultured Pseudomonadales bacterium | reverse complement strand
ATTCAGAGTTAATGTTAGCTTACTATGGTCGCTGGCAATAATCATATTATCAATAACAAATGCGCTATCGTTTAGCCGGTAGCTGGCATTGCCTTTAATGGTAATTGCTTGAGTGTCGATTGGCGCTTGTTGAGAGTCGTTTGTTTGCTGCGATATATTTATGCTGGCATCAATATCGGATATGGCAATTTGCTGGCTGCTGTTTTTATTGTTATCGCTATTGGACAAATTATCTTGAGCAATTAAAAAGCCACTTAATGAAATATCGCTGCTAAGATCTAATGCGATGGTGCTAGTTTGATTTCCATTGGCGCTTGCAGTTAATTTGGTTTTTATTGGGAAGGCGTTGCCCTGTAAATTAACTTGTTTACCACTGAATGATTCAATAGTAATATTTTGTTCATCCCCACTTTGCTGATCAATATAGCTCACATAAATATTGTTTAGCTGTACATGATCCATGACTAGCGCGTTTAAAGTGAATAGTGATGATTTTTCCGTGTGCTTACTTTCAGCTTTTAATGCCTGGTCGTCCGCGGCATTAGTGCTTGAGTTTTTTGCGCCAATCGCTTCCCAGTTTGCATTACCTTGTTTGTCTTTGCTTAGTCTTAGTGTGAGTCCGCTAATAGTTAATTCATCGGCATTCACTTGCCCCTTAAGTAATTCAGTTAGTGTGATACCAAAAGAAAACGCTTCTATATCACCAAAGTTTTGCTTGCTGTTTACATCGATCGTTTCCAATTGACCCAGCGACGTATCGAGATAGGCGCGAGTTTTGCCCACGCTAATGGATAGCGAAGGCATAGTTTGCCAGCTGAAGACCCAATCAATTGAGCCATCTATCGCCAAAGCAATATTGCTGTTGTTATAAACCACTTGTTGAATTTGGGGTTTAACACGATTGAGGTCGATATTGGCAATTAGCAGTGATACGCCAATGGCTGCCACAATGCATAGCAGTATTAGAAACAGAAATAACTTGGTAACTATTCGGCGCATACAGATATCGCTTTAATTAATGATGTTAAAAGGGTTGTTATAAGCGCTTTGGCCAACGACTCATCTGACAATTAAACCTGGCCAGTAAGTTGATGCTCAAATGGCGGTTCTCTTCAGCGCTGCTTGCTCTTGGCTTGGATGCAGGTCAGTGTACAAAATTCCACGATGATTGCGTAAGCGGTAATGTTGACAATGTCGACTGGGTAGAGCTTCGCGCGATTCTTGTTCACGTCAGGTATAATCGCGCCTTTTGGCCTTTGCCGGTATTTGGCTGGCGTGCTGGGCGAAAATTGAGATCATATTGAATTGGACAATATGAAAACCGTATTGAGGACCTAACTATGTATCAACTGGTGCTAATCCGCCACGGGGAAAGTATCTGGAACCAGCAAAACCGCTTTACTGGCTGGTATGACATCGATTTAGCCGATGAAGGCGTTGTGCAGGCCAAGATGGCTGGCCGCTTACTGAAGGAGCAAGGCTTTGAGTTTGATATTGCTTATACCTCGGTATTGCAGCGGGCGATGCGAACGCTATGGCTGATGTTGGACGAGATGGATCGATTGTATCTGCCCGTTGAGCGAAGTTGGCGGTTAAATGAGCGGCACTATGGGGCGCTCACCGGCTTAAATAAAGCCGAAACCGCGACTAAGCATGGCGAAGATCAAGTTAAGGTTTGGCGTCGTAGCTTTGATATCCCACCTCCGGCAGTAGAGCTCGATAGTGAGCATTTTCCGGGTAACGATAGCCGTTACAAAGGCATTGATCATGCGATTTTGCCTCGCGGTGAAAGCTTAGCGCTAACGATTGAGCGGGTATTGCCTTATTGGCACGACGTGATTCGGCCAAATATCTTAGCAGGCAAGCGGGTGGTAATCGCGGCTCATGGCAATAGCCTGCGGTCACTGGTTAAGTACCTCGACGGCATTAGCGACGAGGATATTATCGGCGTCAATATCCCAACCGGAATCCCCTTGGTTTATCAGCTCGATGCCGATTTAAAACCGATTAGCAGCGAGTATTTGGGTGATCCAGAGGCGATTAAGGCGATGATGAATTCGGTCGCCAATCAGGGTAAGTCCAAGACTTAACTTGAATGTTAGGCGGGTAGTGAGATTTGTAAGTAAATGCTCACTTCCTTTATTTCGCACAAGCCAATGCCTTTGTAGGCATAATTGCCCTCTATTTACGCTGCGTGATGGCCAGGCTTTTTACTATAATGATTAGCTGTTATTTATAGATACAGTTTTTACAACCTTATCGTTTAGAACATAGTTGGAATCTCCATGAGCCAAGCAAGCACTTCATCTACCGCGCGTACTGCAACTGTTGCTCGCGATACCTTAGAAACCCAGATTACCGTGTCGCTGAATTTGGATGGCACTGGCGAGGCGCGATTTGATACCGGTATTCCGTTTCTAGAGCATATGCTCGACCAGATCGCGCGCCATGGCTTGATTGACTTGGATATTAAGGCCGACGGTGATTTGCATATCGATGATCACCACACGGTGGAAGATATTGGTATCACCATGGGTCAGGCCTTTGCTAAAGCGGTGGGTGATAAAAAAGGTATTCGCCGTTATGGCCATGCCTATGTGCCGCTCGATGAAGCCTTATCCCGCGTTGTGCTGGATCTATCGGGCCGACCCGGTATTGAATTTAATGTGCCGTTTACCCGTTCTGCGGTAGGCGGTTTTGATGTCGATCTGTTTCACGAATTCTTTCAGGGTTTTATCAATCATGCGCAGGTGACTTTGCATGTTGATTGCCTGCGCGGCGAGAACAGTCATCATCAAATTGAAACCGTGTTTAAGGCCTTTGGCCGTGCGCTGCGAATGGCGTTAGAGCATGACCCGCGAATGGCCGGTGTTATGCCCTCTACTAAGGGTACGCTGTAGTACTGAAAAAAGTACCGCGAAAAGTGCAGGCGTTAAAAGGCTAACGACGATTGATATGAATACCTTTGCGTTAGTCCTTTAAGTATCGTTCCTATTTTAATTAACATGTATTCAGGACCAAGCTAAACAGTGAAAAAATCTGTTGATGTCGCCGTTATTGATTACGGCATGGGTAATCTCCACTCGGTTTCCAAAGCTCTGCAACATATTGCGCCGGATCAAACGATCTGGGTGGGTGACGATCCCGATACCATAAAAAATGCTGGCCGCGTGGTGTATCCCGGTGTGGGTGCGATTCGCGATTGCATGGGCGAAGTTCGCTCGCGCGGTTTGGATCAAGTTATTCAAGAAGTTGCCAAAACAAAACCACTGCTGGGTATCTGTGTCGGTATGCAAGGCATGATGCGTCACTCCGAAGAAAACGGTGGGGTCGATTGTTTGGGTCTATTTGATGACAACGTTGAATTCTTTTCTTCAACATTCGAGCGATCGGGTTTGCCAAGCGGTGAATTAAAAGTCCCGCATATGGGTTGGAATCAAGTGGCTAAAACGCATGATCATCCACTGTGGAATAATATTGATGACGGTGCGCGTTTTTATTTTGTGCACAGTTATTATGTTGCTGCACAATCCTGTTCGTCAGCTGTTGGCGTTGCCAATTACGGCATTGATATTGCGGCAATGATTGCGCGCGATAATATTTTTGCTGTGCAATTTCATCCTGAGAAAAGCCATAAAGATGGATTGCAACTGCTGAAAAACTTTATGCAGTGGGATGGTGTTAGTTAGTTTATTAATGGTTTTAGACGTTAGTGTTTAAATTCGATTTTATTGTGAAAGGCGCGGTTAATAAAAAATGTTAGTGATTCCAGCAATTGATCTTAAAGACGGCCAGTGTGTGCGCTTGCGCCAAGGGCTGATGGACGACTCCACGGTTTTTTCAGATGACCCTGTAGCAATGGCGGCAAAATGGCTTGATGCCGGTGCACGCCGATTGCACTTGGTTGATTTAAACGGCGCCTTTGATGGCAAGCCAGTTAATGGTGAAGTGGTAAAAGCCATTGCCAAAGCTTACCCCGATTTACCCATTCAAATTGGCGGCGGTATTCGATCCTTAGATACTATCGAGGCGTATTTAAATGCCGGCGTGAATTATTTAATTATTGGTACCAAAGCCGTTAAAGAGCCGGAGTTTGTTAGTCAAGCCTGTAAAGCTTTTCCCGATTCGATTATTGTTGGTTTGGATGCCAAAGACGGTTTGGTGGCAACGGACGGTTGGGCAGAGGTGTCAAATATTCAAGCCAGTGAATTGGCAAAACGTTTTGAGCAAGATGGTGTATCCAGTATTGTCTATACCGATATTAGTCGTGATGGCATGATGCAAGGTGTCAATGTTGAAGCGACTGTGGCGATGGCGCAGGCGTCATCGATTCCTGTTATTGCATCGGGTGGCATAACCAATATTGATGATATCAAAGCGCTTAGAGCGGTTGCCGATAAAGGAATTTGTGGTGCAATAACCGGCCGTGCAATTTACGAGGGCACTTTGGATGTGCGTGAAGCGCAGGCTTATAGTGATGCTTACAAACGCGATTAAAGAATTAACAAATAGTGATAAGTAAAAGGCTATTGGAATGGGTTTAGCAAAACGAATTATTCCTTGTTTGGATGTTGATAACGGTCGCGTCGTTAAGGGCGTGCAGTTTGTTGATATCCGCGATGCCGGTGATCCGGTGGAAATCGCCCGTCGATACAATGAGCAAGGTGCTGACGAAATTACTTTTTTGGATATTACCGCGAGCCATGAAGGCAGAGACACAACAGTAAAAACCGTTGAGAAAATGGCTAGCGAAGTTTTTATTCCACTAACGGTTGGTGGTGGTATTCGCGAGTGTCAGGATATTCGTCGTATGCTGAATGCCGGTGCCGATAAAGTCGGCATTAACACGGCGGCTATCTTTAATCCCGATTTTGTTAAAGAAGCTGCCGAGCGTTTTGGTTCGCAATGTATTGTTGTGGCCATTGATGCCAAGCAAGTGGAAGCGGCAAGCGAAAATAGTGCCGGGCGCTGGGAGATTTTTACTCACGGTGGTCGTAAACCCACAGGGATAGATGCGGTAGAGTGGGCGGCTAAAATGACCAACTTTGGCGCGGGTGAAATACTGCTAACCAGTATGGATCAAGACGGCGTTAAAAAAGGTTTTGATGTTGGCTTAACCCGAGCGGTGAGTGAGGCGGTATCGGTACCGGTCATTGCTTCGGGGGGCGTAGGTAACTTACAACATTTGGTAGAAGGTATTACCGAGGGTCATGCCGATGCGGTACTGGCGGCAAGTATTTTTCACTTTGGTGAGTATACTGTTGGCGACGCAAAAAAATTTATGGCAGAGCAGGGAATTGAAGTCCGGATTTAGCGTTTCGGTCTTAAAGTTGCCGTTTTAACATTTCAATCTTAATTTGCCAGCCTTAATGTTCCATCGCTTCAACAAATTTCTTTTTTATTTTAGGTTCGGCAAGATTTAAAAAATCAAGAAAATCTTTTAATCCAAGCGCTGCTTCTTGATGGGTTTCAAAAGGACCCATAGCCGCTCCTTCGCGGGTGGCAAAAAACCATAAATTCTCCAGCAAATAAAATCTATCGCTTCTACTGGGGATAGGGCCGGACTCACCTTTTCGATTAATTTGATCCATGCTATTTCGCCCTGTTTATTGGCTAATGATCTGCTAAACATTTATCCGCTATCAACTAAATGTTAACAACGTCAACAGTTTGCGATCTTATAGGCTATAGATATCCGACGCAAGCATTGTTGTGCGATGTCGTGCATTGCTGCGCTATGGAATTGAGGGCTATTAGTTAATTGGCTGGCGGCAAGTTTATGGCGCTGGTTTTAAGGCAATCTGTAAAGCGGATGTTGATAAAGCAGGCGCAGATAAAGGTGAAATAGATGAGCGAACTAATTCTTGCTGCTTAATCGCCTGACTGGCATTGACTAAGCTGACCCCGGATTGCGCTAGTTTGGGGAGTTCTACTTCAAGGAAATCCAGCGTTGAAGGGTAGGGGTGAGCAATGATTACCGCCAAGCCCGAATGCTTAGCGAGCGTCAGCGCTTTATTAAACGCAAGATCAATTGCTAGCGGATCGGGATCATGATCGAGAAAAATATCTCTAGCTAAATAAGGAATACTTTGTTTGGCGGCTGCGCTCATGGCAGCGCTGTTACCCGTAGTTTTGCTATCGAGAAAATAAAAATCGCTTTTGCTCAACTCAGACATCAGCCAATCCATGCGGTCAGGTAAAGAAGTCAGTCGACTACCCATATGGTTGCTTAAGCCTTTAGCGAATGGAATGGCACTCAAGGCGTGTTGAAGCGTGTACACAAATAACTGTTGGTTATGATTCATTTCCAACGCCCCCGGCCCAAGTAAATGTTTATGGCTGGATGCTTCCATTGGCATATGAATAATCACTTCTTTATCGTTGCCAAATTGGCTTACGTAAAAGGCAAGTTTTTTCGCAAGCGGAGTGTGCGGCAGAATGCCGTAGGTTAATGCGCCGGGTAATTCTACTGCGCGTATTCCGCGCTCCAGATTATTACCTAAGTCATCCATTACTATCACTAGCATGGGTGATTTATTAGTTGCTGTTTTAGTCGAAGGTATATTTTTAGGCTGAATAAAATCGTTAGTTTGCTGCGCGCTTGTTTGAGTAGTATCAAATTCCGCTGCATTGGCCGCGAGATTAAATACGCAGGTAGACAGAAGTGATAAAAGCAAAACGGCTTTAGCTGCCGGTAAAGCTGCTAATATAGGCATAAATATCTGTAGTTTCTCGCTAGGTAATCCTTGTTAAACCATTTTTTAATCAGTGCTTATGGCTTGTTGTTATGTTTTTATTTTCAGTTGCTGCTATTGCTTATAGGCATTTAAAATATTTAAACCTTTTAGCAAGGTAAGCGCTTCATATAATTGATTATCGTTAGTTACTAGCTCTTCGTCGTCTTCATCGGTGTTGTTACTGCTGTTGCGCGAAGATTTGCTACTGGCTTTGTTACCGTTTTCAAGATGGCCGTGTAAGTCGGCTTCAGATATTTGACTGCCGGGTTTAATCTTGGTGATCTTAGCTCGCTCGACAATAATATCCGGAACGATGCCTTGCGCCTGAATAGAACGACCGCTCGGTGTAAAGTAACGCGCAGTCGTTAGCTTCATACCATGGCTTTCAGACAACTGAATAACCGTTTGTACGGAGCCTTTACCAAAACTAGTAGTGCCTAAAATAATGGCGCGCTTATGATCTTGCAGTGCGCCAGCAACAATTTCAGAGGCCGATGCAGAGCCGCCGTTAATTAAAACAATCAAAGGTAAGTCGCTGGTGTCATCGCCGGGTACTGCTTTAAAGCGTGATGCTGATTCGCGAATACGACCTTCGGTGTAAACAATTAAGCCTTCATCAATAAAGGTGTCGGTCACTTCCACTGCGGCTTGTAAAACGCCTCCGGGATTATTACGAAGATCTAACACAATACCTTTAAGATCGTTTTTGCTTTCAAGTTTTGCCAAGGCCTTTTTTAGATCGGCACCGGTATTGGCCTGAAATTGCGCGATACGCAGGTAAGCAAAACCATCATCAATAATACGGCTGCGGACGCTGACTACAGCAATCTCATCACGAATGAGCGTTAGTTCAATGGGCTGCGGCACACCTTGTCGAGCAATGGTTAAATCGATAGGACTACCTTTCAGGCCCCGCATCATTTTTACTGCTTCACCTAAGCTCAAACCTTTGACGGGTTGATTGTCGATTTTAATAATCAGGTCGCCACTTTCTATACCGGCTTTTTGCGCGGGCGTATCATCAATCGGTGCAATAACTTTGACAAAACCATCTTCCATTCCAACCTCAAGTCCCAAGCCACCAAAAGCGCCATTGGCACTGACTTGGAGATCTTCAAAGGATTGCGGTTCTAAATAATTGGAGTGCGGGTCAAGTTCGGAGAGCATACCTTTAATAGCATTTTGTAATAGCGTTTTATCATCAACCTCTTCGACATAGGCGTTTCGAATATGACCTAGTGCGGTGACAAAGGAGCGCAGTTCTTTAAGTGCTAGGCCGCCGATTTCAGTTTCCGGATCTAGGGTTTCCTGTGCTTGCTTGATTTCGCTTACACCCAATTTATCGGTGTCGCTAGCGTCAGGGTCGGATTGGCCAAAACTGACCGGACTCAGCACTAATGTAAAAGCCAGTAGCAGTGGTGCAGAAAAAGAGTCAAAAAATGACGCCAAGGCCGAGCGGCCAAATAGTGCGCTTTGATGCATAGGCCGCTTATCACAAGCTTGCGGCAGGCGGTTTAACGAAGATCTGAACACAGTGAATCCTTTTATTCAAAAAAGCCTAAAAATCTGCGGGGTTGGCAATAAGGCTATTGGTAACTAAAGATTAGCTAACTTTAAAATGGGTGGCAGCAAAACCATCGATCAAAAGCAGGATTTGCCGTGGCCGGTCACGAATCATAGCGTTTACGGGATATTTTTGCGAACCTGGCTAACCTTTGCTGCACCATTTATTGGGGTCGCTGGGCGCGCCGTTGTGGCGGATCTCAAAATATAGCGCAGCCATGCTCTGGCCGCCGCTATTACCCACTGTGGCGATGGTCTCGCCAGCACTTACCCAGCTGCCAGCGTCTTGCAGCAGGCTCTCATTATGACCGTATAAGCTCATATAGCCGTCGCCATGATCAACAATCATTAATAAACCCTGGCCTTGAAACCAGTCGGAAAAAATCACCCGGCCGGCATAAATGGCTTGTACCGGCTGACCGGCTTTGGCGCGAATGGTGACGCCCTGCCAGCTGACATCCGAGCCCGGCCGATTTTTGCCAAAGCGGAAATGCTGCTGACCATTGACCGGCCATGGCAAACGGCCTCGAGCGCCGGCAAAGTCACCGCCGGGCATCGCCCGCGAATCGTTGCTGGGCGTTTTTCGAGGTTTTGTTGATGTCTGTTGTTCTGGCGATTGTGATTCTGTTCGCTGCTGTTCTGCCAATTCGCGGGCGCGCTGCTGGGCCTCGCGCTTGGCTTGCTCGGCCATTACCCGGCTAATCTCTTTGAGCAATTGCTGTAGCGCTGCGCTATCGGCATTTAATACTTTGATACGCTGCTCGTTGCCTTGAATATTACTGCTTAGCTTGGCCAGTTGTTGCTGGCGTTGCTGTTGTAGCGTACTCAGTTCATCTTGCTGCTTGGCCAGCTGTTGGCGATTAGTTTCCAGTGTTGCTTGTTTTTCTTTAATACTTTGGCTTACGGCAGATTTTTGCTCTACCGTTGCGGCGTAGCCCCGCACTCGCTGAGCGCGGGCTTGATTGATGTAGTCGAGATAGCTTAGCTGTCGGTCGATAGTTTCCGGGCTTTGCTGCTGAAAAAACACCTGCGCGGCGCTTTGATTGCCGATTTGATACGCCTGCCGGATATGCTCGCCTATCATAGCTTGCTGCTGTTTTTGTTTACGCTGCAATGCGTTTAGTTCGACAAGGAGCTTCTTTAACTGCTTATTGAGCTGATCTTGCTCCACAGTAAGACGATGATGGTCGGCCGCTAGCTTGCCAATTTTTAGCTCGGTTTTTTTATAGGCTTGGTTGATATTGCTTTGTTTGGAAATATCTTTCGATAAGCGCTTTTTGACTTTATTCAGCTCGCCTAGCATTTGCTCAAGTTGAGCTTCACTGGCGGCGATATCCATATCGCTATTCGCTTGGGAATCATCGGCGTAGACGGTTGATATCGCAAGGTTGGCAACGAGTGTCAAAACCATTGCGGCTAGCGTATGCAGCCTTGATTTTGACTGAGTGATTGAAATAGATATGTTCATGTACCGTCTGCTTGCCGCGTAATATTGTCTGCTATCGCATTTGGGCTGTAATGATATCGATGCGGCTATTTTTGCCTCGCAACATCAGCGGCGTATGTTAGCGTTAATTAAGCCAATTGCTAGGTTCTGATGCCTTGAAGGTGCAAAGTGCGGCAAGAATAGCTATGAATGTTAGTGACCTATAAGTCTCTAACCGCTTTCTACTTATTCGCGACACAGACCACTTGCTTAAAACGAGCCTTGCTGGCTTAAGATTACCGCTGGCTCGATCGCAAACGGTTTGAGTTTAGCAATTGACTTCAACGCCGGTATTAGCCTCAAACCCCGCCCACTATGTGGGTAAATCCGTCCATTTACGCTAGCCAAGCCATACTGGCAGTGTATACTTGTCGCCCGCTGAATTTAGAGTAACCTCAAAAGATCGATCGTATGCAAAAGTTCTTGATATTTGTCTCTGAGCAATGGATGTTAATTACTCTATTGGCGGGGGCTGTCGCAACCTTGGCCTGGCTTGAAAACCGTCGGGCGGGTAAAAGTTTGACTCCTCATGCGCTAACCACTCTGATTAACAGGGATGAGGCGGTGGTGATTGATCTGCGTGATAAATCAGATTACCAAAACGGCCATATTGTGGATGCCGTGAATCTGCCGTTTAGCAGTTGGCAGTCGCAACATAGCGCCGGTGGTAAAACGGATTTACAGAAATACGATGACAAGCCGATTGTGTTGGTCTGTAAGATGGGCCAACAATCGTCACATGTTGCCAAGCGGATTCAAAGCGAAGGCGCCGAAAACGTCTATCGTTTAGCTGGCGGCTTAATGGAATGGCAAAACGCGCAAATGCCGCTAGTAAAATAGTGTTTTGGCTAGCGCTTTAAATGGATCTTAGCCCGCTAAGATCAGCTTCTTAGAAGAATAATCGCTAAACTAACCGACCGGTAAAACAAGCGGTTGGTAAACAAGTATTAGCTGTTAATATTAGTTATGAGTAGTAGGTGACTCCATGCAATCAGACACTGATAGTCAATCGTCCCAGCAACCGGACGTACCGGCAAAAGTGCGAATGTACACCACCCGATCTTGTCCCTATTGCATGGCCGCAAGAAGCTTGTTGTCCGATAAAGGCGTAGCGTTTCTCGATATCGCAGTGGACTCAAAACCTGAGCTTCGCGCTGAAATGACCCGAATAAGTGGTGAGAGAACGGTGCCGCAAATTTGGGTTGGCGAGACCCATGTAGGTGGTTACACCGAGCTTGCAGCGCTAGAGCGTGGTGGTGATTTGGATCTATTATTAGATGCTTAAGATGTCGAGACAGACATCGATAATTGTGGCGTAAAGTCGCATCAAAATATAAAACGCAGGCTCGATAACAAGGCGTGCACAACTTAATGATTTAGAGGTAAACATGGCAGAGAACGAAACCGAAGCAGCAGCACAGCAGCCTGAAGGCCCGCAATTTGCAATTCAGCGCACTTATGTCAAAGACATGTCTTTTGAGACGCCGATGGGCGTGAAAGTTTTTACTCAAGCGTTTCAGCCCAAAGTAAAAATGGATGTGAATACTCGCGGTAATCAAGTTGCTGAAAATGTTCACGAGATTGTTTTGACCTTAACCATCACCTCAACGATTGAAGACGAAACCGCTTATTTGATTGAGTTACAGCAGGCGGGTATTTTCTCAATATCGGGCTTTGCGGCAGAACAGCTTCAGCATGTATTGGGTGCTGTATGTCCTAACTTCTTATTCCCGTATGCGCGTGAAGCTGTTGATAGCATAGTGGTTAAGGGTGGTTTTCCTCCGCTATCACTAGCGCCAATCGATTTTGATGCCATCTTCCGCCAGTCGCAAGCCAATGCAGGTGATTCAGGTCAGTCGATTAATTAGCAGCTCCTAGAGCACCTATATCAATAGTTGGTATTTACTAACTATTGATATAGCCGCCGTTTTACCAGGTCAGTATCAATGTTGTATCGGCGTTAAATTGCATCGACGTTTAATCGATCGGTACTAACTCCGCAGCACCAGCAAATCCCAATTGTCGCCAAGCCTCATAAACGCCCACCGCCACACTATTCGATAAATTCAAGCTTCGGCTATCAGGCATCATGGGCAATCGCAATTTTTGTTCAGCGGCTAATGCCTCCAAAATTGGATCGGGTAGGCCGCGTGTCTCTGGGCCAAAGAGCAAACTATCGCCAAGTTGAAACTGGATTTGATGAGGACCGATACGGCCTTTTGTGGTTAAAGCAAATAGTCGATTTGGATCGGATAACTGCTCGGCGTAGTCTTGAAAACCTTCCCAATGTTTCACTTCTGCCCATTCGTGGTAATCCAAGCCGGCGCGTCTAAGCCGTTTGTCATCCCAATCAAAGCCATAGGGTTTTATCAGATGCAATTTGCATCCGGTATTGGCGCATAACCTTATGATATTTCCGGTATTTGGGGCGATCTCTGGCTCAAATAAAACGATATTCAACGGCATTAAATTGGCTTTCTCTGAAGTTGTGGGTGTTATTAGTGCGTTTATGCGACAAATCTGTTTAATAAATGTCCGGCCGCTGACGAAGTACGTAACTTTTTCTCAATAAAAGCATGGAGTTACAATATGTTGCTAAACTTCAAGCTTAGCTTTGTGATCTAAATTTACCAATCTTGGCGGCATGGTCGTTGGCTTAAGTCATGATCATCTCTCTGAACCCATGCTGATAGCAAGCGAAAACGCGATCAGTGATGGGTCTGGCGGGCAAATCGATATACCCGCTTGGTGTTTGAGAAGTAAATCTAAAGACACAAATCGATTGCTAGCATTCAGGCAGGAGCGAAATGTCGTGAGCATAAAATCGTCTTTGGCGAGAGTATTGGCTCGAAACAAGAATAATAAAAGCCAGCGAATCGCCTTGATGAAAGGCTCGGGTTGGCTAGAACTGATTGCCAGTAAAAATGGCGAAATCATTGCGACTGAAGATATTCCTCTGGTTGAAGACAGCTCTAGCGCTGACGGCAGCAAAGACGGTAATCACGATGCACTGCGTACCGCGGTAAAAACCTTTTGCGAACAACACGGTTTGGAAAAACCTGCTTGTACCATCGTATTACCTGCCGATGGCTATCAAATGTTATTGGTTGAAGCGCCACCGGTCGAAGCACAAGAATTAGCAGAAGCCTTGCGCTGGAAGGTTAAGGACTTATTGCAAACCTCTGTCGACGACAGCATTGTCGATGGCTTTTTATTACCCGACGACGCCTATCGTGGTCGCCAAAAAATGGCCTATACGATTGCGACTAGTCGTTCAGAATTACAGTCGCTGGTTGATACATTAAGCGAGCTTGATGTTGAGGTTGATCGTGTTGAAGTGCCAGAACTGGTGTTGTTGCAGTTATTGCAAAATTACCCGCGCGAAGAGCAAACCGAAATGGTGTTACTAATTGGTCGCCAGCGCGGGTTTTTAGCCGTTATAGCCGATCAAGCTATTTACCTGAGTCGCAGTTTGGAATTGTCTGACGAAGTTTTGCAACGCAGCGGAGCCCGTGCACTTGATGCTAACGGCCCGGTTGATAGTTTTATTCTCGAAGTACAGCGTTCACGCGATTATTTTGAAAGCCAAATTGGTAAAGGCGTTGTCGGGCGTATATTACTAGCACCGCTTGTCAGCGACGCAACACCGATTGTTGAAGCGATTAAAGAACGCTTGGGTGCCGATGTTGAACTGATGGATAGCTCGGTATTAATACCTGCTGTAAATGCTCAAGGCATTAACTCAACAATGGCCGGTGCCGAAGCTTTATTGTTAGCCAGTGCAGCTAGTGCGGCTTAATGATGAAAATATTCTTGCAGTCAACAACAGCGCTTACCGTATCAATGGCAATATTAATAATAAGCGTCAGCAAAAACAGCTTAAACCAAGCGGGTAAAAATTAATGCAGCAAGCGGTCAATTTATTCGATCATCTTGATAAGCGCGAAGCTCTTGCAGTTTCAGCGATGCATATTGGTATTGCCGCAACAGCGACTTTTTTGTTGATGCTGCTTATGAGTGCTGTCATGTTTTACAACAGCAGTCAGAGCGCTGGCGAGCTTCAAAAAGCTGAGCGAAAAGAGCAGCAGCTAGAAGAGCAGCTAACACAGCTGCGCGCAACAGGCACTGCCGATTCACGCGCGGTTGATCGTTTAAAACGTCTTATAAAAGAAAGACGACAAATACTTTTATCACTATCAAATCGTCGCGAAGATATTGGTGATGGATTTTCAGAACATATGGCCGGTCTAGGCCGACAGCAATTAACTGGCCTGTGGTTAAATCATATTGAGTTGCGCGCCGGTGGTACACAAATTTCCCTAAGAGGCGAAATGCGAAAAGCTTCATTGCTGCCGCGCTACTTGCAGGACTTAGGTAAAGAGCCGGTATTTAGTGGTTTACGTTTTCAGTTGATGCGCATTGAAGATATTGAAACGTCAGAGGATGAAATGCGTTTTGAAATCACCGTAGTGCCTGATCAAGTTAGCGAAGGTGATGACGCATGAACGAATATTGGGAAAAGTTTAGCCTATTTGTTAACGGTAAAACCCTACGCGAGCGGGTGATTATTTTATTGGTTATTGTCGTACTGGTTTATGGCTTATGCGAATTATTATTTTTTGGCGCGGTATTAGATAAAAGTAACCGTCAGACTAGTCAGTTGGAATCAATCGCCGAGCGTAATCTCGATGCTGAAAGTGAAGTGCAGGATTTAATGGAGTCGCTTAGCGGTGGTCGTCAAGCGATTGCGCGTGAACAGCAACAGCTTAATGACAAATTAGCCAAAGTAGATGAAGAGTTATCGTCAGCAGCTAGCGGGTTTATTCCTGCGACCTTAATGCCGCAAGTATTGGAAGAAATTCTTAACAACAGTGAAAAGCTCACCTTAATGAAATTGGAAAACAAGCCCGTTGAGGTTGTGACGGGTATTAGCGATGCGGACAGCTCAGCCGAGAAAAAAACTCGTAACAGCAGTTCGGATCGTCAAGGTGAACAGCAGGTCGTTGATTCCGATGATAAAACCTTATTGTATCGTCACGGTGTTGAAATGCAGTTGCAAGGTAGCTATCTGGCAACCTTGGATTATTTAAAACGACTAGAGCAATTGCAATGGCGCTTCCAGTGGGATGCATTATCGTTTCAGGTCGATGAATATCCTATCGGTACCGTGACATTGGAAGTGTATACCTACAGTACAGAAAGAGATTGGCTGGGTGTTTAATATGCAAAAAATTTATAGTGCCGGTAAAACAGTATTGATGACTGCGTTAACTGTGCTGATCTTAACGGCGCCAATGATTGCTGCGAAATCGTTTGCAGATATTGCTGACCCGACACGGCCAACCGGCTATCGACAGCAAAGCAGTAATCCCGCGCAAAGCTATCGACTTGAATCAATTTTACTTGGTAGTGGTAGAAAAGTAGCCATTATCAATGGCCGTAGTTTTAATGAAGGTGATAACACCAAATTGGGTAAGCTTGTTGCGATCAATGCTGATCGCGTAGTTATCCAAGGTGAAAAACGCCATGTTCTTAAACTCATCATCCCATCCTTTAAAAAGCGAGCGGAAAAACAATAATGGTGAACTCACGCTTATTTAAGCTTTGTGTTTGTGTCGCACTGATTGCACCTTTAGGTTGTCAGTCAATTGCGCCCAAACGTTCAATGAATGACGAGCCGGTGACAGCAATTACTGAAGCATTGGAAGTCGCGAAACAAAATGCAGCGGCTACTTCTGCCGGTATGCCGCCGCCAGATAGCGTGCTTGAAGGTTTGTTGCCGCCGCTAACCGGTGCGACGTCGACCAGGGCGCCTGAGCCACGGTTTGATGTTAGTGTCAGTGACGCTAATGCCAAAGCGCTATTCTTAGGTTTGGTAAAAGGTACGCCGTATAACGTCGTGGTGCATCCGGACGTAGCCGGTGAAATCAGTTTAGATTTGCAAAACGTCACAGTGCCTGAAGTGCTAAATGTGATTAGCGATATTTATGGTTATCCGGTCGAGCGCAACGGCAGTCTTTACCAGATCTTACCTGCCGGTATTCGAACAGAAGTATTTAAAATTAATTACCTTAATGTTCGTCGCCAAGGTTCATCAGAAACCCGCGTATCGAGTGGTAGTGTTAGCGATTCTGAATCGTCTAACTCGTCTAACAGTTCTGGTACCAACTCGGTTGACGATGATTCAGGTGGTAGCTCAACCGGTGGCAGTTTGGTAGGCACGCAAATTCTTACCTCGGGCCGTTCAGACTTTTGGGGCGATTTAAGAGAAAACCTTAGCCTCTTAATTGGTAATGGCGACGATAGACGCGTTATTGTCACGCCGCAATCCGGAATGGTTATTGTCAGAGCGATGCCAGCAGAGATTGATGTTGTAAAAGAATATCTAGACGCGGCAGAATTAATCATGAAGCGTCAGGTTATTCTGGAGGCAAAAATTCTGGAAGTCACGCTTAACGATGATTTTCAATCCGGTATTAACTGGACCGCTATTGGTGAACCTTCGGCGGGAAAAACTATTGTTGGCTCACAAGGATCTGCGACTATTGCCGATGCTGGCGGTGAGGGTTTAATTGCTATTCCTGGCGTTACCGGTATCCGCAGTGCTAGTACAGCCACCGGAATTTTTGGTTTAACGCTAAGCCTTAATGATTTTACCGGCATAATTGATCTGTTAGAAACACAGGGCACGGTGCAAGTACTTTCAAGCCCGCGTATCTCTACGGTCAATAATCAAAAAGCCGTGATTAAAGTCGGTAGCGATGAGTTCTTTGTTACTGAAGTTACTAATAATATTACCAGCTCGGTTGGTGGTGGGGCGGTTAGCGCGCCTAGTGTTGAGCTAACACCGTTCTTCTCGGGTATTGCGCTCGATGTTACCCCGCAAATTAGCGCCGACGATTCTATTGTCTTGCATGTGCATCCAACGGTCAGTGAAGTCGTTGAGCAGCAGCGCTCGTTTAAAGTTGGTGATCAGCAATTTGATTTACCACTTGCGCGAAGCAGTATTCGTGAATCCGATAGCATTATTTACGCACAAAGCGATCAGGTGGTTGTTATCGGCGGTCTAATTCAAAATATATCGTCAGATAATAATGCGGCCACGCCCTGGGTTAGCAAGGTGCCATTTTTTGGAAATGCTTTTAAGCAAAAAGATCAGCGCAGCACCAAGCGCGAGTTGGTTATTTTGCTTAGACCCCGAGTGTTTTCCGATAGCGTGAATAAAGAAATGATCTCTGACAGTTTGGATCGGTTCTCCGATATGCATTCAGAAATCAGTAATCTCAAAAAAGATAGCAAATAAGCGGGTGGTATAAATGTACGAAAGCCATTTTGGACTCCGTGAACTGCCTTTTTGTTTAACACCGGATACGCAGTTCTATTTAAACTCGACCTGGCACGCCGAGGCTAGCACGGTGTTGGATATTTGTATTCAGCAGGGTGAAGGCTTTCTAAAAATTGTCGGCGAAGTGGGCACTGGTAAAACAATGTTGTGCCGCCGTTTGCTATCGGCACTGCCGAATAATTATATGCCTATTTATATTCCTAATCCGTATTTATCACCGGAAGGATTGTTTCATGCGATTGCTCACGAGCTGGGTATCCGTATGAATGAAGCAAACTCGCATGTTGTGTTAAAAATTATTGAAGATGAATTGGTACAGCTTGCGGTGCTAGGCCATAAAGTCATATTGATTGTCGACGAAGCACAATCAATGCCGGCCGAAACATTAGAAGCCTTGCGCTTGGTGACTAATCTTGAAACGGAAAAATTTAAGCTACTGCAAGTGGTTTTATTTGGTCAGCCTGAATTAGATGTGATTTTAGGTCAGCCAGCTTTGCGACAATTATTACAACGAGTCACTTTTTCATACGGCTTACAACCCTTGGTCGATGAGGAAGTAAAAGATTATCTGACCCATCGTTTGGTAAAAGCGGGTTATAGCGGCCCGGAATTATTTGAACCCAAAGCGATTAAGGCGATTACGCGCGCCAGCGGTGGCATCCCGCGATTGATTAATGTACTTGCGCATAAAGCCATGATGTGTGCCTTTGGCAAAAAAGCCAATAGCGTCAATAAACAATTTGTTTATGCGGCGATTGACGATACGGAAAGTGTCTCAAGGCCGCGTTTGGTTCCCTTTTCTTTTGGTCGCGCTGCGGCCATTGGTGTAGCCGTTCCGTTTGCAGCGTTAAGCGTGATGGAATTGTTAGATCGTTTGTCAGGGTTGAGCTTATGAGCCTGGTCGCTCAAATGGTCCGTGATCTGGATGCAGAGCAAAAGCCTGCAGTGGATAAGCGTGGCGAATTGCCTTTATTTGCGGCCGCTGAACAACTTTATGGCAAGCAACAATCCCAATCTAAATGGGCGTCAAGATTATTGCTGCTTCTAGTAATGCTATGTGGCTTGGCAATGGCTTGGGCGGCTTATAGCTTTTTAGCACCAAAGCCACCGTTAAGCTTTGTTCAAGCTGAACCGCTTAGCGAAGAAATAAATCAACTTGCGACAAGCGCGGCGATGCCTATAGCTAGTAAGGAGCCGATAGCAATCCAAACACCGATAGAAAATAACTCAGCCAACATAGAAAAGACTGTCGTCGAGTCTCAAGCGATTGTTAAGAGTGCTGTTGAATCCAATATTGAGACGGTCGCAGTTAATCAGGCTGTCCCAGTCAATACTGAGTCCAAACCGGTAGCCGTCAAGTTAGCTGCGGTCGAAACAAAAGCCATTGAGAGAAACACTCCTGCGATTAAAAATACTGATACCGTTGCTGCAAGTGGCGAGAGCCGTCGCTTAATTCAATCGGCTAATAGTGTCGCTACGCTTGATGTTAAAACGACACGCCCCCTAAGTAATGCGGAAGTGGATTTGCAAATAAAAAGTCAGGCTGAGCGATTGCTTTCAAGCGGTTTGTCGGCGTCGGCTATTAATTACTTACAAGAAAAGCTTGCTGGTGATGTGAGCAAAATTCAAAGTGCCAGCTTATATGCGTCTTTGTTAATCGAAACTCAGTCTTATCAGCAAGCCAGTAATTTACTGCAAGACTACCAGCAAGCCAATCCTGATTATTTAGAGCTTGCCAAGCTGCAAGTGCGTCTATCAATGGCGCAGCAAAACTTTAGTCAAGCCTTAGAGCGGCTTGATCGTCTGGCAATACCGGTTAATCGCGACGCTGGCTTTACCGAAATGCGAGCAGCGATATTACAGACGCAAGGTAACTATGCCGATGCAGCCGAAAGTTATCGACAATTATTGCAATACGACAATCAGCGTTCGCGTTGGTGGATGGGATTGGCAACTTCATTAGATGCCGATGCAAAATTTAGCGAAGCCAAGCAAGCTTATCGCAAAGCGATGTTTGCCACTGACTTGCCCGATAAGCTAAGCCTTTATGCGTCACGTCGCATAGCTCAGCTTTAGCGTCGACGATACGAGACTGGAACAGCGTTAATGAGCGAGAAGCCAAAAAAAATACGAATGGGTGATTTGCTGATTCAACACAGCATTATCACCGAACAGCAATTAGAGTTTGCTTTGCAAGAACAAAAGCTTAGCGGGACCAAGCTGGGTAGAACTTTAATCGACTTGGGTTTTGTCGAAGAAGATAAACTGCTCGAGTTGCTATCACAGCAACTAGGTGTACCGTTTTTACGGCTGAAAGAATTTCATTTCCAACCCGAAATTACTCGCCTTCTACCTGAGATTACCGCACGTCGTTATCGAGCGATTGCGTTAGCTGAAACCGAAGGTGAGTTATTGGTTGGCATGGCCGACCCTACGGATATATTTGGCTTCGATGATATCGCCCGTGCGTTAGGTCGGCCTATTACATTGGCTGTCGTGCGTGAATCTGAATTATTAGAATCTCTAGATATGCTCTATCGGCGTACCGATGAGATTGTTAGCTTGGCCGAAGAGCTGGGTGATGAATTAGAAGAACAGGCGTTTGACCTCGATAATTTTGATACCGAGGACGCAGAAGATGCGCCAATCGTTCGCTTGCTGCATTCAATTTTTGAGGATGCGGTGCAAGTAAAAGCTTCGGATATTCATATCGAACCAGACGATACTGTTTTAAGAATACGTCAGCGGGTTGATGGCGTATTGCAAGAGCAGGTTATGAATGAAAAGCGTATCGCCAGTGCCTTGGTTTTGCGTTTAAAGTTAATGTCGGGTTTAAATATTTCAGAAAAACGTTTGCCGCAAGATGGACGCTTTAATATTAAAGTGAAAAATCATGTGGTCGATGTGCGTATGTCTACTTTGCCAACTCAAAATGGCGAGTCCGTTGTTATGCGTTTGCTCGATAACTCAGCGGGCAATTTGGATATCAATAAAATTGGTATGCGACCTGAGATGCAAGAGCGTTTTGTGCATTCACTGCATCAACCGCACGGTTTGATTTTGGTTACCGGTCCAACCGGTAGTGGTAAAACCACCACGCTTTATGGGGCTTTATCTCATCTTAATACCGCCGAAAGAAAAATTATTACTGCTGAAGACCCGGTTGAATATCAGCTGCCGCGAATTAATCAGTGTCAGGTGCAAGAAAAAATTGGTTTGGATTTTGCCAAAGTTTTGCGCGCCTGTTTGCGACAAGATCCCGATGTCTTATTGGTTGGTGAGATTCGCGATACGATAACCGCTGAAATTGCGGTACGTGCCGCTTTAACCGGTCACTTAGTTTTATCTACGCTGCATACCAATGATGCCGTTTCCAGTGCCATGCGATTAATCGATATGGGCGTGGATGGCTACTTGGTTGCCAGCTCGGTTCATGCGGTGGTTGCGCAGCGTTTGGTACGGCGTATTTGTGATGTTTGCCATATTGAGCACGAACCTAATGTGCAAGAGCACGCACTGCTTGATCAATGGCTTGGCAGTGATCAGCCGCACGGAAAATTCTTTAGAGGCAAAGGTTGTTCGCGCTGCAATATGACGGGTTATCGTGGTCGTATTGGTGTATTTGAATTTTTGGAATTGGATGAAGCGATGGCGGATGCGCTACGCCGCAATAACGCCGCTGACTTTGCCAATGCCGCAAACGCTAGCGAGCACTATGTGCCATTAAATATGGCGGCATTGGAATACGCGCGAGAAGGCGTCACTACCTTAGATGAAGTATGTCGTGTATCGGAAATTGAAACGGTTTAGATTACTAGCAACTTTTTAGGATTGAGATGGCAGTATTTGCATACAACGGTAGAAACCAAAGCGGCGCTCCTGTGAGCGGTGCGGTTGATGCTGTGAATGCAGAATCGGCAGCGCATCAATTGCTATCGGGCGGTATTCATCCGATCTCGATTAAAGCGCAAAAAGCCGATAGTGACGAAGAAGGTATTAGCTTTTCATTTGGCCGAAAAGTTAAAGCCGAAGAACTGATTATTCTAACCAGACAGTTATACAGCTTAACCAAAGCTGGTGTGCCGTTAAATAAATGTATTCGCGGCTTGGCGATGACCCTAAAAAATCCCGCCTTGGTAAAAGTGTTATACGAAATAGAAAAAAATCTTAATAGTGGCATGACCTTATCCACCTCTATGAGTCGTCATATTGAGATTTTTCCAAGACTGTACGTCAGCATGGTGTTAGTGGGTGAGAACAGTGGCCGGCTTGAAGATGCATTTAAACAATTAATCGAGCATTTGGAGTTAGAGCAAGAAACCGCACGTCGTATTGGTGGCGCGTTTCGTTATCCAATGTTTGTTGCGATTGCTTTAAGTATTGCCATCGTCATTTTAAATATATTTGTTATTCCGGTGTTTGCCGATATCTTTAGTCAGTTTGGTGCTGAGCTGCCGTTAATGACGCGAATACTGATAGCCACCTCCAACTTCTTTGTTAGCTACTGGCAGATACTACTATTTATCATTATTGTTGCAGTGGTCAGTTTTTATCAGTGGATAGATAAAGAAGAAGGCCGAATTAAGTGGGATGCATTTAAATTAAGGATTCCTTTAGTGGGATCAATTACTAAGCGAGCGGTGTTAGCGCGTTTTTGTCGCACCTTTGCGATGATGCTTTCATCGGGTGTGCCATTGATACAAGCGGTTGAGTTATGCAGTGCGGCGGTGGGTAATGCGGCGGTGGGTGAGCGCATACGCGGTATGCGTAGAAGTATTGAGCGCGGTGAAAGCTTATTGCAGGCGATTGGCAATAGCGATATGTTTACCCCCTTAGTGATGCAAATGGTTTCGGTCGGTGAGCAAACCGGCCAAGTGGATGAAATGCTTAACGAAGTCGCCGATTTTTATAATCGCGAAGTCGATTACGAGATTAAAAATCTTAGTGCCAATATGGAACCGATTCTTATCGTGATGATGTCGGTATTGGTTGGCATTCTGGCAATTGGTATTTTCTTGCCGATGTGGGAAATGTTTAGTGTCGTTCAGAAGTAGTCGATACGCCGATTAGAAATAGGACGCATAGAAGTCGATAGATAGTAGTAGATAATATTTCATGACTTGCGAGTAAAGCTTAACTGTCTCGCAATTCAAAACAGCTTTGATAAAGCAAATGCAAAAGGTGGGACAAACGGTGGCAGCAATATTGTTGGCTAAAGCAAAAAAACATCCTCTGTTGGCGTTAATAACAGAGCGGGCTTTTCGATTGCTATGTAGAAATAAAAGTCTATTTAAGCGTCGCGCAAAACCTTGCTCTTCAAATAAGCTTGCTCGCGCACAAGCGGGTTTTACTTTTATTGAGCTAGTTGCGGTTATTGTATTGATCAGTTTTTTGGCTGCGATTGCCGCGCCACGCTTTTTTGATCAAATTGATAATGCGCAGGCAGCGGCGCTACAAGGTTTGGCGGGCGGATTTTCAACCGGTATTGCGATTGGTAAAGCTGAGTGGATAGCCGATGGAAACTCCAGCTCAAGTGTTACCGGTGCGAATGATCGGGTCAATATTGATGGTATTGAGTTTAACGTCAATCAATTTGGCTGGTTAGATAGTGTGACCGAGTCGACAAATCCTGATGTTAGTGTCACCAGCCAAACTGCAAAAGATTGCCAAGAAGTATTTGAATATATTTTGCAAAGTCCGCCGCTAAGTACGGTGCGCAGTGATTTAGCCTCGCGTAAAAAGGCGCAATACGGCGTAAGCGTCATTGATGGCAGTGTTTCAGACCGCTGTCGCTATGAACTAATCGTTCGTGCAGAAGACAGGCCGGAGGACGCTCGCTTCTATTTTGATTATGAAATGCTCACCGGTAGAGTCACAATCACTCTGCCCGAGGAGTTATGAAGTTTTTTACCTGTCTAGACTGGCAAATTACAGAAATTTGGCCACACTAAAATGTAGAAGGTTTGATAACGAGGTATGAATTGATGAACAAACAAAGCGGTTTTACACTAATTGAATTGGTCGCAGTAATTGTATTGCTAGGTGTGTTGGCGGTAACAGCTCTGCCACGCTTTATTGATTTACGCGGTGATGCACGACTAGGTGTATTAGAAAGTGTTGCAGCTTCGATGCGGAGTGCGTCGGTACAGGTCTATGCTAAGGCGTTAATGCAAGATAGCTTAGCGAGCACCGATACTGTTAATGATAACGGCGAGCTCATTGATACCCGTTTTGGTTATCCGCGTGCAAATTCTGTGGGTAACGAAGATATTTCAAACTTGATATCAATTGATGGTGATGATTCATTAATATTTCAAGATGGTGGCGGTGCAGTTCGACGTGTTGGTTATGATGCCGACGATGATGGTAATGTAACCGATGATAATTGTTATATTATTTATAACAACTCTATAGCGGTTGGCGATTTGCCAGAAATCGATATCTTGGATGCTAATGTCGCTGATTGCTAAATGTAACAGCAACGATGAATAAGATAAAAATGGAGGCATTGCGCCTCCTTTTTTTTGCCTGCGTGTTTTAGTTGCCTCGAGTTGATTTTGGCTGCTTGGAATAGGTTTCGATGTTGATTATTCCCGTTGTTCAATGCCTTGGAATTAACACTAAAACAGCTTGATCGACTTATAATAAAGTATGCACATGTTAAGAGTTAAAACTCAAAAGCAATTCGGCTTTACGCTAATAGAACTGGTGGCAACGATTATTGTGATCGGTGTTTTATCGGTGACTGTGCTGCCACGATTTTCTGACCGTTCCGGAATGGCTGAATATGCCTTGCGTGATGAGATGGCATCCTTAGCCCAGCATGCCCAACAGCGCGCCATGTTTGATCATAGCGGCGCTTGCTACAGTCTTAGCATTCAAGCTGATCGGGTAGAAGCGCAGCGTGATGGCATTATAATTGATGACTACGCGGTCGCCACTTTCGATGAAGATTACGATGGTTTAGGCGCTAGCGCTGCGACTAATAATTTATATTTTGATGACTTAGGGAATCTATTAACTGGCGGTGCTGATTGCGCTTCGGCAGCTATTCCCGATGACCCAGTCAGCATTAACGTCACAGGCGGTATACCCATTTCACTTGTTATATATCCGACCGGCTATGTTCAGCGCCAGGGCTAAGGCAATGGCGGCATTAAAGGCGCGGCGCTATAGCGCGGGCTTTACGCTGGTTGAGATTATTGTCGGATTGGTTATTAGCAGCATAGCCGTATCGTTAGTTGCCACCTTGATCTTTCCCTTATACGCCCGCAGTGTCGAGCCGGTATTTCAAATTCGCGCCGCCGAGCTGGCGCAATCTATTCTTGATGACGCTTTATCACGCCGTTATGACGAAGCGACTCCAGCAGGCGGATCGCCACCTTGTGATGCCGCTAGTTGCACTGCTGCGGGTGCATTGGGTCGGGATGGCACAGAGGCCAACCGTGGCGACTTTAATGATGTTGATGACTTTAATATTTTTTGTGGGCCGGGTGTTGACCCACAAGATGTGAATGGTGAGGTAATCCCAGAGCTTGCCAATTATAGAATTAGTGTGTGCGTGGATTACGATGGAAACTATAACGGCGTAGTGAATGAAGCGGGTGATACCAACGCGAAATTAATTACTGTGACGGTTACGCCGCCGGTACAGGCATCGGTTGTTGAGATAAGTGCTTACCGAGGTAATTACTAATGTCGGTGGCGAATAGCAATAACGGTTTTAATAAAAACAGCAAGTCGCATCAGCAGGGTTTTACGCTGGTTGAATTAGTGGCAGTCATTGTTTTACTCGGCGTGATTGGTGTGGGTCTAGTTAATTTTATTGCCAGCAGTGTTGAGGCTTATCGAGAAGTCACTCGTCGTGATGAAGTGGCACAAGTTGGTCGCTTTGCCGTTGAGCGTGTGAGTCGCGAGTTGCGTAGCGCACTCCCCGGCAGTGTGCGAGCCAGCGGCAACTGTATTGAGTTTGTCCCGGTGCAAGGGGCAAGTATTTATACCGACTTACCTGTGTTTGGTTTTAACGCGCCTGCCGATGAGTTTTCGGTAGTCAATTTTATTCGGCGTGGCAACATTAGCCGTGCAGCGGTTTATACCTTAACAGCTGACGAAGTCTATGGTGGTGGTAATCATCTTATTGAAGTCACTCCTTCGTTAAGCACTCCCGCGGCTGGTGAAACAAACTTTGATTTTATCAATCCATCACAACGCTTTGCCGAGCAGTCGCCGGGTAGACGTATTTATTTTGTTGATCAGCCGGTGAGTTTTTGCGTGACCGGTCCAGCGTCGGCAAGACAGTTAAACCGTTACGGCGACTACGGTTATAACGTGACTCAGCAATCACCACCACCCGATGGGTTTTTGCTAGCCGAATTTATTCAGCTGGCTGATGATGGCGACGTTGTAACGCCGTTTACTTATTCTGCGGGAACCTTGCAGCGCAACGGTACAGTGCATTTGGATTTTCGCTTTTTGGTTCGCGGCACGACTGATGAATGGATTCGCTTTAATCATGATGTGGCACTGCGGGGTATTCCATAGTGTATTCCGTTTTGTATTCTAAAGTGTCTCGTGCAGAGCCACGCTTAGAGTTAGGTATAGATAAATACTCTTGTTCAAGATATTTATTGGTTTTGCTCGCGTTAAGTTTTTCGCTATATTCGTTTAACGTGGCTGCCGCGCCAGGCGATTTGATTTACAGTGAAGATTTTAATGGCAACTTAAACGATTGGGTGATTGATAATAGTGCTGGCGGTGATGCCTTAATTGAGAATGCTACCGCTGATCAAGGGCGTTCTCTGACGCTACGCTGGGACCCGGTAAGTGTTACCAGTGCCAATGATATTGACCTACTGGTGCCGGGCGCTGAGCTATCGATTTGGGTGCGACGTGGTGATGATAGTTTTAGTGAAGATCCCGATGGCAACGAAGACCTTGTGATCGAGTATCTGAATGACGCCGGTGCTTATATTGCGCTAGAAACTTTTGCCGGTGATGGTGGCTCCACGGGAGAGATTTATAACCGTGTGTATCAACTCGACGCCGATGCATTGCATAGTGGTATGCGAGTGCGATTTCGCCAGACCGGCGGCAATGGCAGTGATTGGGATTATTGGCATGTGGATAGTTTGGCAATTACCGAAGCTACCGGCCCAACGGTTTGTGTTAGTGATGGCTCGGTTATTTCAGGATTGTTTGCCACTTACTACGATCAAAATCGAACACAGCGTGCTTACTTTACCGGTAATACCGAAACCCGTTTTGATACTACCGTTAATTTTAACTGGGGTCGCGGCTCGCCGATCACCGGTTTTCCAGTGGATGATTTTTCTGTTATTTGGGAAGGTCAGGTAGAGGCCGGAGAGACCGGTGCATTTACGTTTTCTACTGTCAGTGATGACGGTATTCGTCTTTATGTTGACGGCAACTTGGTAATTAATAATTTTACCGATCACGGTCCAAGACGTGACACCAGCTCGTCAATCAATTTACAAGCCGGAACCCGCTACGATATTCGTATGGAGTTTTATGAGCGCGGTGGTGGTGCGGTTGCGCAATTAGAGTGGGATGGACCATCGTTTACCCGACAAATTATTCCTGCGGCCAATTTATCTCACGAATGCCGACCACCCGTACCACCACCTTGTGAAGGTGGCGAGGGCGAGACCAGTGGTTTAACGGGAACCTATTATGATCAAAACGCGGTCGCGCGAAATTACTTTACCGGCAACACCGAAACGCGCATTGATACCACGGTCAACTTTAATTGGGGCAGTGGCGAGCCGATTGTTGGTTTTGGCCGTGATGATTTCTCGGTTGTTTGGGAAGGCGAAGTAGAAAGCCGTGATGCAGGTGGTTATCGCTTTTCTACCGTTAGCGATGATGGTATTCGGCTTTATATTGACGGCAATCTGGTGATTGATAATTTTACCGATCATGGGCCTCGTCGAGATACCAGTGCAGTGGTCAATTTATTCGCTAATACCCGTTATAGTATTCGGATGGAGTTTTATGAACGTGGTGGCGGTGCAGTTGCTCAACTCGAATGGGCTGGCCCATCGTTTATTCGTGAAGTGATTCCAAGCTCGCAACTGTATGCCCAGTGTCCGGCGTTAATGCCTATCGCCAATTACGCGATGGAGGAGTCCGCGTGGACTGGCGCCGCAGCCGAAGTGTTAGATGCTAGCGCTAATGGTTTTAATGGCAGTTCACTTGGCGCGGCGACGGTTAATCCGCTAGCCAGTTCAACAGCGGCATTAATGGGCGACCCCGGCACTTGTGGTTACGGCGAGTTCCCCTTTAACAATAGCGCTGCTGTTATCGATGCAATTGACACAGGCTTGGATGTTGATACCGATATCGGTAGTACTGGCACTATCGCGTTTTGGTATCGAAGTAATAACAACTGGGTAGGTGGCGGTGAGCGGCAATTATTTGATGCGGCTAAACGACAGGGTCTTAAATACTTTTTTCTCACCTTGCGCAACGACGGACGTTTACGTTTTGGTTTGGAAGATTCATCGGACGGTGATTTTCGTTACAGCTCGCCCGCGCAAAATATTGCGGCGGATGAATGGTCGCATATAGCGGTAAGCTGGGATTTACCCAACGATCAATTTTTAATGTATCGAGAAGGTGCGTTAATTACTAGTTACACGCCAAACACTAACGGTGTTATTGGCGATATGGCTAACTTGCTTATCGGTGATAACAATGGCGATTATATTATTAACAACGATACAACTGCTAATTCAGCCAATGGCGCGATAGACGAATTTAAAGTATTTAACTTTGTGCTTAGCGCTGCACAAGTCACTCAAGCAATGAATGAGGTTAGACCTTGTGCGCCGCTTGGTCCCGATCATATCGAAGTGGTGGTTACTGGTAATGCCAGCACTTGTGTCGCTAAGGATGTTGTTGTGCGTGCATGCGCCGATGCAGCCTGCGGCTCTTTGTTTGCCAACTATGTCGGCACCGTGCAATTAGATACTTCAACAGCGAACGGTGATTGGTCTTATAATAGTGGGCCGGGTAACTTTATTGCCGGCGCTGCCGACTCAGGCAATGCGACCTTTGAATTTATGACTGCGAATGCCGGTACTGCAACACTGCAGTTAAGTAATAGTCGCGCCGAGAGTTTAACGATTACCGGCGTCGATACGGTTGATGTTACTTTGCGGGATACCACGCAAGTATTTTCATTTAGTGATAATGCATTTGTAATTACTGATATCGATTCATTAACTGAAGGTGTTAGCGGTGCTGATGTTGCTGTAGCGGGGCGTGATCATCGTTACCGTGTTGATTTAGTTCGTCGCGATAATACTCAATCACCCGCCGACTGCAGTGTGGCTAGCGAATATAACAATAGTGCGCAAGCCTTAAAGGTTTGGGTTGATAGAAGTCAATTAGCTTCTGCTGCTGCGCCGCAAATTAATAATACAAGTCTGCCGAACAGTTTGCCGGCAAGTACTAATATCAGTTTAGATTTTAGCGCGGGTGGTACGGCAAGCTTTGATTTACAAACCAGCGATGTAGGCCAGTTTAATCTTGAATTTACCGATGACTCGCGCGTCTTTGCTAATAATATTGATATTGTTGGCAGCAGTAACCGTTTGCTGGTAAGGCCGTTTGCTTTTGATATCGACTTTGTTATTGGCGGTGTTGATGATAGAGAAACTAATGGCACAGCAAGTATTTCTTATGCGCAAAATAATGATGCAGCGCTTTCGCCAAATTCAAATGCCTCAGTCTTTGCTGTTGCTGGTGCAGATATTACCGCGCGTATTACGGCAACTCGTTGGGAAGCGGCGGATGATCTTAATAACGATGGCCTGCCAGATACAAATGCTAATCTGCATAATAATCTGCCGACGGTGAGTTTTGGCCAAGAGTCTCCGGCCGAGTCGGTAACTTTGCTTAATAGTCTTGCGGCACCACTGGGTGGGTCAGTGGGCGTATTAAGTGGCAGCAATGTAGCTGGGTTTAGCGGCGGGACTGTGCAACAGGTGATTAGCTGGAGTGAAGTTGGCATTATTAATTTGGATGCGACGCTAGCAGATAATGATTACCTTGCCAGCGGTATTGACGTTGGTGGAGTTGCAAATAACGTTGGTCGTTTTATTCCCGCCAATTTTATTATTAAAAATAATATGGCCATCAGCGATCCAGAGGTTAGCGATGCTTGTGTTGCGCCAAACCCCTTTACCTATATGGGTCAAGAATTTACGGTTAACTATGAATTGCTAGCAGTAAATACATCGGGTGCAGTTACAGAAAATTACACAGCTGACTTTGTTAAATTAAATAATAGTTTGGGTAGTGTTGATGTCGGTGCTGTTGATAGCAGCAGTAATACTGATTTGACAGCAAGGTTACCATTAGCTGGGCAGATTAATACCAACACGAATTATCTATGGGGCCCCGATATGGGCGCAACGCTAGGTGTGGGCGAAATTGAAACGCTTTTAACTATCGATAGAGCGGCATTACCGGATGGCGCATATACGGTTTCAATTGGCGTATTACCTGTTGATGAAGACGGCGTAACAGTCTTGCCAGCAGCGTTAGATTTGGATGTTGATGCGGACCTAAGCAATGACCATGCTAATCTCGGTGAAAGTATTCAGCGATATGGCCGGGTATTTTTGGAAAACGTTTTTGGCCCCGAAGAGCGGGCATTGGAAATGCCGTTTATTGCTCAATACTTTGATGCATCGGTGGGTACTGGCGGTGGTTTTGTGCCGAATAGAGATGATAACTGCACAGCCTATTTGCAGAGCGATTTTTCTCTTGTCCCAGCCACTTATACACAGCGATTAGACCCGGGCGACACTTCTGTTAGCGCGGTAAGCGATACTAATTATTTAAATGCGAGTGGCAGTGTTACTTTGTCATCGCCCGGCAATGATAATTTCGGCAGTGTTGATGTGCTCTTTACCGTACCTAATTATTTACAGTACGACTGGGATGCAAATAATACAACGCCTGATACCAGCCCGCGTAATACGGCTACCTTTGGTAGCTATCGAGGGAATGATCGAATTATTTATCGTCGCGAGGTAGGGCGGTAATGAGGTCGCATAATGAATAAATCTGCTGCTCAGATATTTATGAATCGACGCCGCCAGTTAGGTGCGTCTATACCCGCCGCAATATTTGTGTTGGTGGTAGTCGCTATGCTGGGCTCGGCTATGGTTAAAATTTTAAATCAAGGTCAGCAAAGTATTGCCCGTGAGGTATTATCTATGCGTGCGTTAATGGCTGCCGAAAGTGGTGCCGAGCGCGGTTTAACTGAAGTGTTAGAAGTAAATCCTGCTGCGTGCACTGGCACTATGTTAAACCCACCAGCATCGCTTACTTCTTTAAGTATTGATTGGAGCATGGTGGCTCCAGGCATGGCAAGTTGTGATGTTCAAGTCAGTTGTGGCTTAACGCAATTAGATAGCGACAACGACGGCAGCTTAGAAAACTATTACACGCTGCGTAGTACCGGCGCTTGTGGTCCACCTTCTGATCGTGCCTTTCGCATAGTTGAAGTTCAAGCGCGCGGATAAATTATTGTTCCGCGTTTGCCGTTCGACCAGATACCATCGATAGTTCCTGCATCTTCCGTGTTAATGTATTTCTTCCCCAGCCAAGTAATACAGCGGCATCACGCTTACGGCCATGACTATGCTTAAGTGCAATTTCTATCATGGTTTTTTCAAAGGTTGGTGTTGCTGAGTCCAGAATTCTACTTTTGCCTGCACTTAGCTCGCGGTTTGCCCAGTTGCGCAATTGCTCTTCCCAGCTGGAACTGTGTTCGGCAGTACTTTGCAATGGGGTAAGTAAATCAGCGGGTAAGTCTTCGGGTTGTATTTCGTTACCCGAAGCCATTACGGTTAACCAGCGGCAGGTATTTTCTAATTGCCGCACATTACCGGGCCACGCCAACGAGCTAAATTGTTTGGCAACTTCGTTGCTAAGTATTTTGGGCTCTACGCCAAGCTCTTTACTGCTGACTTGTAAAAAGTGCGCCGCCAGTTGTGGAATATCTTCGCTTCTATCAGCAAGCCTAGGTAATTGCATGCGAATAACATTAAGACGATGGAATAGATCGTTACGGAATAGTTTTTGTTCTACCAGCTCTTCAAGGTTTTGATGAGTGGCTGCAATAACTCTAACATCTACTCTAATGGGTGTATGGCCACCGACACGATAAAACTCACCGTCGGCTAACACTCTTAGTAAGCGGGTTTGAATATCCGCTGGCATATCGCCAATTTCATCTAAAAATAAAGTGCCTTTAGTGGCTTGTTCAAAGCGACCCACTCGCTGTTGCGATGCGCCGGTAAACGCGCCTTTTTCGTGGCCGAACAATTCCGACTCCACTAAGTCTTTTGGAATCGCTGCCATATTCAGTGCGATAAAAGCATTTTCGCGTCTTGGGCTATGGCGGTGTAAGGCCTTGGCCACTAATTCTTTGCCGGTTCCCGATTCACCATTTATCAAAACATTAATATTGGATTGCGATAAACGACCGATCGCGCGAAACACTTCTTGCATCGCTGGCGCCTGACCAATCATTTCGGTTGGCTCATCATCGGTGGCACTTGATGCTTTGATATCGTTTTCATCGGCATAGGCTAAAGCCCTACGAGTCATTGCAACGGCTTCGTCAATATCAAAGGGTTTGGGTAAGTACTCGAACGCACCGCCTTGATAAGACGATACCGCGTTATCCAAATCCGAATGAGCCGTGGTGACGATAACCGGTAACTTAGGATGCTTTTCAACAATCTTGGCCAGCATCTCCAGGCCGTCAATACCCGGCATACGAATATCGCTAATGACGACATCAGGTAGCCCCGATTCCAAGCGTGTTAGTAGCGCTTCAGCATTGGGAAATACATCAACCTCAATACCAGATCGAGTTAGCGCTCGTTCAAGAACCCATCGAATGGATTTGTCATCATCGACCACCCATACACTGTTTGCTTTAGCCATAAAATAATTCTCCTATTACACGCTAGTCTCTAGCGGTAAATAAATCGAAAAGCAGGTATCACCAACTTCGCTGGTAAAGGCAATTAAGCCATGATGTTGATTGACAATAGATTGTGCGATGGATAATCCCAGGCCAGAGTTACTTGCGTGGCCACTCACCATTGGGATAAACACTTTATCTTGTAAATCTTCGGGAATACCCGGACCGTTATCACAAATATCGATACGACAAACCAGTCGATGATTTTGTCCGCCGATAGTAAATTGCCGAATGATCCGCGTAGTGATAGTAATTTTTGCGTTATCGTTTTCGCCTGCTTGTGAGCTCAGCGCTTGCACCGCATTGCGGGTGATATTTAAGGTTGCCTGTATTAAGCGTTCGCGGTCGGCACTTAAGTCGGGAATACTTGGATCATAATCGCGACGAATCTTTACCCGAGTACCGGCTTCGGCCTCGGTAAGTTGGCGAACCCGTTCCAACACTTCATGAATATTGGTGGGTTCCAGCGTTTGGGCTTTGGCCGGACCAAGCATTCGATCAACCAGATTTCTTAATCGATCTGATTCATCAATAATAATTTGGGTATATTCTTTTAGACCGTCATCATTGAGTTCGTGCTCAAGCAACTGCGCTGCGCCACGTAAACCGCCCAAAGGGTTTTTGATTTCATGGGCCATACCTTTAAGCAAGGCATGGGTCGATTCCTGTGCCGAGAACAAAGTTTCTTCACGGCTGATACGAAGCAATCGGTCTATGGGTTGTATCTCAACTATCAGTGCGCTGCCGGGAATATCCTCAATCGGTGTAATGGTGTAGTCGACGGTGGACTTATCAATCTTGCCGCCGCTGGAGGTCGTTAGGATTGCCTCGCGACGCGTATGTGGCCTGCCACTTTCCAGCGTCTCGCGCAGGGTTTGTACGGTGGACTGCGCATCGACCAATAGCATGTCGATGGGTTCACCGACATGACGATTGCCGCTTAGGCCTAGCAAGCTTTCTGCAGCCGCATTGATATGGCTAAGGCAAAGCTTATCGTCCAGTAATAGAATGGCCGTGCTTAAATTCTCAAGCAGCCGAGTATGTAATTGTTCTGATATCATAATTTAACCAATGCAAGAACTGTGCGCAAACGTGCAGTTAATAGAAAAGAAAAACCGAATATTATAAATAGTTATAAAAAACAATAAGATACAAGTTTCCATTGTAGTCGCTGAGCAGTGCCGATTGATGATACTTTGCTATGAAAGCGCGGCGTGCGAGTTTAAGTATAACCTACGCACCACTATGGTGCGCTTATTTCTATCAATGGTAATGCGACTGATGGCGAACCTTAGATTGTCGGCGTACTATTCTTTACGCTAACAAATACTAGCCATCGACGAATAAGACGATGGCAAAACTCAGCCGGCGCAAGGTGCCCCGATAAGATGATGCGATTTGGTTCTTTACTGACGATCTTGTTGCTCGCTTCGCTTGGGTTAAATGCCTGGTTGTTGCTGGATAAGTTTTTAGTTACCCCCACTATTGAAAAAACTCGCCCCCTAAGTTCACTCTCGCCCTTGGAGCGATTGGTTCTGGCCGCCGATAGTCGCAATAACGGTGAGGCGAATGCTGGCGGGAAAAAAGGTTTGGAGAGTTTGCTGCGTTCGCGAGCGACAGAGTCAAAAGAAAACTTAAGCGCGGATGATCTGCAAATACTTTTTGACGCCGGTGAATTTATTGGTGCAATAGAAGCATGGCAATGGCTTGCCAGTAATGACCAAACACTGGCCGAACAAATAAAAAGGCAGTGGTTGTTAATTGCTGGTCAATGGTTAGAGACCGGGGCGCTGGAATCAACGCGCTTATTATTTGAAGCGTGGTTGCGTCAATACCCTTATGATTTAGCTTTTCGTGGTTTACAGGCGCAGTGGTTAGCTGCGTCGGGAGATCGACTAGCCGCGATTGAAAAATACTACAGCTTGTTAAATGAATCTGTCGCCGCTGAGCAAGGTCGTTATGCCGGTGCAATCAGTAAGCTAGTTGATGCTGAGGTAACGGCGTTGGCGGATCAGCAAGCGTGGCACCCACTGATTCGATTTATCGAGCGGCTGTTATGGCATGAGCCGCAGCATCCGCCTTATATTTTGATGTTGGCAAAGGCGCATATAGAATTAAAACAATATGGGCAAGCGACTACCTTATTACAAAGTATTGCCTACAACGAATATTACGAGGCTCAGGTAAATGATTTGTTAGAAGCGATTGCCTTAAAGAATTTACGTGCTGAGGCAATTGCCTTAACGCCGCAGAATGAACACTATTTAGTTGATGGTCAAATTAACAATGCGACAGCGGTTAATTTATTAATTGATACCGGAGCGTCAGTGTCGGTTATTTCTGAGCGGTATTTTAGGCAAGTGCAGAATCGTTTGAGCCCGACGTTTATCCGTCAGGCCAAAATCACTACGGCGGGTGGTATTGTTGACGCACCGGTTTATCAATTCTCATCGTTTGCGATTGGTGAGTACCGATTGAGAAATATGCAGTTTGTGGTGATGGAATTGGAGGGTAAGGGTCAAGGCGATGGATTATTAGGAATGAATTTTTTAAAGGCTTTTGATTTTAGAATTGATCAGCAGAATAATTTGTTGTTGTTAAATCCTCGGTAAAATATTTCAAGGGGTCAGTGTACTTGATAAAATGCAAGTGGAGCCTGTCAAGTACACTGACCCCTTGAAATCCTTAATTGTATGTCCAACCATTAGGTGAAAGCCGTCGTCGAGTTCGCTCAAAACTATAAACTTAATGTGTCCGATCTAATCTACTACATCTAAATTTTTTCACGTGCCGTTCTGGTTTCTACAGGTCCCACTGGTTAGGGAGACCTCCGGGTCTGCTGCCAGATTTCAAAGGGTTTGGGCTAAGCCAAATCAGCAAGTAACATACCCTGTGTTTCCGGCCCTACTTCATCAACTCTAAAATCATAAGCGGGTAAGTCAATACCCACTGCAATGGTCTCGCCGGTCTTGGCTGAAGCAATCATTTCCGGAGTCAGTTCAAAACGCATAAAATGCACGGCGCTGGTTTTCTCTTCATTTTCACGCGGCATATCTTCATCGGCAATCGCATAGACTTTATCGTGCCCAGCTATTTGCACATAGGTGTGGCGCTCAAGACCTTTTAATTCAACCAGCTTTTTATCGCGCTCTTCAACATCGGTGTATTCAATCATTTGCGTTGCCTTCCAATTAGTTCCGTCTGGCACTAATGGGTTGTAGGCTTCTAGCTCTTCTTCAATACCCGCTTCATCAAAGGTTTTTTCGGCGCGTAACATTTCCTGAATTTGATAACGAATAGTGAGTTCGTCTTCGAATTGCATCATTACCGCCGGACCTATAAAAACCTTACGATTACTTTTTCGCTCTATCGCTTCGCGGCGCATATCCGGGCGCAGTTTTTCGTAAGTTTCCAAAGTGAGCAATGACTGGCGTTTGATATGTGACATGATTAAATTCCGTAAGCTTTTCTAACAAGACTAATAGGGTGCGCGAGCGTTGGCTCGCTATCGTGATTTTCTTTAATGCCCTGCGCAATATGATGTCCACCTAATGGGCAGTCGCTGGCAATAAAATCTGGCTCGGCCTGATGCATTTGACGAAATACCGGCTTGCCAATTTTCATAGAGTTTTGGTGAAACTCTTTTTTAATACCGTAAGTGCCTGCATGGCCACTGCAGCGCTCGGTGGTTTTGACTTCGGTGTCTGGCAGTGATCTTAAAAACTCTTCAGTTTTTTTGCCGATATTCTGCACCCGACCATGACAAGGTGAGTGATAGGCAACAGTGCCAACGCCGGTTTTAAAATCGCTTTTTAATAAGCCATCTTTTTCGCGCGAGACTAAATAATTAAACGGGTCCCACATCGCAGCGGCAACCGCTTGCACTTCTTCGTTATCTGGAAACATTAAAGGCAGTTCTTGTTTAAACATTAAGGTGCAGCTCGGCACTAGCGCCATGATGGCATAACCCTCACGCGCGAGCTTGGCTAGGTGCGGCACGTTAACGCGCATCAGTGACTCAACGCCTTCAAGATCACCTTGCTCCAACTTGGGCATGCCGCAGCAGACTTCGTGCTCGGCAACAATCCATGGGATTTCATTGTGCTCTAACACTGCCACAAAGTCGTGGCCAATGCCGGGCTCGTTATAGTTGATATAACAAGTAGCAAAAATAGCGACCTTGCCGCCAGTGCGTTTGCCGTCTTTAACATCAAAACTAACATTGGGATTTAATTTGTTACGAAATTTTTCGCCGGTAAATTCCGGTAACCATGCGTCTTTATGTATACCCATGGTTTTTTCTAATAGGCTTCGAGTAGGCGCCCAGTGGTTAACCGCATTAACTGTTTCGGTAATTAATGGAATGCCGGCGAGCTTACCCATATTGTCCATATTGGATAATAAATTATCGCGTAACTTACCGCCGGTTTTTTTATGCTCGATAGCTTTGGCTTGCAGCATCAGATGCGGGAAGTCGATATTAAACGGATGCGGTGGCACGTAAGGGCACTTGGCCATATAACACATATCGCAGAGATAACATTCATCAACGACTTTTTTGTAGTCGGCTTTATCAACACCATCAACTTCAAAGGTTTCGCTTTCATCTACTAAATCAAACAAGGTTGGAAACGTTTGGCATAAGCTCACGCAGCGTCGGCAGCCATGGCAAACATCAAAGACTCGCTCAAGCTCGGCTTCTACTTTTGCTTCATCGTAGTAGTCCGGATTTTTCCAATCAATTGGATGACGGGTAGGCGCTTGTAGATTGCCTTCGCGGCTTTTCCCTGATGGCGTATTTGATGATGACATTACCAGATACTCAGTTGGTGTTAATAAAATCGAGAGCGGCTCGATTGATTAAAGTTCGGTGTGATACAGACATTAAGCGATACTAAATACAGAATAAAAAATCTCTGGCATAAAAAGCGCCGGACGAACCGACGCTATTTATTACCTTACACAATACTTTATTCAACTATTACGCGTCAGCTTTGTAAGCTTCCAGCGTTTTAGTGAATTTGTTTGCGTGGCTGCGTTCTGCTTTGGCTAATGTCTCGAACCAATCGGCGATTTCGTCAAAGCCTTCTTCACGAGCTGCTTTAGCCATACCAGGGTACATATCAGTGTACTCATGCGTTTCACCGGCAATAGCCGCTTCAAGTGCTTCGCCAGCATCGCCAGCAGGCATGCCAGTGCCTGGCTCGCCACAACCGCCAGCAATCAAGTGATCCATATGACCGTGAGCGTGGCCAGTTTCACCTTCGGCAGTGTTACGAAATACATTGGCAACTTCTGGTGCGCCTTCGATATCCGCCATGTTGGCAAAATACAGGTAGCGACGGTTAGCTTGCGATTCGCCAGCGAAGGCGTCTTTTAGGTTTTGCTCTGTAGCTGTGCCTTTAAGGGACATAGTTTTTCTCCAAAATTCAAACAGGTTTTCAGGTGGTTAATCGTTGTTTCGTACGAAACTGAGTGGTCATTAGACTCAGCTCATTATTCTAAGCTGCCGAGCGTCATATTTGTAGTTAATAAAATATATTAAGCTGATTAAATTTGACTATCGTCAATCATTTCGCGTCTAACAAATAATACGTGGGGGAGGGCAGGCCGGTTTACTGGGATTGATTTTATTTTAAACCGTATCGAGGTTTTATGCTTTTGGATTTGCCGGAGCTAATAGGGGGGTGAGTATAAGCACCAACTTGCTTAGCTGTCGTACAGAGTAGGCGCGCTCGCACTAAGCAGTTGCACATATTAGCCGCACTTATTAACCCGGTTTGGATTTTTTAATTCTGCGTAAATCGCGTTTGGCATCGGCTAGATCTTTTTCTAGGGTTTCCAAGCGCATTAGATAATCGGATGAGGGGCGAGCACCGCCGCCGGCATTGCCAACAAAATCACCCTCGCCGGGCTCTTTACCAACTTCGAGCGCAATTTCGGCTGATTTTACCGCTGCTCTCGCCGCTTTAAGTTGTTCTCGCCATTCTTTGCGTTGTTCGCTTAATTCTAGTTGCTTGGCTTCCCGCGCTGCCTTGGCTTCGGCGGCACGTTGCTCATGCACTTCTTTTAACCATTCAGGGTGATCTTCAGCCAGCGTATCCAATGATGGCGTAATATTCTGATTCTCGGTGTTATCAGGTAATTTTTCTACGCTTGAAGTATTGGTATCGCTGCTGTCATTAGTGGGTGGTTTATCGGTATAAGTAACCCTGCCTTGCTCGTCAACAATACGGTAGGTTTCTGCCTGTACGGTCGCTGATATTGCGATTGATAGGCTGGCGGTCAGCAATAAAGTGCAGGCGCTGATACTTAGTGGGTTTAGCTTATAGGCGATGCTTTTGTTCATTGATGCAATCCCTTAGGAAGGTAGCTGAATCAGTTATTAATCTTACACTGCGATAGAGTCTAATTACCGCTATCTGGTTCCTTTTTTACCGGATATTGCGTTTGATAAAGGTGGGAAGTTATTGATTTTGATTTGCCAGTATTAGTTAAAAGCTGTTATTTATCAATGATATAAAGCAAAAAACCCGCCAAAAGACGGGTTTTTTGTAAAGCCTGAATCAATCTAGCAAGAGTAGTACATGCCAAACTCAACAGGGTGAGTTGTCATATTTAACAGCTCGATTTCTTCGTTCTTCAGTGCAATATAAGCATCGATCATATCGTTGCTCATAACACCGCCGGCAGTCAGGAATTCACGATCATTATCTAAAGCTTCAAGTGCTTGCTCTAAAGATGATGCAACCGTTGGAATCGCTGCGGCTTCTTCTGCTGGAAGATCATAAAGATCTTTATCAGCAGCTTCACCTGGGTGAATTTTGTTTTTGATACCGTCAAGGCCAGCCATTAACAATGCGGTAAAGCAAAGGTAAGGGTTAGCTGTTGGATCAGGGAAGCGTACTTCGATACGACGGCCTTTTGGATTTGGTACAAAAGGAATTCGAATCGATGCAGAGCGGTTACGTGCTGAGTAAGCCAACATAACAGGAGCTTCAAAACCTGGAACCAGACGTTTGTAAGAGTTAGTTGATGCATTAGCAAAGGCGTTAATAGCGCGCGCATGCTTGATAACACCACCGATGTAGTGCAGAGCAAGCTCAGACAAACCACCGTAAGAGTCGCCAGCCATAAGGTTAACGCTATCTTTAGACAGTG
>CAJQQO010000042.1 GCA_905480475.1 uncultured Pseudomonadales bacterium | reverse complement strand
GCACTGTTTTATTTTGAATATATGGCTGTTAATCCGTCACTGCTTTTAATTATTAATGTCTGCCCATTGTTTAAGGCCGAGACACCTTTTCGCGAGTGATTATAGCCAGCAATATGCAGCGTGAAGATTGCATAGCTGACAGATAGTAAATACGGATTGACACTTAGTCAATGTATATTTACTATCCGTGATATGAGTAAAAGCAAACGTAAGGGGCCGGTGGCAGTGCTTGCATCTAACGACACTATTTCGCCGCTTAAATCGCCATCCAAGTCAGAGACTGATAAGCAGTCTATTCACTCGATTAATAAAGCGAACAAGGCTTTATGGCTGCGTTTTTCTGATAATTCGGCACGGCACTTAATCGCCTTATCTAGGCATATGCAGATAAATATGATGCATAGGCTGACGCAGGACTGCGGTTACGATGGCTTGCGGTTAAATTATGAGCCGTTTATTTCGGCCTTATCGCAAAGAGCAACCGATGCCGACAGTGAGTCAGTTACGCATTCCTTAGAGCGACAAAAATTAAGACCGTCTCGCTTAGCTGATCAGTTAGGCATTAGTAAGCAGGACTGTAACCAAACGCTTAATAAGCTTGAGCGCCACGGGTATATCCAGCGGGTCAGCGATCCGCAAGATGGTAGAGCCAAGTTACTAGAGTTAACCACCAAAGGCGTTGGCTTGGCGCGCGATGGTAAGAAAATTGTTGAAACCGTTGAGACACTTTATAAAGATATCGTTAGCCGTTTTAGCGTTAAAGATGCTGCGCAGGATCAGAACTTTAAAGCCTTTATTGCCTATCTGGAATCTATTGCAAAAGGTTTAGCGTTACTGCCAGAGTCTGTCGATTTTAGTCATTTAAGTAGTGGTCAAATATTAGGTGGTGTGCTACCGCCGCTGAGTCAGTATGTTAGTCGGCGTTTGATGGCTTTAACAATGGCGAAAGGGCATCCGGAAATTACTATGGCGCACGGTCAAGTGTTATCGCTTATCGGTTTGGAAGGCGGCCGTATTCAGCAAATGGCGCAAATTAATAATGTCTCCAAGCAGGCGATTAGTGCAACGGCTAATGATCTGGAGCGGCTGGGTTATATTGTGCGGCAGCCAGCGTCTATGGATAGAGGCGGTGTTGGTAGAATCAGTGTTGGTAGCGGTCAGTTGCAGGATAAATCCGATTCGCGCTCTTCGCTATTAATTTTCACTCAACTAGGATGGCAGTTAATTGCTGATTCGATTGACTCGGTTACGGAATTAGAGTCTGAGCTGTCAGAATTATTGACCGATCGTAAGCCTTCGGCCAAACGTGCAGGAACCAGTAAAGTATTTAAAAGCTTTAGTGCATTACTAGGGCAGTTGTATCACGCTCTGCGGCTTGAAGAAGAGGTTTTCGACAGGCCTTTACTCCATGTGATGGGTGCTGGTAAAGAATCATCTGACGCGCAATTAGATTTGGGCTTGTTGGCGACACAATTAAAATCGCATTTAGGGCCGCTTAACGCTACTAAGCTAGCGGAGCTGTTACTAGCGGATTAGGTGTTAAAGCAGCATGAATTGAAAAAAAGCGAAATAAAAATCAAGAGGAAAAGCTTGTGAGTATCGAAGGTGTTATCGCGGAATATCACTGGCAAGGCATGTTAGTGCACTTGCTGGGGTTAATTATTGCAACCAAAATCGCTTGGAAGATTGCATTTTCACTGCCTGCGGTGCAGAAAATGCGGCAGTGGAATCGCGATGAAGACAAACCAAAAAAGGCTTTGCCGAAATACGGCCCGGTTAGAAAACAAACCCAGCAAGTGGGTTTGTATATGCATTTACTGTTTTTCTTATTGTTTGTGCCGTTTGTGGTTACGCTGGATGCGCAACCGATATGGAAGTACTTTACCGACGCATTAATTATTTTGCTGGTTTTTGATTTTCTTTATTACCTTACCCATCGTTTTATATTTCATGGCAAGTTATTAAAGAAAGTGCATGGTCTACATCATCAAGCGCGTGATATATCTTATATCGATAGCCAATATGTACATCCGCTAGAAACCGTTATTGGTACTACCTTGTTTATGGGCTCTGCAATCGGTTTGGGCTTTGCCTTTGGTGACTATCATGCCGCTACGTTTATTATGGCGCAGTTTATTTTTAACAATGTTAATCAGCTTAATCATACCAAGTTCAATGTAAATCGCTTTCCATATAAGGCGGTTAACTACCTTACCTCTAAGCATGCAGTGCATCATATTGATATGAACCATGGTAATTACTCTACCTTGTCGCCGCTTTACGATTGGATGTTCGGTACGCTGGACTAATGTAAAAACGACGGTAGTTAACATTTAAAACAAACTGGGTTTTGATTATGAATTTTGATTGGATCGCCAATTATCAATGGCAAATCGCCTTGATCTATATGATCACGGTAGTGGTTTTATTGCGCGGCAGCAATTGGTTGGCGTTTAAGATTCCGGCCATTGCAAAAATGCGTGATTGGAATCGCAGTGAAGATACACCCAAGCGAGCTAACCCCAAGTATCCGCCGATAATGAAGGCAAACGGTCGGGTGGGTGCAGTTATCAGCTTGTTGCTGATTATCGTGGTTGCCCCCGCAGTGCTAACGTTGCAGAGCGTGGCTTGGTGGCGCTATCTTACCGATATCGTATTGGTATTATTGGTTTACGATTTTATTTATTACTTTACCCATCGATTTGTTTTTCATGGCAACTTGCTGCGCAAAGTTCATGGTTTGCATCATCAGGCTAGAGATATTTCTTATATCGACGCCCTATATGTGCACCCATTGGAAACGCTGATTGGATTGATGATTTACGTAGTTTCAATTACGGCGGTCAGTTTAGCGATGGGTGGTTTACATGTTGTATCAGCGTGTTTTGCTTTTGTTATTTGGTCGCAGATTAATACGATTAATCATACCAAGTTTAATATCGATCGCTTTCCGTTTAAGACCGTTGATTATTTAACTACCAAACATTCGATTCATCATAAAAATATGAATATGGGTAATTATAGTTCCATCACTCCGTTGTTTGATTGGATGTTTGGCACATTGGACTAATTGTTTTAGTTTGCGGTGATGGCTAATTGAATTGACTATCGAGTAAAAAAAATACTAACTGTTTTGGAGAATACAATGAGCAAGCGTGAAAAAGGCATTGAGATGTTTAATGAGGTTTATTGTAATGATTTACCTCAACCGCCAGAAGAAGGTAAAGACGGTTTTTTTGATTTTATGCTTGAGAGTTTGTTTAGTGAGCTTTGGGGAAATGATATTTTAAGCATCGACCAGCGTCGCCTGTTGTTGCTAGGCGCAATAGCCGCTCAAGGTGAAGAAATGACCTTTACCATTCAAGCGCGTTCGGCGATGAAGCGCGGAGAGTTGACCTTTGCTCAGCTGGAAGAGTGTACCCGTTTTATGACCCAATATATTGGCTATCCCCGAGCATCCAAAATGCGTATGGCCTTGATGGGCTTAAAAAAGGATTTCGATAAATAATAGTCGGTATAAATAGAACGAGAGGTCAAGTGCTGATCTCTCGCTGGTTTATTCCTTGATTGTTCGATAGCGGCCCCGTTTGACTAACGGGGCGACTAAAATATCCCTTCAAGCCCTCTCCGTGTACATTTGTCACTGCGCGTTTGTGCGATTCGTGACACAATAAACGTCTATTCGCCGAGCTTAGCCCGTCCAAGCTTGCGCCAGCAATTTTCAATCTAATTTTTGGAGTATTACACAGTCGATGTCAGCTGCATTGGAGATTAACGACCTAAGAAAGGTTTACAGCAACGGATTTGAGGCTTTAAAAGGTATTAGCCTCAAAGTTGAAGCCGGTGACTTTTACGCTTTGCTTGGGCCAAATGGCGCGGGTAAATCTACCACCATTGGCGTGATTTGTTCTTTGGTGGCAAAGTCCTCGGGTAAGGTCTCGGTATTTGGTTATGATATTGATAGCCACTTTACAGAAGCCAAGCAATGTATTGGTGTGGTGCCGCAAGAGTTTAATTTTAACCAGTTTGAAAAAGTCCTTGATATTGTTGTTACTCAGGGTGGCTATTACGGCTTGCCACGCCGCGTTGCTTTGGAGCGAGCAGAAAAATATCTACGGCTGCTGGATCTCTGGGACATGCGCGACTCAATATCGCGTAATTTATCAGGGGGTATGAAGCGTCGCCTAATGATTGCCAGAGCGCTGGTGCACGAGCCAAAACTATTGATTCTTGATGAGCCAACCGCCGGTGTTGATATTGAATTGCGTCGCTCAATGTGGGAGTTTTTGGAAAAGGTGAATGCGAATGGCACAACGATTATTCTGACCACGCATTATCTTGAAGAAGCTGAAAGCCTTTGCCGCAATATCGCTATTATTGATTCGGGCGTCATTATCGAAAATACCAGTATGAAAGCACTGTTGCGCAAATTAACCCGTGAGGTGTTTGTGCTAGACACCAAGGCAACTGTAAAAGACGATTTACAGGTTCCCGGATTTGTTACCCGTGTGATCGATGATCATTGTATTGAAACCGAGGTTGACCAAAAGCAAACACTCAATGAGTTATTTGAATGTTTGGCCGAGCAGGGAATAACCATAACCAGTATGCGTAACAAAGCGAATCGCCTCGAGGAGATGTTTGTCTCGGTGCTAAATGCACCGGCAGAAGCGGGAGACGCAGCATGAATATAAACGGGCAGTGGATTGCGTTTAAAACCATCGTTTATCGTGAGATACGCCGCTTTATGCGTATTTGGGTGCAAACGCTGGTGCCGCCTGCCATTACCATTGCGCTGTACTTTGTTATTTTTGGCAATTTAATTGGTTCGCGTATTGGTGAGATGGGCGGCTTTGATTATATGCAGTTTGTTGTGCCAGGCTTAATTATGATGGCTATTATTCAAAACTCATACGCCAATGTTGTGTCATCATTTTTTGGCACCAAGTTTCAGCGCAATATAGAAGAGATGTTAGTCTCGCCAGTTACTGAGGTCGTTATTTTACTCGGTTATATTGTTGGCGGTATGGCTAGAGGTTTAGCCGTTGGTGCTATTGTGACGGTGTTGGCGTTGTTTTTTACTGATCTAACAGTACATAACTGGTTTGTGACGATTAGCATGGTGTTTTTGACATCGATCGTTTTTTCCTTAGCTGGGTTTATTAACGCCGTATATGCCGAGAGCTTTGACGATATTTCGATTATTCCAACCTTTGTATTAACACCGATGATTTATTTGGGCGGGGTATTTTACTCGGTTGATCTTCTGCCGGATTTTTGGGCTGGCGTATCGATGTTAAATCCCATTCTTTATATGGTTAACGGCTTTCGCTACGGTATTTTAGGGGTAAGCGATATTGGTTTAATACAAGCATATGCCATGCTAGTTATTTTTGTTGTGGTCGGGTTTATGTTTTCATTATATTTATTAACCCGAGCCGAGCGGTTACGTACATAATTTTGGCGTTAAAAATGAGACGCAAAAACTAATCAAATACATCGGCCAACACATTGAATAAAGATTATGCTCAAGATTCGGCGCTAGGTAAGGGCAGTCAATACGACAATACCTATAGCCCGGATTTATTATTTCCGATTGCGCGAGCTGATTATCGTGCGACGATAGATAATTATATCGAGTCTGCGTACGGCCATGACCTTTGGCAGTGTTATGAGTTGTCGTGGTTAAACTCGCAGGGATTGCCGCAAGTCGCTTGCGCTAATATATTAGTGCCGATTAACTCCGCGGTAATTGTTGAATCAAAATCTTTAAAGCTGTATTTAAATAGTTTTTTTGATTTACGCTTTGACAGTAGCTCGGCGGTTAAAGCTCGATTAGAAGAAGATCTTAGTTCGCGTATTGGCATACCGGTAGAGGTTGAAATCACATCTGCTTCGGCTAAACCTTTAAGCACTTCAAAGCAATCTGATGATTCTTCTTATAGCGAGGCTGGGAATCAACAAGCGATTTTGCTCGATACACTTGATATTGATTGCGAACAATATGAACGTGATGCTCAGTTGTTACAGCTTGATCAAAGCCACCCGCAAGTAGTAGATCAATTATTGTGTTCGCATTTATTACGGAGCCACTGCCCGGTAACTAATCAGCCGGATTGGGGGACACTTTCTATTCGATATACTGGTAAGGCAATTGACCATGCCAGTCTGCTGCGTTATATCGTCAGTTTTCGTCAGCATTGCGGTTTTCACGAACAATGTGTGGAGCAAATTTACGCGGATATTATGTTGCGATGCGAACCGTCTGAGCTTACGGTTTACGCGCAATATACTCGCAGAGGTGGTATTGATATCAACCCGCTAAGGTCCAGTATTGATAAGCCGCTTTTTTCTGCGCGTATTTGGCGGCAGTAGCTGGGTAAAAGATTAACTGTTGGTTAGCACTTGAACAGTTGGGCGGGCTTATCTTGTTAAGGCTTACCCGCCAACGGTAATATGGCTGGCTTTGATGGTGGTGAATTGGTCTATAATTTTGACCAAGTGACTAACTAATCCTGATGTGTGATGGGTAAGTCTGGCACTTTCGATAAACGCCTACACAAATAAACTCGGCATAGATAAATCAAAACGGCTTAATCATGTTTTTATCCAGTACAGCGGCAATACTCGCAAGTGGATTTTGGGTCATTCTATTAGTTGCTTGCGCGCTTTTTATTTTAGTCGCGATAAAAGGTAGACGGCAGGTAGAAGATCTAGAACAAATTGTTGATACCCAGCGTGCGCATATTCAGCGCTTAATACAATCCGGTGCTGAAGATAGCGATATTGTAGCAAGTGACAACTCCGAAGCGGATAACCAGCAAGCCGTTGCTGACTTACAAAAAACAATTAGCGAGCTAAATAATAAGCTGGCCGCTGATGCAGCGCAATCGGCTGCGCAGATTGCCAAAAATGAAAAGCAAATCAAAAAATTAGAGCTGCAGCTTAATGAGTTGAAGCAGAGTGCCTCGCATAGCGAAACTGTTAGTGAGGCCGAGGCTGTGATGGACTCAGCTGTTGATTTGTCAGATGCGACACCATCAGCGGAATTAGAGGAGCTTCAAGCGCATAATCTTCAGCTCACTCAAAGATTAGATAATTCGAATAAAAAACTAGCCTTATCTGAAAAGGCAAAAACCGATGCTATAGCCTTGGCAAGGACTCTAAAGCAGGAAAACGCTGTTTTAGATGCCCAGCTAAAAGCCTTGGGTGAAAACACTGAAGTCGGTGATGCGGAAACCATGCGAGAAATTATTATTAATTTCACTGAGGAAAGTCGTGAGTTACTCATGGAAATTGAAAAACTTGAAAAAGAAAACAAGGAGTTAAATCAATATCAGCAGGATACCGAATCTAATGTTAAGGGCACGACGGGAGCGGTTGTAGGTTTAAAGCGGAAGCTCGCTGAGGCAGAAGAAGAATTAAGGTTAATGCAGGAAGAATATCAGCAGTTAAAAGCCGGAAAATCCGCCACGGCATAATACGACTTTACAGTGCTCGGCATCTAAGATAGAGTGCCGCGCTTTTCTAGGGTTTTGCAATGAGGCCCTTGTGAAAAAACAATGGTGAGGTGTCTGAGCGGTCGAAAGAGCACGCCTGGAAAGTGTGTGTACGGCAACGTACCGAGGGTTCAAATCCCTCCCTCACCGCCATATGATTAGCAGCTATATAATACAAATACTTATAGCCGTTTGCTTGAGTCCCTCCTAGAATTTGGTACATCAACTGGTACACGACCCTCGGTTGTTAGTTAGCTAAAGCTCACTAGAGACGTTGCCGTACACCCACTTTCAGCTCTCCTTTTCAGGAGAAGCAATGTTCCTACTACTAAGAAACAATACTCACCACTTTCGCTTTGTTATTCCGCCACACCTACGTAGCCAAATTGGTAAGCGAGAGATAAGAAAGTCTCTCCAAACAGGTAATAAAAGAGAGGCTCAGCGTCAGGCTCTTATACTTGCTGGCCAAGTCTATTCAGAACTCAATGGCTATAAAGAGAAGCGACTGTTACCTGTTAAGCGTAGCAAGCAGCTGATTAATCTGTTTGATATGTACATAAGCGAACGACGCTTACAGGGTGCAAGAGAACATACAATCCTGACTAAGCGTTCGGCTAATCATCTAAAGCTACCTTGCCCTGCGATTGAATAATATACGAAATGGATATCTGTTAATATACTGTACGAATATATAGTTTAGACGCGATTGCGTTATGGGCGGTAAAGGTTCAGGCACTTGGTATCGATGGGCTAAGAAAGCCAACCTAGAACAAGTGCCGCGTATCAATTTTAACCGGGACAGGCACTTTCAAATTTTCAATTTAGATGGCCCTTTGTTTTCGTCTCAACGCCATTCCCGCTAGCCCCAGGGCTATTAGTGCCAAAGATCCTGGTTCATAAACGGAGCTTGGGTCTTGGGACCAGACCATCCATTTTGCGATGGGTGCGAAAGTGGTTTCGTTAACTGGCCTCCCGAAATCCAGTACATCTATTGCATCAAAATAACCTCTGTTCAAGTTTGCGGGAATAATACGTCTGATTGAGGGCCATTCTCCTCCAGTGAATGGGCTTAAACAAAGTCCAGAGTCTTCGCAATCGAAATCCAAAGCTTGTGATTCATCCAGCATGGGGAAGGGTGTTGCAAGGCCTG
>CAJQQO010000041.1 GCA_905480475.1 uncultured Pseudomonadales bacterium | reverse complement strand
TTAATGCATTTTGAAAAAGTTTATGCGTTAGATACTGCATTGTTCAGCACCCCTTTTATTAATCTTGCAGTAGTACCTGAGGCGGGTTCATCAATGCTTATGCCAAAATTTCTTGGCTATCAGCAGGCGGCACGATTACTGGTTTTTGGTGAAACGATTGATGCTTCACTTGCTAAAGAGTGGGGCTTGGTAAGTGAGCTGCGCTCAGCAGAGGATTTGATGCCTGCTGTATTGGAAGATGCGCAGCGTATTGCGAGCTTACCGAAAAAAGCTATGCGTAATGCTAAGCGTATGATGCGGCTTGCCGATCAGCCACTTAATGAGCGTATAGAATACGAGTTTGAAGAGTTTGGCGTGGCGCTCAACTCACCCGAAGCGAAAGAAGCTATGCTCGCGTTTATGGAAAAACGCCCAGCCGATTTTTCCAAGCTTGAAGCGTAGAGCATGTTGCTTATACAGCGGATTAAATAGCGCTTAGAGATATATTGATGTTAGAGAAATTAACTGAATCACAATTTCCGCCGATAGAGGGTGGGGCGGCCGTGTTGTTAAAAACAGCCGAGCGGCTATTTGCCGAATTGGGTTTGGAAGCGGTGTCGACACGAATGATATCGCGAGAGGCCGGACAGAAAAATCACTCGGCTTTACAGTATCACTTTGGTAGTCGTGATGGCTTAATTGAGGCGATATTAAATTACCGCTTAACACCGATTAATCAGGAGCGGCTTCGACGTTTAAATGCCTTGCAACATCGTGGTGATACGGTGACGGTAAGAAAGCTAACTGAAGTGTTTGTTGAACCCTTTGCTGAAGAGCTGCTTAAGCCCATTGAAGATAGTTGTTATGTATCTCTGCTAGCGCAACTTTATGCTTATCAACCAGGTCGTGATTTATTTCAAAAAAATCGCGAGCGAAAACGGGCTTTGCATGAGTTGAATGCCTTAATGATTAAGGTGTTAAAACCCTTGCCTTTGTCTGTTGTGCATTTACGTTTGCAGTTAATGGGTAGGCAAACCATGACCGCCATTGCCGAATGGGATGAAGCGCGACGTAACCAATCTATCGAGCTTGATGCAAAATCACTGCGTTGGCGAACCGATAATTTAGTTGACTTTATTGTCGGTGGCTTGCAAGCGCCGGCATCGGGTCATTATTAGTTTTAAACATTTCTAACACTGGAGTTTGTTTTGAAAATTGCTTTACTGCTTACCGGTAATGAATTAATGACCGGCGATACGGTGGATTCAAATTCTTCTATGATCGCGCAGGAGTTGGCTTCTAAGGGGTTTGATGTCGCGCATAAAGTGACAGTAGGTGATGATATCGATTTGATTATCGCTGAGCTAGAAAAGCTAACGGCTATGTACTCCGCAGTGATTGTTAATGGCGGGCTTGGGCCAACGATTGATGATCTAACTGCCGAAGCGATGGCCAAACTGAGTGGTACGCAATTAGTAGAAAATAGTGATGCGCTAATCCATGTGAATACATGGTGTGCTGCGCGAAATATTCAAGCCAATAAGGCGAATCTTAAACAGGCGCTATTGCCGTCTTGTGCAACAATTATTGCCAACCCTGTTGGTAGCGCGGTGGGAATTCAGCTTGAACATAATAATTGTTTGCTGCTGTGTACGCCCGGAGTGCCATCTGAATTGGCGGCTATGTTAGACGGTGAGGTTTTATCTTCACTGCAATCCCATTTTCCTGATGCTACTGCGCGCTTGGTGCGACGATTAAAACTATTTGGCATTGGTGAATCGGCGTGTCAACAGGCTTTGGAAGATGAATGTCCAAACTGGCCTGAAGAGGTTGTAGTCGGTTTTCGTGCCGGCGCGCCCTTGCTTGAACTGAAACTCGAAATAGAAGATGCCAAACATTTAGCGCTTCGTGATCAATGCGAGCAGCAGTTAATGGATTGTATTGGCGAATTTATTGTCGGTGAAAACGATGACAGTATGGCCTCCCGCGTTGTGGCATTGCTACAACAGCAAAAGCGTCAGCTTACGCTAGCCGAATCCTGTACGGGAGGGCAAGTTGCCTCATTGATTACTGGTATTGCAGGTTCTTCTGAGGTTTTTGAGGCTGGCATTGTGAGCTATTCTAACGCGATTAAAGCCAAGGTTTTAGGCGTTGATACTTCATTGCTTGAGCAGCATGGCGCTGTTTCCAAGCAGGTTGTAGAAGCGATGGCTAAAGGTGCGCTAAATGTTTCGGGTGCCGATTGTGTTATCGCGGTATCGGGTGTTGCAGGGCCGAGTGGTGGAACTGAGAAGAGACCGGTTGGAACCGTTTGGATTGCTTGGGGAGGGCACGATGGATTACATAGTCATCGGTTTAATTACCCGGTAGGTCGAGCGTTTTTTCAAACCATGGTAAGTGCTTTAGGTTTGGATTTATTACGCCGCTATCTTACTGGTAGTACCCAAGTGCCGGGATATTTTCAGCGAGAGCGACGCTAGTAGTTACTATCTAAGCGTCGCTTAATCTTAAACTGCCTTATCTATTCATAAATATGTCTAGAGATAACGCTACTCAATAAGCAGCGCTACAGGATTAACAAACTCACTAACATTGTTATTTACATCAACCGAAGCGATTGAGAAGTAATATTCGCCAGCTAATAGAGCCTTAATTTGATGGCCGTTTACAATATTCCCATCACCGTCAACGGCAGGTACAGTAATTGTTTCGCCGCTAGTCGGATCACTCGCTATAAAATAATAAATCTCATAGCTGGCAATTTCGTCGACCGCTAATGAGGTGCCATCAGTTCTTGCTGTAGGCGTTTTCCAAACTAAATCAACATCACGTAGTGTAGTCTCTGCGTTTGCACTGGCAACGGTAACATTTGCTGTGGTGGTAGTACTTAAGTTACTAGTATCTGCGCAAGTGGCGGTAAGTGCATAGCTACCGGTGCTTAAGTTACTTAAGGCTGCGTCGCTTGAGCCCGAACCTTGGCCATAAAGGAAGGGTTGCGCAGTATCGCGGCGGACCAATTGGTTGTTAACAAATAAATCACAGTAGGCAATTTCGCTATCCTCGTCGCTAACTTGTAACTCTATCGCCATGCTGTCACCCGACGTTAAATTAGCGGCCAGAGATGCTTGAGTAAAGCTAACGCTTGGTGCTGCAGGTGCTGGAACGACCGTTACGTTGATAGTGGCGCTAGTGGATAGATCATCGTTATCTGTACAGCTTGCTTGAAGCGTGTAGTTACCTTCAGTCATTGATTGCAAGGCGGTATCGTTAGCAACAGTGCCCCATTCGTAGGGTACAACGTTTTCCTGTCGTACAAAGGCGTTGTTAATTCTTAATTGGCAAAAGCTAATGGATCCATCGCTATCGCTTGCATTCAGGCTTACATTAAAACCTTCGCCAGCATTAATAACAAGATTGTTGATCGGTGCTGCAAAGCTCACTTGTGGTGGTACTGGATCGGGTGCTGGTGGCGTAACTGTTTCGCTAACCGTAATAGTGACGGAGTCGCTAGCGCTAAGGCCGTCGTTGTCTGTGCAGCTTGCTACTAATACATAGCTGCCGGCAAGCATATTGCTTAACACGCTGTCGTTAGATGCTGAGCCCCAAGTATAAGGCGCTGCAGTATCTTGACGAACTAACTGACCGTTATTGGTTAAACGGCAATGCGCAATGCTACCATCAGCGTCAGAAGTGTTGACCAAAAGATTAATGCTGTCGCCTTCTGTGATAGTCGTGTTAGCGGGCTGGCTAATCGCTACTAGAGGAGCCTGTAAATTTGGCTGTGGTTCTGGCTCAGGTTGCGGCTCAGGTTGTGGTTCTGGTTCTGGCTCTGGCTCAGGTTGCGGTTCTGGTTCTGGTTCGGGCTCAGGTTGCGGTTCTGGTTCTGGTTCGGGCTGAGGCTCTGGCTCGGGTTGTGGATTGTTTTCATTGTAAACGGACACAACCGGAGAAGTGACGGTAGGTTGGTCTAGCGGCTGGACGGGTACTTCCGGCGCAATAATTTCAGCTTCTTCTAATAACAAGGTGTTTAATTCGGCGATAGTTTTATCAGTACCAGGAACAATAAGCTGCAGCGGATCCGCAGTAAACGTTGCGCCAATATCGTTGACGGTGCTTAATTCATTAATGGCTAAACCATCGTTGGCTTTATCGAAAGTACCGTCAGAAAAATCATCCGCTAATGATGCAAGAATTCTTGCGCCACTTACGGCTAAGCCATCGTTATTTACTTCGGTAGTTAAGTTATTAACAATGGCTGCAAATACTTCGTTTGCGGTTCTTATTGCAAGCGTTTGCTCAGGGTCTGTAGTGGCATCAACAATGGGTGAGGTAGTAAAGATATCGATATTTTCATCTAATAAGCCAAGCCCTAAAGTGACTTTAATATTTCTAGTACTGGTTTCTAAGGCTGCAATAAATTCGGTTGGAGAAATACTGCCATTACCATCACCAAGCAAACCATCAATTAAAGGATCAAGGTTATTGGCAACCGTGTCGGCAGTTTCTCTTGCATGGGCAATAGCAAAGGTACTTAATGGTGTTGCATAAACGGCAGTGCCATCAGTTAATTGTTGGCTGGTTAAGATCGTAGTTAGTGATGCGATTACCGGCAGATCACCATTCATTTCAGTGCCGCCAACGTACTCAATAAGAAACGGACCGTTATTGATAAATTTTGCGGCAATTGTTAAATCTAACTCTGCGAGTAAGTTGGTACTACCTAAACCGACGATCTCACCTTTGAGGTCAACTCTTGAGGTATCTAATTGGTACGCAGTTACGCTGGCGCCAATTATAGGACCTTTAACACCGGCGCCATTGACAGCAAGTCCGGAGTCATTGTCAGCGTCGCCATTATTGCTAGTCAGAGTGGCGTTGTCGCAGCCCCAAAGTGCTAACAGTAATGCTAATGCGCAAAACATTTTTAGTTTATTCATAACGCTGTGTCAGGTCCCGTAAATAAGTGTTGCTGGTCATTCGTGGCTTAAAACTGCAAAACTGATCATTAATTAAGCTGTACAAATCTATTCTAGGGCGGCTATAAGTTGAGCGGAATAGGCCCTGCACTGAACTGTGAACCGGTAGACTTCAGGCTTTGGTTTTTGGGCGAGATGTCACTATTTGCCGTCAATATCGGGTGAATACGAAGCCACAACGGCCTATAGTGCTCACCATATATTGATGTTGGAGGGCGGATAAAATGCCTATTTCTGAAGAACTTGCAGATATTCACGGCCAAACCGCAAAGCTTGCGTGGAGTGACTTAGAGCGATTTTTCGCGGCGGGTAAGTTATTGCAGGTCACAGCTGGAACCGATTTAGTTCAGGTTGCGACAGCGGTATCAAATGATGATACCGACAAGGTCAGCCAGTGGTTAGAAGCCGGACAGTTAAATCCGCTTGATGATAAGCAGGCCTTGCTTTGGCAACAAAGTAATCAACAGCTTTGGACCGTAGTGGTTGCGCCTTGGATTTTGGTGCAAATAGCGAGTTAAGCGGTGGCATGGATAAAATACTTAGGCACAGTTTTATTTAACGACGAAGTGCCGGGTCAATTGCGAATCGAAGTGGATAAAAAAAGGGCGTCCATTGGACGCCCTGAGATGAGGTTATGTAGACCTGGATTGATAGCGGAAAAAGCTATTGGCGCTACTCTTTAACCCTAGCAGCAATTGCGAACTTGGCAACTGATTGCAGTCATAAACAGCTATTTATTACTTGCAAGTAATTGTGTATAGGTTATAAATTGTTGATTTTGAATGATTATCAAGCGTAGTGCATGAGATTTACGCAAGCGCTTAAGTTAAGGTGTAAGAGCAGTTTATTGCCATTTCATCGCTGTTTTGATTATTTACTCAAGATTGCCAACGCAACTGTATAACCATTGCTTAACAGCACAAACTCGATAAAACACCAGCGACTAATTTTTTAAACAGCGATACTCATAGAGTTATGATTTTATTCCGCTACCTTTTTAAGGAAGTTTTGCAAACGACATTAGCCGTTTCGCTAATTCTATTGTTGATTGTGACCAGTGGTCGATTGGCGAAGTATCTCGCGCAATCGAGTGCGGGTGATTTGTCTTCTAATGTCGTGTTCTCGGTTATTTTCTTTCGCATTCCTGATTTCTTACCTTTGATATTGCCGCTAGGTCTTTTTGTCGGCGTATTGCTCGCTTATGGCCGCCTCTACGTTGATAGCGAAATGATCGTGATTAGTGCTTCTGGTATCGGTAAAAGCCGATTGGTTGCGATCACCGCGCTACCGGCTGTGCTAATTGCGCTATTGGTTGCCTACCTAACGCTAGTAGGCGCGCCGGCCAGTTTGCAAAAAGTACAAAGTATCTTGCAGGATCCCACGAACTCTAATTCGCTAGCGATTTTGCAAGAGGGTAAGTTTCAGGAAAGCGATCAAGGTAAACGTATTAGTTATGCAGAAAGTTTTGATGTATCTAATGAAGCGGTTAACGGCGTTTGGTTAATTGAATATAGAGATAACGGTAGCGTGATGTTACTGCGCGCTGAAACGGGCAAGCTTACTGGTAGCGCAGATATTGGCAGCCAATACTTTACTTTGTCTAATGGTACGGTTTACGACGGCTTTGTTGGTCGTCGGGATTATCAAATTAGTCAGTTTGAATCCTATTCGCAAAAAATTGAACAGCCAAGTCAGCTTGAAAAAATTCAGCTGAAGGTTGATGCTAAAACGACGCAGGAATTATTAGCTTCAAATACCCCTGCAGATATTGCCGCTCTGCACTGGCGTTTATCTTTGCCGATTGTGGTGTTAGTTGTGGCGCTAATGGCCTTGGCTTTAAGTAAAACCAATCAACGCTCAGGTCGTTACGTGAAAATGTTGCCGGCTATATTGATTTATCTTTTTTATATCGTGGCGATTACCGGCGCTAGAAATTTAATTGAAACTCAAGCACAAACGCCGTTGCTGATCTGGTTAGTACATGCCGTTTTTTTCCTAGTCGCAATTATTTTATTACTTGGCGAAAATATTCAAAATGCAATTGCAGCGCGTCTATTTGCTTCTAGGTTGTCTTCCAAATCGTCCTCTCAAGGGGCTATATCGTGAATAGACTGAGCAGTTATATTGGCAATAGCGTGCTGGCAGCAATTTTGATTGTGTTATTGCTGGTCGTTGGTCTCGATATTGTTACGGCGATTATCGATCAGCTCGGTGATTTGCGGGGTGCTTATACTTTTAGCCAATCATTAATTTATATTGGTCTCACTATTCCGGGTCGGATTCATGAGTATATTCCGCTAGCGGCTTTGGTAGGCTGTTTGCTTGCCATGGGAATGTTGGCAAGTAGTAGCGAGATTACCGTCATGCGCGCAAGCGGCGTGTCTTTGTCCCGCTTGGTTTGGATGGCGTCAAAACCGGTGCTATGGCTTATTATTTTGTCGGCGCTAATTAGTGAATACGTTTCTCCCTATACCGATCAATGGGCCAAAAGCCATAAAGATTATTTGGTCTGGGGTAGTGATCGCTCATTGGTCTCCGGTGGTGGTTTATGGCATCGCGAGGGCGATACTTTTATGCACTTCAACGTAGTGCAGCCGGGCGGCGTTTTATACGGCGTAACCACTTTTGAGTTTAATCCAAAGGGCGAGTTACAAACGGCAACCTTTGCCAATCGGGCCAGTTATCAACCCGATGGCTGGTTGATGGAAGGGGCGAGTCGCAGTGAGTTCAATGTGACATCAATGTCTAGCAGCGAGTTTACTACGCTAGATTGGGGTACGCGTTTAACCCCTAAGTTATTAGGTTATTTATCACTGACTGCCGAAGAGCTTTCGCCAACCGGATTGTATGACTATGCCAGCTATCTGGATAAACAAGAACTTGATAGCGGCGCTTATCGATTAGCCTTTTGGCAGAAATGCTTGCACCCATTTGCGGTGTTAAGTTTGGTCTTAATCGCGCTGTCCTTTGTTTTCGGGCCGTTGCGATCATCAACTATGGGCTATCGAGTATTTGTTGGCGTGGTTGTCGGTATTGCTTTTCAGTTTGCGCAAAACCTATTAGGCCCCAGTAGTTTGATTTACGGTTTTCAGCCACTTTATGCCGTGCTATTACCGATAGTAGTATGCGCGTTGACTGGGTCGATATTGCTGTATAGAGCGCGCTAGTGATTTAATTAAGCTGGTTGTTGTTTGGGATTATTTGGTGTTAATTGGAGTTATTTGGGGTTTAGACGAATAACTTTGGTATGAGAAACTCGATCGTGCCAAGTGGTAGTTTTGTTGCCAAATAATAAAGCGAGATAACCTGCGCCAAGCAAGGCGATAGAAATAATCGCCATTAAAAACCGGGTAAGCCCTTGCCGAATCGTTACTGCATTACCATCATCTGACACTAATTTTATTTTCCAAACCAGCATACCTAAAGTCTGTCCTGTTGCGCGCCAGAAATAAATAAAAAACCCTAATGTAACGCCGATTAGAACCGGGATAATCGGCCAGCCTAATTCTGTCGGCTGTAATTCATGAATCGTATCGTTATTGTGAATATCCGCAGAGGCAGAAAAATCACCAGTGATCGATACAGCGATAATGGTATAGACGGCGCTAGTACACATTAGAATGGCGAGCAGTAAAAAACTATCGTATAGCATGGCCATTAAGCGTCGCCCTAATGGCGCGATTGGCATTTCATGGCTTGTAGTCGGGCTTGCTTGTTCTGCGGGTGATTGTTTTGGCATATTGTTTTGATATAGAACCGGGTCAGTACTCAATTCGCTTGTAAGCGCGTGAAAAACGGATAGGGCGCAATTGTACCTTGAAGTCGATACGCTGGGTACTATTCCAGAGTCTAAGCTCAGAGTATTTGAAGTGTAGACTGGCGGGCGTTAAGAGATCGAAACTAAAATACTTTTTCCAATTTAAATTTAACATCGTCGTGCGACAACTTAAGCGAATAATCCCATTCGTATTTTGCGCGACCTGATAGCTTCCCTGTGCGAATCGATTCTGGCGCGTGACTGCTTAAAGTGTGCAGCTGCGAGCCCTGATTGTTTTTCCACCATGACTTTAAGCTCATTCGCATTATTGCACCAAAGGCAGATCCGCCATGCCAATGCCTTTCACTAGTGCCATCTTGAAGTAGGTTGTCGGCATTAGAGTAATATTCGCTAGTTGAATAAAACGACTGAGGGTTTTCTAGTGAATCTACGATATCGTTAAAATCATTGGATGATACGGTCTCTTGTGGATCCGTTTTAAGATTCTTCGGTAAATCAATTCGGCTTAAGTCAACGCTAGAGTAGTTACGGCTATTGTTAGCTTTGCGCTCGTCGTTTTCTTTTTGGGCTTTGTTAACACAAATCGCCGAGTAGTTTAAAAGTCTTGATCCGTTTTCAGCGTTACCATCGTCAACGATAAAAACATTTTCCGTATTTAAGTATTCTTGCGTAATGGTATTTTCGATACGTAGATTAATACTACTTTTACTTGTCTCGGTATTAGATGCAGCGTTAGTATTTTGGCTAAACTCCGTTGCCGCAAAGCTTGGCGATGTCAAACTAAGGAGCAGCGAAGATATCAAGGTAGCTAAAGGGTTTATGCCAACAGCTAAACGGCGTTTGCGGTTGGAAGATACGCATAGGGGGGCAATCCCTAAGCAGGGATTGTTGGTGTGATTTTCAGCAAACTCCAATCTATACATCCTATACATCGATTGTTACCTCGCGCTGAACGCAGTCTCATAGGTTTTATATAATTATTTGGAATGACAGCTACAAATTTATACGGTTAAGAGTTAGCAGTTCAACGAGGCATCAAAAGTCGTGCTTATCTGATAGTCTAGCTGTATGCCGACTATCTAATTCGTTCAACTTTACTGCGTCATTTGACCCGCTTTGACTCAGGTAACAACAGTCCAATGAGTGGTACCATAAATACCAAATCATCCGGTTATTAGGTATAGGCGATTTTGTCATAATGGTTATAAGAGTAAGTTGTTGAATTCTAAGAAGATAGTATACTTCTGCCACTTAGCTTACTTGTTATTTTGTATGCTTTCCAACCAATTTTGGGCTTTTTTGTCGCATTTGCCGCTTCCAGATGGGCCAATTTTGAGTGGATATCTTTAAGTTATTGGAAACCTACTATGCATATTTTACTGATTGAAGACGATCAAAGTGTGGCTAGCTTTGTCGAGCAAGGATTTATTGATAAAGGGCAGATCGTTACCCATGCCGCTACGGGTGTGGACGGTTTGGGCTTAGCCAAAGATGAAGACTACGACGCGATTATTGTTGATCGCATGTTGCCCGAGCTTGATGGCTTGTCCATTATCGAGGCATTGCGCAACGAAGATGACAATACACCGATTTTAGTGCTTAGCGCATTGGGCGAAGTCAGTGATCGAATCAGCGGCTTAAAAGTGGGCGCCGATGATTATCTGGCTAAGCCATTTGATTTTGAAGAACTCTATACCCGTGTTGAAGTGTTAGTTCGTCGACGTGATATCGATACGCCGGTTACTCGTTTAAAAGTTGCCGATCTGGAATTGGATCTATTGGCGCACGAAGCGCGTAGAGCAGGTCAGAAGTTACTACTACAACCGCGTGAATTTCGTTTGCTTGAATACCTTATGCGTCATGCTGGACAAATTGTTACCCGGACCATGCTATTAGAAAATGTGTGGGATTATCATTTTGATCCGCAAACCAATGTTATCGACGTGCATATTAGTCGTCTGCGGCAGAAAATTGATAAAGACTTTGATAGTCAATTGCTGCAAACCGTACGCGGTTCGGGTTATGTGTTAAATGATCCCGATAAAGAAAACTAATCATCATTAAAGATGCATCGTTTCCCATAAGCGCCAGCGTTAGTTAAGGCTAACGCAAAGAGTTAGCAAGATGATTCTAACCAAAATTCTTAGCAGTTATACTTTCCGTTATGCGGTAAGTGCTGTCGTCGTGATCAGCATGGTCGTGATGTTTGTTATGGTTATTGTCTACGGCGTTTTTTCCTACAATTATTTTCATGATGTCCATGAAGAATTGTCGATGGAGCTAAGCGAGTTTTCAACCACCTATGAGGCAGGTGGTATCGAAAGTGTTGATGGCTTTATCGAGCAGCGTCGACAACGCTACCATATTGTTTCATTTGCCTATGTATTAGTTGATAGCAATCTTAATAAGTTGGCCGGCAACCTTGATAACTGGCCAAAATTTAGAGAGTACGGTGATGGCTGGCTTAGCTTTGAGTTAGGCATTTTGCAAACCGATGGCGATTCTAAAGATCAGGAGTTTGTTGCCCGTAGTACCCAAATGGCCGATGGCAAACAGCTGTTGGTTGCGCGGAGCTACGAAGGTGTACTGGCTTATATTCGTTTTGTTGTCGGTATTTTATTTAGAGGCTTTATTGTTACCGTAAGTTTGGGTGCAATGGCCGCGTTCTTTATGACCTGGGCTTTCCAGCGCCGCCTCGATACTATCAATCAAAGTATTAAAACTGTTATGGCAGGTGATCTGTCAGAGCGGCTTGTTTTAACGATTCCAGTAGTGAAATAGAACAGCTAGCGGTTAATCTCAACGTCATGCTTGATCGCATCCAATACCTAATGGAAGGGGTAAAGCAGGTCTCCGATAATATCGCGCATGATTTACGTACGCCTTTAACCCGCTTGCGCAATCATTTAGCCAGTTTTGAAAATCGCTGTAGCGATGAAGATCTAGAAATTGTTCAGCAATTAATTACTGAAGCTGACGATATGCTAGCGACCTTTAATTCATTACTGCGTATTGCGCGTATTGAATTAGGTGAGAGCGGCAGTGAAAAAACATCGCTTAAACTCCATGAATTAGTGAGAGATGTTGTAGAGCTATACGAGCCGGTAGCTGCGGAGAAAGGGGTGGAGCTTGATCTTGCCTTGTCATCTGTCGGTCTAACCGCAGACCGCAATTTACTGTTTCAAGCCTTTGCCAATATGTTAGATAACGCGATTAAATATACCCCGACAGGCGGTAGTGTTTTAGTGAGCTTAGATACCCAAGCTGCAAATATGGTATTAACTGAGGCACTTCTAAAAAAGGTTGACGATAAAGAGCAGTTAGTCGTTTTGACGATTGCCGATAGCGGCTGTGGAATCGCAGAAGAGAATCGTGAAAAAGTATTTAGACGATTTTATCGCGAAGAAAATAGTCGTAGTACGCAACCAGGCAATGGTTTGGGTTTAAGTCTTGTTGCTGCGGTGGCAAAAATGCATAACGCACTGATTGTGCTTAAACATAATTACCCCGGCTTGTCTGTTCAGGTTGCTTTTAAACAGGGACAAGCAATGCTGAGCAAAAACGATGCATCGGTTCAGAATGTATCATCGCTTAAGGTTAAGGCAGACGTATCTACCTCAACTGCCGTATAAGCAGGCTTCTCATCGGGGCGTAAAATATCTTCCCCCGGCTCACAAAGACTCAATGTCGCCGTTGCCACTAATAATGCTTCCTTTGTTATTGCGCTACCTTGCTCATTAGCCAGCTGATTGTTTTGCTCTACTAAATAGGTGCCGAGCGGATCGATATCTAAATAGTCGGTGTTGATATCCATTAGTGGTGGCAGTGCACTTTGATCGCCTATATCCGCGCCCGGTGATGCAAGCGTGATATTATCGGTAGCTACTGCAACAT
>CAJQQO010000040.1 GCA_905480475.1 uncultured Pseudomonadales bacterium | reverse complement strand
AATCACTGAATTTAAAGGTAATACGGCGTGTTTGGAGGATTGGATCACTTGCTTGTGTGTTATTTGCCCGCTGCCAATAAAAACTGCGATTTCCGGCGTCAGGTCCAGCGAGCGGATTCCCTCCAAGCAAGACTTGGCCAGCATTGGCTAATCCAGGCTTGGAAGCGATATTAGCGCTGTCTGCTTATTAATCCGATGATCCGAGCCAAAGCGGCTGGCGTATAAGGTCTATAACTGGCGTTTTGTCGTTTTGGCATTCGCCCCTTTGGGTCTGAATAGGTTTTAAACGATATGGCTAGGCAATATCAATTGGCAGCATCTCAATTGGCAGCATCGCAACCTCAACTGCCGGCAGCGCAGCAATCATTATCTCAAGAGGCTGTGGCTGGTGTGGCTATTAAGAAGGCTGATTTGAAAGTTGCAGAGTTTAATAGTGACAAGGCGCTGCAAGTTCAACAAATGCAGCAGGCAGCTGAAGTTGTTGAGCGTTTTAAAATGCTTTATCAAAACTTCGAAACCACGCAACGAGCTTGCGAGTCTGCTGAGCAATTAGACGATGAGCGTTTAACGCTAGAACAGGTATACAGCCAAACGATTAGTTTTCGCGATCCATTGCATGAGATTAAAGGTTTAAATAATTTACGCCGATATATGCAAGCTATGTATGGCAATGTGATTAGCTGTGAGTTTGTTTATCTCGATCAATGGCTAGCTGTTGATAGCGCCAGTGTTAAATGGGATATGGTTTTTAAACATCGCAAATTGGGCGGCGGCAAAACCATTACTGTTCGCGGTATGAGCCATGTGCGTTTTACCGATCGTATTCATTACCACGAAGATGTGTTTGATGCCGGTGCAATGATTTATCAACAACTACCTTTGCTTGGTCGAATTATCAGTAAAATAAAATCCCGATTATCTGTTTAGCTAATCGTCTAATTAGATTGTTAGAGAAGCAAGCCCATTGACCGCAAGACATAGTCTGAAACCTTACACGGAGAGATAAAAAAGCCAATGAGCAAAATGATTACAGGTAAAAACATATGGATTACCGGCGCGGGTTCAGGCATTGGTAAAGAGCTTGCATTAGCCTTAGCTGCGGCTGATAACAAAGTCGTTATTAGTGGCCGCGATCAGGAAAAGCTGAATTCGGTTTGGGTAAATTACCCGGAAAATATTACCACGCTAACTTGTGACGTTAGTGATGATTCTGCAGTAGAGTCTGTGCGTGCATCATTGCTTGCGGAGCTAGGTTTTTTGGATATCGCTATTTTCTGCGCAGGGCATTGTGAGTATGTTGAGAATGGACAAATGCAGGCGAGCTTGTTTAGGCGTGTTTACGATGTCAATGTTTTTGGCGTAGTGAATAGCGCGGCTATTGTGATGCCCTTATTAAGGCGTAGTGCAGATACAGGCGCTAATCCACAGCAAAGCAAAGCGCAAATTGTCGGGATTTCAAGTTTGTCTGCGGTAGTTGGATTACCTAGAGCCGAGGCTTATGGTTCGTCTAAAGCAGCAATGAATTATTTATTAGAGTCCTTGCGTTTGGATATTGTCAAGCAAGGGATTGATGTCACCGTGGTTAACCCCGGTTTTGTTAAAACACCCATGACTGCGCAGAATGACTTTCCCATGCCATTTTTAATGGAGCCTGAGACTGCGGCAAAAAGAATTATTAGCGGTATTGCTAGTCGCAAGTTAAAAGTCCAGTTTCCCAAGCGCTTATTATTTGTCTTGTCCTTGGCGGCATGGTTTCCCGGCTTATGGTCTCGCAAAGGTAGTACGATGTTATCGCGTACTAAGCGTGTTACGCCAATGGCTGAGCGTTAGTTTGCAATCTAGTATCAGCTTTATAAAAGTCGTAACAGCTTTATAAAATTCAAAAAATCTTTTTAAAAGAAAAAGATGGTTTTAGGTTAACTACTATGAAAATCGCAATTGTTGGGGCAGGGATTTCCGGGCTTACCGCAGCGTATTACCTAAATAAACAGCATGATATTTGCGTTTATGAATCGGCACAGCAAATCGGCGGCCATACGGCAACGGTTGATGTCGAAATTGATGCGGATAAAAATACTTCTGCTACGCGCCAAAGTTTCGCAGTGGATACCGGCTTTATTGTTTACAACGATTGGACTTATCCCAACTTTATTCGTTTGCTTGATGAATTAAATGTTGAAACCCAGCCTACGCGTATGAGCTTTAGCGTTAGCAATGATACTAATGGATTGGAGTATGCAGGCAGTAATCTCAGCACCTTATTTGCCCAGCGGCGGAATATCTTTAGTCCAACGTTTTGGTTAATGCTTAAAGATATCGTGCGATTTAATCGTGAGTCGGTTGAAGATCTAGAGCAAAATCGTATTGCTGAGGATATGACACTGCGTGAATATCTTAGCGCTAATAATTATAGCCAGACCTTTAGTGATAATTATTTAGTCCCCATGGGAGCGGCTATCTGGTCCTCGGGTACCGATTCGATGTTTGATTTCCCGCTACTATTCTTTGTTCGGTTTTTTAAAAATCATGGTTTGCTCAGTATTCGTAATCGTCCGCAATGGCGGGTGATTAAAGGCGGTTCACGACAGTATCTTGCGCCTTTAACCAGTAGTTTTTTGCACTGCATTAAAACCAATACGCAGATCACCGCTATCGAACGTCTTGAGGATAAGGTTTGGATTAGTACAGCCGATGGCCAACATGATGAGTATGATTATCTGGTCATGGCGACGCATAGTGATCAAGCATTAAAGTTATTAGCCCAGCCAAGCGCTGATGAAAGCGATATTTTGGGCGCGATTCCCTACCAAGCCAATGATGTGGTATTACACACCGATAGCGCACTGTTACCGAAAAAGCGTCGGGCGTGGGCCTGCTGGAATTATCGTCTAACAGAAGATAAAAATTCGCGAGGCACTGCAGATCAAGCGAATAGTAGCAGCAGTGATATGTCGCGACTCACTTACAATATGAATTTATTGCAGGGTTTGGATGCACCCGAAACATTTTGTGTCAGTTTAAATCAGACCAGTGCAATTGATCCTAAAAAAATATTGCGTCAATTTACTTATAGCCATCCGGTATTTACTTTACCGGGTATGAACGCACAGGCGCGTTGGAGTGAAATTGCCGGAGCCAATCGTACTTGGTTTTGCGGCGCGTACTGGGCAAACGGCTTTCACGAAGACGGTGTGACAAGTGCATTGCGGGTTGTGGATTCTATTGCCGAATATCAACAGCAAACTAATCAAGCAGCGACTAGCCGCTCGGACATTGGCGCGGATAAACCAATAAAGCATCAGGCACAAGCTTAAGCGCGGCGATGAAGATACAAAGCGCAATTTATTCAGGCACGGTTTGGCATCGACGTTTTGGTTCGGACAATAGCTCTGAACAGCGTGTAGATGAAAATTCGGGTATGAGCGTAAACAAGCCGCATGGGTTTCAATATCAGGTTTTTATGATGTATTTGGATTTGGCGGAGCTAGATTCTGTATTTGCACAAAGCCGCTTTTGGTCTATTAAGCTACCGGCATTAGCGCGCTTTAAACGCAGCGATTTTTTAGCCGCTGTAAAAAGTCCTGATGACAGCAATGGCGTAGCAAGCAAACAGCAAAGTTTGGACGAAACTGTACGTGATCATATCGAGCAGGCAAGGGGTAGTCGACCTAGCGGGCCAATTTTCCTGCTAGCAAATATCCGCTATTGGGGTTTTATTATTAACCCCATTAGTTGTTACTACTGCTTCGATAGCAGTGGGCAGAAGCTCGAAACTATATTGCTAGATGTAACCAATACCCCTTGGAAGGAAAGCACGCAATATATATTGAGCTGTGATAGTAGCGTTGCGGAACAGAGTATTCGCTTTGATAAAGCTATGCATGTATCGCCATTTATGCCAATGGAGATGCAATATCAATGGGCAGGCTCAGCGCCGGACGAGCAGCTTAAATTTTCGCTAACAAATTTTAAAAACGATATTAAAGTATTTGATGCCGGTGTTAACTTTAACCGTCAGGAAATAACTAGCGCGGCATTAAATAAAGTGCTTTGGCGTTTTCCGTTTATGACATTAAAAGTATTTGCTGGAATTCACTGGCAGGCATTAAAGTTATTGATTAAAGGTGTGACGATATTTCCGCATCCCAATAAAAAGATCAAAAGCAGCTAACAATAAAATGCCTGTTTGCATGTGAACTCTTTTGTAAGTTATTGCGTATTAGTTGTTATTTAGAATTAGGCATTATAAACAAAATTATTTAACCAGTCGTTTTAAAGGTAGTTGATCTATGAGTAGTCTGGAAGTATCTAATCTTTCCGCTAATACCAAGCCTTCGCAGCTGAACCGCTTTTCGGCGCAGCATTGGGCTAGAAAAATCGTATTAAAGCATTTATCAACGATGAAGCAAGGTCGATTGATTGTTGAGGAAAACGGCCAAACCCATAGCTTTGGTGATCAATCAGAGAGTGTTGAGGTCATAGCCCATTTACAAATCAATAGTCCCGAAACTTTTTCTGCCATTGCCTTTAATGGGGTTATTGGTGCGGGCGAAGCCTTTATGGATGGTGCGTGGAGCTCCAAGGACTTAGTGAATGTGGTGCGTTTCTTTGTGATTAATATGCAGTCTCTGCATGCGATGGATGGCGAGCGGTCGCTGCTAAACCGCATGGGTTTAAAGCTGGTTGATATCGTTAATCGCAATAGTATTTCCCGAGCAAGAAAGAATATATCTGCGCATTATGATTTAGGTAATGAGTTTTTTGATCTATTTCTCGATCAAACCATGATGTATTCGTCGGCCGTATTCGCTGATGAATCAATGAGTCTAAGCGAGGCATCAACCGCAAAGCTGGATGCTATTTGTCAGCAGTTGCAACTGACCGCAGATGATCATCTGCTTGAGATCGGCACTGGCTGGGGTGGTATGGCGATTCACGCAGCGCAAACCTATGGTTGCCGCGTCACCACGACGACGATTTCACAGCAGCAGTACGATTATGCCAGCGCTAGAGTGAAAGCCTTGGGTTTGGAAGGCAAAGTTACCTTACTGATGGAAGACTATCGAGATCTCGAAGGCAGTTATGACAAATTGGTTTCAATTGAAATGATTGAAGCGGTGGGGCACAAGTACTTTAGTGATTACTTTAGCCGTTGTTCCAATTTATTAAAGCCTAGCGGTTTAATGGTGATTCAGGCCATTACTATTGCCGACCAGCGTTATGAAGCGGCAAAAAGCTCGGTTGATTTTATTCAGCGGTATATTTTTCCCGGCGGTTGTTTGCCTTCAAACCATATTATCGGTCATCACGTGGCCAAAGATACAGATATGACCATTGTTAGTCTTACGGATATTGGTCGCGACTATGCAATAACACTGCAACGCTGGCGCGAACAGTTTATGGCCAAGTTAGAAACAGTCAGAGCGCAAGGTTTTGATGAACGCTTTATTCGCATGTGGGAATACTATTTGTGTTATTGCGAGGGCGGTTTTCGTGAGCGAGTCATTTCTACCGCGCAAATTGTTATGGCAAAACCGGGTTATCGAGCTGATGCGGTATAGCGTCAGTGTTTAAATTTTAATTATAAGCTTAGAAATAAGGCAAGCAGTTATGGGTATCAATATCAATATTTACAATGCAATGCTATTTCACTTTGCATGGTTACTCTGCTTAATAGGTGGTGATACGGTAGCCATTGTTACCAGCTTTATTGTGTTAGCCATACACTTGCGATATGTCAGTGGTAATTTGCGCGAATTAACTTTGCTTCTACAGGTGATGTTATTGGGTCTAGTTGTGGATTCACTGTTTATTATTGCCGGTGTTCTAACAGGCGCCGAGCTATTGTTTTTGCCACCACTTTGGTTAATCGCACTTTGGTTAGTGTTTGCGACTACACTTAACCATTGTCTGCGATGGTTTCAACAGCATTTACCTTTAGCGATATTAGTTGGCGCAGTTGCTGGGCCACTGAGCTATTGGGCTGGCACACGGATGTCTGATTTTGCCTTAGGCTCTCCGACAGTGCGCTCAATTATTATTGTAAGTTTGGTTTGGGCATTGATTTTTCCACTCTGTCTGATGCTGGCAAAGCGCTATGAAAAAAAGCAGGTCTCAGCTGAAGCTTAATGAGATTTTTCTTATCATACAAGCATAAAAAGTCGAGTCCTAATGTTATGAGTAGTGTTATGAAAAGTGTCACGAGAAATAGTATTGCGTTAATAGCGTTCGGTCTTTGTATTAGCCAAGCTTTTGCTAATCAAGAATCTGCTATTCAAGGTCACTCTAGTCTGGATCATGCGATTCAGACTGTTGATTTGCCGCTTAGCGGGCAGGGCACTGCTAATCCTTATTTGAATCAGCTAGAGCAAGATATCCGTATTGAAACGGCGCAAATACGCGGTGTCGCTGTAAATATTGATAGCGGTGAAGTCGCCTATAGTGAGTTGCATCATTGCAACGATGGTAGCACTGTTTGTCGTATCCAATATCAAGATGCGCAAGGCCAGTTAATCATTGATAAATATTTAAACTATGGTGTTGATGCATCCGCGCCGGATTTTATGCAATTGGATATTCGCAACGGTAATTTTGTCGGTAGTGAGAGGCAGGGAGATAAAACGGTATTCTTATCTGCCAAAGCAACAGACTCGCAGCCAGACGTTAATCGGCGAGCTAACAGCCAGCCTAAAGATGTTAAACAAACGATTGTAGATACCAAAGCTTCACTGGTTATTGATGCAGGCTTTGATAATTTTATCCGCCAGCACTGGCAGCGTTTAACCGATGGTGATTCGATGAGCTTTGCTTTTGCGCTACCAAGCCGAGGCAGTGCGGTGAGTATGTCGATTAAGCAGTTAAGTAATAAAAAGTGCACGGCACTGCTTGCAGTGCAAGCTGAAGGTATTGAACAAGCGCCGGCAGAATGTTTTGAGATTAAACCAAAAAGTTTGCTGTTTAGTGTATTTCTAAAGCCGATCAAAATTGCCTACGATTCAAGCAGTCAAAAATTGCTGGCTTTTAAAGGTTTAACCAGCATTAAAGACGCTAATAACAAAGCTCAAACCGTGCTGATACGCTACGAGTATCTATAGAAAATCCTTAGTGCCACTGTCCATCCAGCAGGCTGAGTTACCTTGTCTTGATTTATCGCAATGCCTGAATAAATCGCATAGAATAAGTGAAACCCTAAGTGATTAAGCTAACAAGGCTATGACTGATTTCCCGCAACATGTTGCTGATTTATCAAAAGACAATACTGATTTGCCAGAAAATCGTACTGAAAAAATTCCCGTAGGAATTAGCAGTTGTTTGCTTGGCGAACGTGTGCGCTATGATGGCGGCCATAAAAAAAGCAGTTATATTATGGATACGCTGGGCGAATATTTTGACTACCGAGCGTTTTGCCCAGAGATGGAGATTGGCTTGGGTGTGCCAAGAGAAACCATTCGCCTTGTGCAGCAAGATGATACTGTTAGGGTCGTAGGTAGTAAAAATCCCGACTTGGATGTGACTGATGCTCTGGTTGCTTCTGCGCATCAGCAGCGCGATTGGCATCAAAAACTATTCGCCTATATCGTTAAAAAAGATTCGCCCAGCTGCGGCATGGAGCGAGTAAAGGTTTTTAAAAAAGATACTCCACATCGAATCGGCAGCGGTTTTTACACTAAAACACTGATGGAGAACTTCCCCAATCTGCCGATTGAAGAAGAGGGACGTTTAGGTGATTCGGTACTACGTGAGAACTTTATTCACCGCGTGTTTATCTATCGTCGTTGGCATGAACTGATTGATAGCGGTTTAACATTGAACAAGTTAACTGATTTCCACGCCCGGCATAAGCTAGTCCTGTTTAGCCATAATCAGGATGCGGCACGAACATTGGGCAACTCGCTCTCCAATGCGCATAAACTCGATCTTGAGCAGTACGCCTATTCGTATATCTCTGCGTTAATGGCTATTTTAAAAATTCCGGCAACGCGTCGAAACCATGTTAATGTCTTGCAGCATATTCAAGGCTATTTAAAACAGTATTTGGATAAAGATGACAAACAAGAGTTGGTCGAGAGTATTGAGCGTTATCGTGTGGGGCAATTGCCTTTGATCGTACCTATCACGTTGCTAAATCACTATTTCCGCAAATTTCCCAATGAGTATATTGATCGTTCTTATTATTTGGCTCCGCACCCTAAAGAGCTGATGTTATTAAACGCCTTATAAAAAGATGGCAAAACACATCAATCAATTTCGATGTTAGCCAATGTTTAAATCACCTCACTATTTCATTTACTCACGCTTAGCCAGACAATAACCGCTGTTAGCTAAATAACTCTAATGAACAAATGGGCTGGAGACAATTAAAATGACTTATAAAGTAGTGCAATGGGCAACCGGTATTCACGGCAAATTGGCGATTCGTGGAATCCTCGATCATCCTGAGATGGAGCTAGTTGGCGTTAAAGTGTATAGCGATGATAAGCACGGTGTAGACGCAGGGCAGTTGTGCGGACGACCGGATACCGGTATTAAAGCCAATAAAAATATTGATGAGATTTTAGCCCTAGATGCGGATTGTGTTGTTTATATGCCGTTGATGGCCAATACCGACGAAGTCGTTGCGATATTAGAATCGGGTAAAAATCTGATTACTTCTTGCGGTTGGGTTTATCCGGTGAACCGTGACACCTCAAGAATTGAAGCCGCATGTCAAAAGGGCGGTGCGGTATTACATGGCACGGGTATTCATCCCGGTGGCTTAACCGACAAGGTGCCGCTGATTGCTTCAGCATTTGTTACCAATATTAATTTTATTCGCAGTGAAGAATTTTCTGATCTACGTACCTACGATGCACAAGATGTTGTTACCGATATTATGATGTTTGGTAAAACCGCAGAGCAGGTGGCCGGCAGTATTATGAAAGATGTACTGGCCGATGGATTTACTCAATCTATCGATATGATTGCCGATGGTATTGGTGTCAAGCTTGATAAAGATTATACCGTTAAGCATAAATGGAGTTTGGCGACTGCCGATATTGAGTCACCCTTTGGTATTTTAGAAAAAGGCACAATTGCCGCGCAGTATTTTGCTTGGCAAGGCTGCGTAAAAGGCAAGCCGGTGATTGAAGCGGCAGTTAATTGGTATATGGGTAATGACAATCTTGAAGCTGGATGGGATCTGGGTAAAGAGCGTTTTGAAATGGAAGTCATTGGTGATAATCGTATTCAATTAGTTACCGAAGGTTTACATGCTGACTCCGCCGACCATGGTGCGGTAGAAGACGAGTCGGCCTTGGTTGCAACCTCAATGCACTGTGTTAACGCCGTACCTTATGTCTGCAAAGCCTCACCAGGTATTAAAACCTATATGGATTTACCCATGATTATCGGCCGCGCCGATCAATCACTACTTTAAATAAAGGCGATTCCTTTGGCATCTAATGCAGTAAAATCTCAGTCAGCAAAGTCATTAAGCATTGTTTGGTTTAGACAAGATCTGCGTATTTTTGATAACCCTGCATTATTTGCCGCTGCGCAAGCCGGTACGGTTTTACCAGTCTATATTCTCGATGATATTAATGCCGGTGATCACGCCATGGGTGGCGCAAGTCGGGTGTTTCTCAATCACTCGCTTGAGGCACTGAATAAATCTTTAAAAGGCCGTTTACAACTTTTATCGGGTGACGCCAGTAAACTGCTACCTCAGTTAGTTGCCGATACCGGTGCGTCAGCGGTATTTTGGAATCGCTGCTATGAGCCTTGGCGAATTGCGCGCGATAAAAAAATCAAAGCAGCGCTACTAAAGTCTGATATTGAGGTACATAGCTCTAACGGTTCATTATTGTGGGAGCCGTGGAGCGTACTAAAAAAAGATGGCACACCTTACAAAGTGTATTCGCCTTACTATAAGCGCGGTTGTCTTGGCTCAGTTGATATTATTCGCCCGGTGTTGACTGATCCTAAAAAATTGACATTGCTTTCTGATGCCAAAATTGAGGATCTGAAACGCACGAGTGAACTAAAAATATTGGAGCTTAAGCAGTTATCACTGCTTCCTTCGATTGATTGGGATAAAAGTATTACTCAAGCTTGGGACGCTGGGGAAGATGCCGCGCATAAAAAACTCACAGCATTAATTGAACGGCGTTTAGAGGGGTATAAAAAAGGTCGCGACTTTCCAGCGATGCAATCCACTTCGCGTTTATCACCGCATTTGCATTTTGGCGAATTATCGCCGCATCAGGTTTGGTCGCAAGTTCGTCAAACAATGGCTTTGGATGAAGAGGATAGTTCACACTTTTTATCCGAGTTGGCTTGGCGCGAGTTCTCTTATTATCTGCTTTACCATTGGCCGAGTTTGCCGAGCCAGCCGTTTCGGCCTAAGTATGCAGCGTTTCCATTTTTAAAAGACGCCAAAGGTTTACGCCAGTGGCAACAAGGTAAAACTGGGTTTCCAATTATTGACGCCGGTATGCGCGAGCTTTGGCAAACCGGATATATGCATAATCGAGTACGTATGATTGTCGGTTCGTTTTTAGTGAAGAACCAATTAATTGATTGGCGCAAAGGCGAGCAATGGTTTTGGGATTGTTTGGTTGATGCCGATCTAGCCAGCAATAGTGCTAGCTGGCAGTGGGTTGCCGGTTGTGGTGCAGATGCTGCGCCGTACTTCCGAATCTTTAATCCCTTATTGCAAAGCGAAAAGTTTGATCCCGATGGCGAGTATTTGCTGACGTATTTGCCAGAGTTAGCGGATTTACCGAAGAAGTATCTGCATAAACCTTGGGACGCGCCCGATGAGGTGCTAAAGACTGCGGGCGTCAAATTAGGAAAGGATTACCCTAAACCGATTTTGGATTTAAAGTTAACCCGCGAGCGAGCATTGCAAGCACTAAAAAGTTTAACTCCATAATTTTGCTATCATCGTTGAGTAGGCAGTTAGGTTAGAGGCGTACTCAGCGCGCAAACTCTGCGTTTAAAAAATCATAACGACTTTTCATTGCCGCATAATACAAATCATTTTTGGTATAAATATCAAAGCCATGAACTGTGGCTTTAGTATTATTTAACTGCACATTAACCCCCGCGTTTTCTAATCGCTGCGCATAGGCAATACCTTCATCGCGTAGCGGATCAAACTCTGCCGTTTCAATATAGGCATTTGGCAAGCCTTGTAACTGCTGGCGTTCAATCGGCGCAGCATAGGCCGGTAATGCGTTGCGATCCAAATCACCCAGATAAGCATCCCACATCGCGCGATTAGCGTTGCCGCTAAAAATAGGCACGGCGCTAAACTCTGTTGCGCTAGTGCTTGAGCAGCTTGGATCAGTAACGGGGTAAATCATCAGTTGGGCTTTTAGCGGTATAGTCAGTTTATCCATTGCCATCTGCGGAATCGCCGCAGCCATAAAACCACCAGCGCTATCACCGGCAACAATAATATTTTTTGCATCAATGCTAAGCATCTCGGCATTATCGATTGTCCATTGCAGTGCAGAAAAACAATCGTTTAAGCCAATAGGAAAACGGTGTTTGGGTGCTAAGCGGTAGGTGACAAAGATTACTGTGCAGTTTGCTTCGATGGCATAGCGCTCGGCTTTTTCGTAGTGAGCGGGCTGTGGGCCAACACAAAATGCACCGCCAGAATAATGCACTAAACAGCGTGATGGTTTTTGACCGACAGGGCGGATAACTTCAATTTTTATATTGCTAGCATCTTGCGCCTTGGCGTAATACTTTTGATAGCTAACAGCGGGATTTTTGTTGCGGAACAGATTTTGTAATCTGATTAGCGTATTGATTAGCAGCATAAAGCCGCCACCAAAGCTGGCATCACCGATACGTAAATCTTTGTAGTCGGGATGAATTGCGTCGTTTGCCATAATTAATTATTGTCCTAAATCAGTCCAGCGAAATATTTATATCTACTTGAATGACTCTTATTCAAAAGCCTTACCCGTGCTATCTTCGATTTCAAATACTGGCAATATCCGTGGGTATTTATTCGCCCACTCCTGATAGCGCGAATACACCGGCGCATGCTGACAGCAAATAGCAAATTTTTCTTCGCGCTCTTCGCCTTCCAGTAAACGGGTTTTAACTTGATAACGCTTGCGTTTATAAAGCATCTCGGCATTCGGTGTGGCACGAAGATTATGCGCCCAATGCGGATCTTTACTAGTACCGCCGCGCGAACCCACAATCATTAGTTGGCCATTGCCGTTAGGGAACGCTGGTAATACGGTTTCACGCTTAAGGCCGGATTTTCGGCCGGTGGAAATAAATATGCAGGGATTGTTATAACCGGAATTATCATCTTTGGTAAAGATCCAGATAATCGGCGAAAAGGAAAACCAGCGAACACAAAACACATCAAAGATTCGGCCGCCATTGGTGCCGCCGAACCATCTAATAAAGCGCTGAATGGGAGATATTTTCATAATACAGACCATCGGTTGATATTAATTTCGGCTAATCCGGCAAATGGTTTTTTTTAGTTTGCAGATATCGTAATATGCCAGCGCGCTTACAGCCTATTAAACGGTTTCGTGTACGCAATAACAATGTGTATTGAGACTTTTTAATTTGTCGCTTGCTTGGCCATTCCCGTCATTATTTCAAAGTGAAAATCTAGCACTGTACTGCTCGTATTGTACTAAAAGTGTTCGGAGACCAATTTAAGGATGTCGTTCTATGAATTCTCATTCCATCCGCTTATCCCCATCGTGGTTGGCTCAGCTTGAATCGGAGTTTGAGCAAGATTATATGTTGCAGCTGCGCGATTTTTTATTAGAGCGCAAAAAACAACAGGGCATTATTTATCCTGCTGGCAATGATATTTTTAACGCCATGAATAGCGTTGATTTTGATAAGGTCAAAGTGGTGATGCTTGGGCAAGATCCTTATCACGGCCCCGGTCAGGCGCATGGTTTATGTTTCTCGGTGCCTAAGGGCGTTAAACCGCCACCGTCCTTGGTCAATATTTTTAAAGAGCTTAATAGTGATGTGGGTATTCCTATTCCGCAGCATGGCTGTTTGCAGTCATGGACTGAGCGCGGTGTATTATTGCTGAATGCAGTATTAACGGTAGAGCAACAAGCGGCGGGCGCGCATGCGGGTAAGGGCTGGGAGCAATTTACCGACAGTGTGATAGCCGCGCTAAATAAGCAGCGTGAAGGCATTGTATTTATGTTGTGGGGCAGTTACGCGCAGAAAAAAGGTCAGCTGATTGATTCTGACCGCCATTGTGTGCTGAAGTCAGCCCATCCATCACCGCTGTCAGCGCATCGTGGCTTTTCAGGTAATCGACATTTCTCGCAAGCAAATCAGTATTTGCAATCGCTAGGTTTAGATCCTATCGACTGGTCACTCGATTAGTATTAAACATTGATCATTCTGCTTAGTGATCGCGAATCCGCGTTTATAATAGCCGCCATTATAAAACAGCGGTTATTAAAATATGTCAGAATCAGCAGTGTATTACTTTGAAGATATGGAAGTTGGGCAGCTTAGGGAGTTTAGTGATCCCTATGAAGTTACCGACGCGGAAATTATGGAGATGGGTAATCGCTGGGATCCGCAGCCATTTCATATCGACCCCGAGGCGGCTAAAAATTCGGTCTTTGGAGGGTTGGTTGCTTCATCGGTGCATGTCTTTGCGATGTGGGTAGCCGTTGGTATGAAAGCCAATAAAAAGAGCAAGTCGGCAGCCTTAAGTGCCTTGGGCTTTGACAAAATGCGTATGCGTGATGCGATTCGGCCCGGTGATTTATTGCGTTCACGTTCTACGGTTAAGGATATGCGTCTGTCCAGTAGTCGACCTCATTGCGGTATTGTGACAATGGCAAACGAAATGTTTAATCAATATGATAAAGTGGTGTTTAGTATTGAGCATACGTTTTTGATTAAATGTAAGAGCTATGACGCCGAGGTGGGAGGCGAATGTACCCCGTCAGCACCCGTTGGACTAAATTAGCCAATTGATTAAGAGAGGGTTTTGGTTCATCGTTTACTCGAAGAGGCGATGGTGATGACTAGAAAACCCAGTGCCGAAAAAACCGTGCGTGACATCCGTCGCGCTACGCGCAAACATTATTCATCTGAAGAAAATATCCGTATTGTACTCGAAGGATTACATGGCGAAGAGAGTGTAGCCGAGCTATGCCGTCGAGAAGGTATCAATGCGAACGTTTATTATCGTTGGTCGAAAGACTTTCTGGAAGCCGGCAAGAAGCGTTTGTCAGGCGATACAGTGCACGAAGCGACGACCGATAAGGTCAAAGATTTGCGCGCGGGGACAGCTGCCCTAAAAGAAACGCTGGCCGAAGTGTTTATGGGAAACCGTGTGCTCAAAAAAAGCGTGCTCGGGAATGGGGAGGACGGTATATGAGATACTCGGCCCTGAAAAACACGAGGTCATTCAACTTGTTCAGCATTCAGATCTATCCGTAAAACGCACACTGGCTCGATTGGATATCCATAAGTCCACATTTTATAACTGGCTAGGACGTTATCACGACGGTGGTATTGATGCGCTCGAGGACAAGAAGCCACAGCCATCACTAGCATGGAATAAAGTCCCAGCGGATCATCGTGAAGCGCTGATTGATTTTGCTTTACGTGAAACGGATTTATCCCCGCGTGAGTTAGCGGTACGCTACACCGATTAGCAATCCTACTTTGTCCCGGAATCTACTGTCTATCGACTGATTAAAGCGCAAGATTTAATTACCAGTCCTGCGTATATCTTGATCAAAGTGGGAGGCAAGTTCCAGCAACCCAGTCGGCGGGTAATCGAGTTATGGCAAACGGATTTTACGTACTTCAAGATCGTAGGCTGGGGCTGGTATTACTTATCGACAGTCCTGAATGATTACTCTCGCTTCATTATTGCTTGGCGTTTGTGCATGACGATGAGTGCGAGTGATGTCTCTGATACCTTGGGCGATGCACTGACTTTTACTGAGCTCAATCAAGTAAGGGTACAGCATCGCCCGCGCTTACTCAGTGGCAATGGCCCGTGTTATATCTCGGGCGAGCTCGCTGATTATCTGGACGAAAATGGCATGAGTCATACACGCGGCCGCCCTTACCACCCACAAACGCAAGGAAAGATCGAGCGTTGGCATCGTTCGATGAAAAATCAAATCTTGCTCAATCACTATTACTTACCGAGCGAGCTAGAAGAGCATCTCCATCGCTTCGTGAGTTATTACAATCACGATCTATATCATGAGTCGATCGATAAACTAACACCGGCTGATGTGTACTAAGGAAGAGGATAAGCGATATTAAGCCAACGGGAACGGATTAAACAAAACACCATCGCCTTACGGCGAAAAAACCACTATGATCGACAACGAATACACAAGCTGATGAGCTAAACCGTCTCTTAAATCAGGCCGCGAACGGTCCAACTATCTTTGACGACGTACAGTCGGTGCAGTTGCCTTGGCCGTGCCGATGTTTATTAGCGGCCTCTATTTATTATTTGAAGCGCAGTTTTCTCGCAAAGCTGCCAGCGGTTTTGGGTTGATGCTGATTTTAGTTTTATATAGCTTTTTTGAAAATCTGGAGATTTTGGCGTATTTATATTGGCCGGCACTACTGTGGATTGGCTGGTCTTTAAATCCTTTAAATACCTTTGATAAAGAGCGAGTGGAAGGAATGGCTTTAAAGCAAGCCTCTGCCTAATTGTAATCCATCGCTAGAACAGATTTAAATATTTATTACTAAGCTGCAAATCACCGCATTCCAGTAACGGCGATAAGCAGTTTTTTCTTATTGTTAAATAGTTTAACGTTTATCGAAAACTATCGCCGATTTTTTCGAATCGCTAAGCCTGCAATGGCAGATAAAAACAAATATGCCGATGCTGGCACGGGTACCGCCTGAATATTAATATTATCAATCGCAAAATAGGTAGGTGTATTGATACCAAAAGAACCGACATCCGACGAAGCATACTCAAACGACAAACCGTATACCGCACCTAATACAGAAAAGTCGACGAATTCCCAGCTATCAACAATATCGGTACCGTCGGCTAATGCAAAATCGAACGATGAAATAATATTATTGCTCTGATCTAAACCATTGATGGTTAGAGTAAAGAAATCATTCTCGTCAAAGGGACCTTTTACCACGCCAAAGCCATCATTGCCGTCTTTTACCGCTAAATAAGTGTAAGTCGTATTGGTTAGATAAGCTGACTGTACAATATTGGCTGAGCCAAAACTAATACTGGCATTGCCGAAGGATACGCCGTAATTATCTTGTCCTGCGCCTACACCAGTGCCGGTAATAGCGCTGCGATCATTGGTAAAACCCGCCGTAGTGGTGTCTTGCTTATTAGAGTAGCTAAAGTTTCCCCAGCAGCAATCAAAGTTCCACGCGTGATCAAAGCTTACACTGCCGCTAGTAAAGCTAGTCGCTGCTTGCGGATTAAAAAAGCTATCGATGGCTAATGGGTTCTCATCAAAAGTCACCAGCGCAGCGTGGCTGTGGACGGCCGCTAGTAGGGTGGCGCTTGTTAATAGTGGTTTTATTAGTTTGTTCATTTTTGTGCTCCCTTATTAATTTCAAAATGATAAAAATACTTTTCTTTTATGCCTTAAAACTTTGTTTAGCTAACAATGCGTTTACTGCAGCAATTAATGCCGACAAGTAATCCGCCTAAGATAAAAAATGCATAAAGCGGCATAGGCACATTGGTCTCATAGGCATTGCCGGAAAAATGCATGACTGCAACCGCATCGAGGTCAAAGCCAGCGCTGCCAGTTGAAGGGTAGGGGTCGTAAATCGGATTGGGGCCGACCGGAGCAGTCAAGCTATCAAACGCTGTACCGTCGCCAGAAATATCAACAATTCTTACATGGCTAATGCGGTTAGTATCAACCAGTGCATCAAGCGAGGGATTGCTTAACAAGCTGGTGGCTAACTCTTCTAAATCAAAGGGGGCACCAAAACCGCCACGGTATTTTCCGGCATAACCTAAAATATCGGTGGTATCGATATTGCTAAACGGGCCAACGGGTGCGGCGGTAAGTGAGGCATTATCAAAGCGCGCAAAGTCTACGCCGTTAGAGGAGACTTCTACCCATGCTAGCTCCAAAAAAGTATCGGAAAAACTATTTTCAAAGACTAAAAAGTCTGCGCCTTCGCCGTTGCCAATCGGCTCAATAAATGTCAGCGTAATACTGCCGCCTTCACCTAAGGATACAATATCAAAAGTAAAGCCATTGTTATTGTCATCGGAGTTACCGGCTTCGCCAAGCGCCATGCTAGGTGTTTGGAATTGTAAATCGACATTAGCACCGGGAACATATTCGCTATAAGACGAACTCCAACCAACAATA
>CAJQQO010000039.1 GCA_905480475.1 uncultured Pseudomonadales bacterium | reverse complement strand
TCATCATCGAGATTGGCTCGGATTTGAGCCAAGTTGCTGCGATGGATTGCCCCTGTATGTAGATCAATGCCGTAATCACATTTCGAAACAATTTCATCCAAGAATAGCTTCGCGATTCTTCCCGCGAGGGATCCACGCGCTGACCCCGGGAATGACCTATTGAGATCGCGTCTATCGGGCATATAGCGACTTTGGTTGATAACACCATAAACGTTAACCATAGGCACCGTTATAAGTGTTCCCCTCAAACTCTTAATCGATTTACTTTTTAACAATCGACCGATGATTTCAATCCCATTCAATTCGTCACCATGAATTGCCGCACTCACAAACAGCGTTGGTCCCGGCCGCTTGCCCCGCTTGACGTGGACTGGTATTGGCATTGGCGTATCGGTATATAGGCTAACTGATGGCAATTCTATACGCCGCTCTTCGCCCGGCTTAATAATTTGCCCTGCAATTTCTAACGTGGATTCCATCTCTAGATCAACCTTTGCCCTTGGTTTTAGTCTTATTCGGCTTTGCGTTTTTTTCAATACATTGAATTATCATGCTAGCGACGTCTTTACCTGTAGCAACTTCAATACCTTCGAGCCCTGGAGAAGAGTTTACCTCCATAACAGCAGGCCCGGTTGAAGCTCGGAGTATATCTACCCCACACATATTCAAACCCATTACATTAGCCGCCGTTACCGCTGTCTTACGCTCAGCAGGGCTAAGTTTAACCAGCTCGGCTGTTCCGCCCCTATGCAGATTCGAACGGAACTCTCCTTCAGCGGCTTGTCGTTTCATCGCCGCGACCACCTTACCACCGACAACAAGGCAGCGAATATCCGCACCGCCAGCTTCTTTCACATACTCTTGAACCAATATATTTGCGTGAAGACCCATAAAGGCTTCAATAATACTTTCTGCTGCCTTTTGAGTTTCAGCAAGCACCACGCCGATTCCCTGAGTGCCTTCGAGTAGCTTTATGACAACCGGCGCACCCCCGACATTTTTAATAAGATCGGCAACGTTGTCAGCTTGATGAGCAAAACCCGTACGCGGTAACCCAACACTTTTACGCGACAATAATTGCATTGACCTGAGCTTATCTCGCGAACGACTAATGGCAACGGATTCATTAATTGAGTAGGTCCCCATCATTTCAAACTGACGCACCACCGCAGTGCCATAGAATGTCACAGAGGCGCCAATTCTTGGGATTACAGCATCATATCGCGGTAATGCCTTTCCTTTATATCGAACACTTGGTCGGCTGCTGGTGATATCCATATAACAGTGCATCGTGTCGATCACGCTCATCTCGTGACCGAGTAATGTACCGGCTTCGACTAGCCGACGGGTGGAATAAAGCTTTGAGTTTCTACTGAGTATGGCTATCCGCATGACGCTATCTACCTTGGGTTAAATTCGCGCGAATTGTGGGCTTAAATTTCACAATGGGTAGTGTAATAAGACAACCAAAATAGATGGAATTGTACCGATAGATGGCTTGTCAATATGTAGAGAAACTCAACAATAATTATTAAAAATAGACGGGACTGCAAAAAAGAAAAAATATTATGTGCAATGAGATTGAATAACGGACATTGACTTCAATTGCCGGTTAGCTTCAATTCAGCCCAAACCGAACATTTGGGCCTTGGCAGTTGTGGCACTAGTAGGGCTAATTTCGACTCTCCTTTATTGTCTACACTTTCGTTGAAAAATTTCTTGCGTTGTGGCTAAAAATAGTGAGAATTGCGCTCCGATTTTTATTGATAGTGACGACGCCAATGTCTACTGCCATTCACTCTTTATTCAGCGTCTTTCTTTCGCTTACGATTCTACTCATCGGACACGGTTTACAACAATCGCTGCTCCCGCTGACGGCTTAATTGAAGATATCGTGCGTGAGGTTTGTGGCGCTTGTAAGCATTCATACGCTGATTCTACCTAATTCAGCCAGTTAACTTGTCATTACCGGAAATCGGCAAGTCGAAACCGAAAAAAATCTTACTCTCAATCACCTTAACATACGGTACTTTGCTAAACAGCTTGCCTCGTTGATAATGGACTTTAAGTTGAGTCATGCGGCGAATGACATTGCCAGATGGCGTAATCAACGACTCTATGTCCAAGATGTCTATGCACAATATGTATATAGCCAACAAATATTTTTCCAATACTTCGTTAATTTAGGAACGGTAAGTTATGTCCCAGTATAAGTCACCACAATGGCAGTTTAATCAGCGCTCCACTGCAGACCAAGTCGTCGAGGGCCACCAGCTCAACGGCAAGACGGTTATTATCACCGGCGCTAACACCGGCATTGGCTATGAAACCGCACGCGCATTGGCTAGCGTTGGCGCTAAGGTGTTACTCGCTTGCCGTAATCCCGCGGCGGGAAAATCCGCGGTTGAAAAAATTCAGCAACAGTCTACCAATGCGGATGTCAGTTTTGCTCAACTCGACTTAGCATCACTCGATAACGTTAGCCAATTTTGCATGCAGCTAGATTGGCCGAGTATCGATTGTTTGATTTGCAATGCAGGCTCCATGTCGGTTGATTATCTCGAAACAGAACAAGGCTTTGAACGCACCTTTGGCGTCTGCCATGTCGGCCACTTTCTACTGACCGAAAAACTTATGCCCAAACTATTAGCCGCAAACGCACCGCGCGTCATTATGCTTTCGAGCGAAGCTCACCGAAACCCCAAAACGCTCGACTTCGATAACCTGCCCTATGCAAAATCCGACTACAGTGTGATGAAGGCCTACGGCCAGGCCAAACTTTGTAATGCCCTAATGGCATCGGAACTGCAATCACGCTACGGCGATCAGGGTTTAACAGCCTGTTCAGTTCACCCGGGTAATATGGTCACAACCGACTTTGGCCGAGAATCAGCATTAACTCGAATCGCGTTTAAACTGTTCAGCCCGTTTACTAAATCACCCAATCAAGGTGCTGCGACCACGGTGGTCTGTGCGCTACATGAACCTGCCAGCGATATCGCCGGAAAATACTTTTCGCATTGCCAACCGCTCGATACCACAGCCGAAGTCAAAAACGTAGAGGTGGCTGAAACACTTTGGACACGCAGTGAAAAATTAGTTGCCAATTGGCTTTGATGACCACCAAAACAAGCGGCGCAAACAATCATGGCTTTCTTACGGCGGCGTTACGTGCTGAAAATATATTGACCATCGTTGACGGGTAGCCACTATCGTACACCCTTGGTGATATCAAAAATTTCACAGCTGCAATGAGTAAACTCATCAAAGAAAAAGTAGGTTTACATGATGACGTTGCGGAGGCTGAAGCGACAAGGGAAAAGAAACGTGCAGAAATGGTTGAACGGATGAATACCGTCGGCAAAGGTAAAGGAGTGTCTAAGTCGGATTCCGAAACGGCGTCTAAGTCCGCAAGTAAATAAAAGCTTTCCAACTTTGCATTACACTAAAGGTGCGTTTAGCGAAATGTAAAGTTGCCGCTTGGAAAGGTTATCAAGTCAGCACACTCCACAGACTCGACGAACTGAATGAATCTTACCGCCTAAAAGCACCAATTAGCTTTATCGCATACATTGATCGCGCGTTATTTTTTGGGCTTGCCTTAAACCACAATTGTTATGCTTATTATATCTTCTGAGCAATAACGTTCAGCCAACTCTAACGCCCCGCTACATGCCCTCCATCAACACTGTACATCTGCCCAGAAATCCACGCACCTTGATCGCTACATAGATATGCCGTCATCCAGCCAATCTCCTGTGGATCACCAGCACGACCTAATGGTATCAGCTCCTTTACCATGCCGTCCCAAACCTCCCCACGGGGAATGTCATCCATTCTTGAAGTTTCAATAATCCCAGGACATATCGCATTCACTCGTATTCCGTACTGGCCCACCTCTCCTGACATGCAAGCAGTCATAGCGTGCAAGCCTGCCTTGCTTGAAGCGTAAGCGGCATTGTTAGGAGGCAGCATTTTCCCACCAATAGAAGAGATATTAATAATCGCTCCACCTGTGTTTTGCTTTATCAATTGCTTACCAAACACATGGCACATGTTAAAAGCGCCATTAAGATTGACATTGATGACGTTAAGCCAAGCCGCTGGGTCCACGTCCACAATAGCTTTACGATCCTCACCGCGCGCAGCGCCAGCATTATTGATCACGAAGTCAACGCGCCCAAATTCTTCCTTCACCCGCTGTGCCAGCTTCTCCACTGACTCTATGTTAGTCACATCACTTACAATCGGGAGTGCACGTCGTCCCATATTGCTGATCTCATCAGCAACACTTTCAATATCACGCCAACCAGCCTGTTTTTCATCATCGGGGTATCGGTCTGGGGAGCGGCCACTGCCGGTAATGACGACATCACAGCCTCCTCTCGCCAACTCCAGCGCAATCCAACGCCCTATGCTGCGCATACGGCCAGCGCCTGTAACAACGGCTACCTTTCCTTCTAGGCCTGACAATGTGATAGACATAAACCTTCCTCTATTTTGATTTCAAATTGTGCACAAGACATCGGAGTTTATCCCACTGTACATCGCCAAAGATAGATGTGCGCATAAGCGAATTGATACATTAAAGTATTTACACATCGATTCCATACAATTCTGCGAGTTAACTTACCCGCACCACAAGCAACTATGTCCATATTGTAAGTCTCGCTAGCAACAATTTTCTTTAAGCTGTTTTTACTTAAGTATTTACCCGTTGAGTAACTAATAGTTCGAATGTCGTACCACCTGCATAAGAGATAAATAACAGTGGCAGAAACTCAGATCGATGTCCTCGCACTTCGCAAGAAGTATCAACAAGAACGCGATAAACGAATACGCAGCGACGGTTCGGAACAGTATCAGTTCGCTAGCGGCGACTGGGCCGGTTTTTCGTCCGACCCGTTTATAGATAAACCCCTGCAACGAGAACCACTAAACGATTTTATTGAAGTTGCCGTGATTGGCGGCGGCTTAGGTGGTTTGTTACTCGGCGCGCGGTTAAAAGAGCAAGGCGTTGATGATATTCGTGTGATCGACGAAAGCGGCGATTTTGGTGGCACCTGGTATTGGAATCGATTTCCGGGTGCGATGTGTGATATTGAGTCGTATATTTATATGCCACTACTTGAGGAGATGGGCTATATGCCCAGCGAAAAATACGCAAGTGGCGATGAAATTCTAGCGTATTTTCAACGCATTGCTAAACATTACTCACTCTACAACAACGCGTGTTTTCAAACATCGGTAACCGAACTTACGTGGTCTGATGCCGATAATTATTGGCTGGTTAAAACCAATCGTGGCGATTGTATTCGGGCACGTTACGTTTGCATGTCTAACGGTATTTTAAATCGTGCCAAGCTACCATCACTACCCGGGCTAGAAACTTTTAAAGGCAAGATGTTTCACACCAGCCGCTGGGATTATGATTACACAGGTGGTAGCACTAAGGCGCCAATGACCGGTCTGAATAACAAGCGCGTCGCCATCATTGGCACCGGTGCAACTGCCATTCAGTGTGTGCCCGCCCTCGCCAAAGACGCCGAGCATCTTTATGTGGTGCAACGCACACCGTCAGCTGTTGATGTGCGTGATAACGGCCCAACAGACCCTGATTGGGCAAAATCACTATCAAGCGGCTGGCAGCAACAGCGGGTCTTTAATTTTGATGCCATCGTCACCATGATTGAAAACGGTACCGATATGGTTGCCGATGGTTGGACTGAAATAAGTCGCCGCGCGCTGGAGATCATCAATGCACAAGGTGGCATACAAAACGTACCACCAGAAGAGCTTGCGAAATTGCTTGAAAAAATCGATATGGACGTGATGGAAGCTGTAAGAAGTCGAGTAGATGATACCGTTAAAGATACCGAGACCGCAGCGGCCCTCAAACCTTGGTATCGTCGCAACTGCAAACGCCCTTGTTTTCACGATGAGTATTTACCTGCCTTTAATCGCGATAATGTTACGCTGGTCGATACCGATGGTCAGGGAGTAGAACGCATAACTGAAACTGGCTTAGTAGTAGGTGGTCAAGAGATTGAGGCCGACTGTATTATTTTGGCGACGGGTTTTGATTTTATTGGCGACTACCCCGAACGCGCAGGTTATGAAATCATAGGCCGCCAAGGCAAAGCGCTTGGCGACAAATGGAGCGATGGATACCGCACACTTCACGGCATGCAAAGCAATGGCTTTCCTAACTGTTTTATTTTGGCTAACAAGCAAGCTACATTCTCTTATAACTATACCTATCTCGCCGAGCAGCAAGCGACGCATATAGCGCACATTATTGGCGAAACTCGGCGTAAAGGTTATTCGGTGGTAGAAGTAACTCCCCAAGCAGAACAAGAATGGGTAGATTACGTATTAGCATTACCAGACACCAGCTCCGACCTTATCGACCAGTGCACGCCCGGCATTTACAATATGGAGGGTACTTCGGGAGATAACCGCAATGCTCAGGACCGCCCCATTCCCGTTGCGATTCAGTTTTTTTCAATATTGAACGAATGGCGCATTAAAGGTGATTTACAAGGCTTGTGGTTAGGCAAGTAAAGACTATTAGGGTGTAGAGCGATTGGTGATCGCTAAGTGAGGATAAACCGCTTAGACTTCTTCAGCTTATGCGCGGCAGGATCTATAGTTATCTTGACTCATAATCGACAGGTCGAAGTTTCAAAAATTGCTTGAGCAATTTTCAACGAGCGACAGCGAAGCCCGCAGGAGTATAAAAGCCCCAAGGCTTTTATCATTCACTCCTTCCGGGCCCACCATTACTCTTCATAGACTTACCCACCCCGCTGCATTATTCGCCATCCAATGTTCGGAGCATAACTCGAAGAGTCGGGGTACCCATCAAGCATAAACCTCTCTTGAGAGATTATCCGTTTGATCCAACTGGTGCTGACGGAGTAAAATTAAATTTTTCGTTAACAACTATCACACTCTGTTAAGGAACTCGGCACTATGAGTGAATTTATCGATCTACCTGTTTCCTATTTTGATGCAGACTTTACGCTAGATCCTTACTCGCTTCTTAAAGATCTGTATCAGGATGATAAGGTTTTGGGCTTTCGTTCCGAAGGCATGAATTTTTTATTTCGTCATGATGACTGCAGGTCAGTGCTAAGGTCACCGTTATGCCGCCGAGAGCCGCTAGCCAATCCTGAGTTCCAACAGCGCGAAGAACGATACGCCAAGCTCTATCCCAACCGACTATGGGAAATGAGCAACAATTTCAGTATGGGCGAAGTGGATATCAAATTGAAATCACAGTTAGTTCGCTTTCTTGGCAATATTGAAAAATCAGCCAGTTTTGACGATATGGAACCTATTTTCAAACAACTCTCTGAAGGGAAAGACCTACCCAATTATATTGACCAAATAGCAACTCTACCACTTCGTGTAATTCTCGAAACCGCCGGCCTTATTATTCCAGATAAAGAAATTACTGATGTCTATAACGCTGGCTGCACTTATCTAAAGTCGTTTGAGAATCTCGGCGACGAATCACTGATTAAAGACGCAGACGATGCGGTGGTCCTGCTTCGTGATTTTGTTGAACGCAACTATGAAAAATTCAACCCAGGAACACTTCTTTATGATCACGTAGAGGCATGTAAATCTATAGGCTTAAGTGATGAAAAAATCAAAGCCAATTTAATTGGGCCTATTTTGATTTCCGCCAGTAACACCATGGGAATATCATCGGCCTTCTTTCTGCGAAATCTAATCCGCTATCCAGAGGTACGTCGCAAGCTGCAAGACAACCCTGAACTACTTAATAACGACAATGTGATTCTAGAATTTTTAAGACGCGACAATCATGTAAAGTCGCTGTCTCGTCATGCACATGGTACGGTGCAACTGGGTAAGTTTGAGCTTACTGAAGGCAGTTCAATCTGCTTATTTTTCCCAGGTGCGAATCTCGATCCAAAGCAATGGCAAAACCCACTAGCGCTTAATTTTAATCGGGACTTTAGTCCAAACAATCATATTATTTTTGGTGGCGCCAAACATGTCTGCATCGGCAAAACACTTGCGGTCACGTTTTTGCGTCGACTAGGACAAGGATTTATACGTTATCTACCTGACGCTGTAAGTGTCGATGGCTCCAAAATAACCGTTGACGGTGACTGGGTAGCAGAAAGAATTATTACCAAGATGCCCATAACACTTAATGCCGTTAGCTAAGAAAGTCCTTTATTGCTTTGGCTAAAGCTCATTACGCCTTTGTAACGGGAAAGTGCGCAAGCACTTGTCCAGCCGAAGGCGATCGTTAACAAACTTGTTAGGAACGCCATAGTTGTTCTCGGGAGAAACCATATAAATAAAAAGCCCTACTTGTAGGGACAATAAAGAATAATGCTAATGCGATAAATAATGGATCATAGTCATAAATCTCACCGTACTGGGGAAGATGAAACCAATACGGAGCGATAAACTCATAAAATATAGCCCAACATGGATAGATCAAACATATGCCCTGCCAAAACTTGGCTACACCTATCTTCTTTGAAAAAACATAACCATACAAGCAAGTGATAATAACGAAAAAGGCACCTATGTCTACCCAATCCAGAACAGATAATTCTTCACCAACTACCAAAATTATAAATACTGGTGCAATTAGTATGTGAAACCAAAAGAATAGTTTCCAAAACCAATGAGGTTTAAATCTGGGGTTGATTTCCATAGCTTGGCTAATCGTAGAGCCTCCTAACAGCCAACTAACAAGACCCTTCGGTCCTGTTAGTCGTGTTTATGTTCCATTACTATCAGCAAAAACCAATACGACGTTTATATTGTTTGGCGGATTGGAAAATACGTGGTTTGCTGCTTCTTGCGCAATAACGTGAAATTTGGATGCTTTCATGCTTTCCGATTCACTGTCTACAACGACGAACATTGTATAGTTTTTGATTTCTCCCTTTTTCTCTTGCCAAGAGAATGAAAAATGCTGGCCATAGTTATTGATGACATATTCTTGAATTTTGATAATTTGATTCGCAGCCCTTTCGGATTTCTCCTCCAAAGAACAGCCAGAGGCCAATAACAAAGTGGCGGCTAGAAAAATCCAATATTTCATAATCTATTTTGAAACATAACAGCTAGCTCTGCGGCAAAGAGCGTAGCGACGATCCGCAGCAGCTACTTGTTATGGGTTTTAGCTTAATCTGCATATTCATAAGAAGAGCCTTTTAAAAAATATTTTTTCTCAGCAATAGCTACTTCCTCGCCCTTGCTGGCCCCATTAGTTCGAGGTATAGCAACCTGAACTAAAATCCCGCTCTCAAGTTTAACCGCCGCAAGGAGAACGGGCCATTCATATTCTGAACCTGGCCAAACTCCGAGACGTTCGATCTGACCCTTATGGAGAATTTCCTCTCCCGTTGGAACCTTCACCGCTATTACGGTGAAAAAAAGCAGTGAAACTATAAGGAAGACGATAAACTCGCCGATATGGTTTGCGCCTGCCCATGCTTTGTATATTTTTATATTGCTAAGCATCTGGCATGCCCATAACGCTTTTGTAAACGGCGAAGAACGCAGTGATGAGTCCAGCGGAGCGCCGTAGGTGCGCAGCGGTGTTTAACAAACTTGTTATAAGTACGTTTCATAGAACAAACATTTGAAGCGAAAAATAGAATGTAGCTGCAACAA
>CAJQQO010000038.1 GCA_905480475.1 uncultured Pseudomonadales bacterium | reverse complement strand
CACAGACGCATAGTCTATTTTGCTAAAATCTTTTGGTAAATCACTCGGTGTTTGCATGCTAACTTCTCTTGCTTTGCTCTTTGCTTTTTAATCGTATTGTCTTGTTTAGTCTTGAACTAATATCGTGTTGGTATTTTTTCTTTAGCGACTTTTGTACAGTCGCTTTTATATCGCCGCTTTAATCTAGCATCTCGTTGTTTGTAGTCATTCGACTTTGCGCCGCATGCGACTGAATAGTTAACTCCCTACTCCAACGACCGCTTGCATAAAAGCCTGTATTTTTTCTGGCGCTTTAATTCCCGCACTTGATTCAACGCCACTACTGACATCAACTGCATACGGCGCTACGGCTTTAACAGCGGCAGCGACATTATCTGCATCCAAACCGCCGGCAAGAATAATTGCTTGCGTAAGATGACCTGGAATACGCGACCAATCAAATATTTTGCCAGTTCCACCAGGCACACCCTTTTGATAAGTATCTAGCAAAAAACCGGCTGCCGCTTGATGGCTATTCAATTGCGCTATTGCTTGTTCGTAGGCTTGTTTATCTTCAGCGCCACTACTCTCAGCTTCACCAACAGCAGGCATTCTTACCGCCTTGATATAGGCAAGGCCAAATTGCTCGCAAAACTCTGCCGACTCATCGCCGTGAAACTGCAGCAGTGTTAGTGGCACTTGCTTAAGCACACGCTGCACTTCTGCGGCGCTGGCATTGACAAATAAACCTACCTTGTCGACAAACGGTGGCAATTGCTGACATAGCTGTGCAGCAACATCGGCAGTAACCGCTCTGGGGCTTGGCGGATAAAAAACAAAACCAAGCGCATCGGCTCCGGCCTGAATAGCCATTATTGCGTCTTCGCCTCGGGTGATTCCACACACTTTAACCCGCGTTCTAACCGGGATATTGTGAGTAACAGTGCTGGAATTAACCATGATATTTACCTGACAAAAGCTTCAGTTTGGCCCGACGGCATAAAGCTCGCGTCAATCGTTCAAAACAGCGTGGCAGTTTAGCAAATCAGAGGCCGTATAGCTGCTGGTATATGCACCCAGAAATACCATCATCTCACATACGCTTGACCGAAATATAAACGCCGACCCAGCCTTCGCGAGCGCTATCTGATTGATCAATACTTGGATAGATCTGAACTTGGATGTATCTAAACTCTGACGTATCTAAAGCTGGATGTAGCTAGGCGCTAAAAAGCGGCGGCTGGATATCGGGCAGATTAAATTCGCCTGGATAGGATACTGCGATCAAATACAAGCCGTCAGGCCTAGCCGTGGCGGCCGCTAGACTGCGATCCTTGGACATTAGCAGCTGCTGTATCCATTCGACCGGCTGCGATCCAACGCCAACCTCCATCAGACTACCAGCGATATTGCGCACCATATGCAGCAAAAAAGCATTAGCTTGAATCTCGATACAAATTCGCTGACCGTACCGCCGAACACTAACTTTATGAATATTGCGCATCGGGGTATTACTTTCGCAGGCAATTGCCCTAAAAGCGCTACAGTCTTGCTCGCCCAACAATGCTTGCGCTGCCTGGTGCATACGCTGCTCATCCAGAGGCTTGGCATAATGACTAAGCATATGACTGAATATTCCGGGCTTAACCGGATTATTGTGAATCCAATACTGATAGCGACGTGCAGTTGCCGAGAATCGCGCATGAAAATCCGAGCTAAGCTCTTGCGCCCAAAGCACGCGTATCTGCGGAGGTAACTGACTATTGACGCCCATCACCCAGGCTTTATTTTCACGCTCAACCGATACTTCAAAATGCGCCACCTGCCCAGTCGCATGGACACCCGCATCAGTTCTGCCCGCACAAATCAAACTAATATCGTGATTTGCCACGAAGGCGATGGCCCTTTCTAGCTCGGCTTGAACCGTTGGAACTGGCGGCTTAGTTTGACGCTGCCAGCCATGATAGGCAGCGCCGTTGTATTCCACACCGATCGCTATACGGCGCAGCTGTCCCGTCTTGTTTGATTCCGCACTTGGAATGACTGTCTGTAGGGTGATTGCTCTTGGCGATGACGTTTGCTCAGCTGGCTAATGATTGGATGACTAAAGATGGCGCGAATAATGCCAGACGCAGCAATTATTGCAATTGCGTATTGATCATCACTTATTGTTAGTCACCCTCAGCAAAAGAGATAAACAGGGGCCCCCAAAAGCAAACAACCCGACATAAGCCGGGTTGTTTAGAACAGCGATTAGGCAAGTAAATAACTAGCCAGCAATGCGTTCCATCATGGTATTGGCTTGATCACGCTGCTCGGTGCTACCTTCGGATAACACCTCATCCAAAATCTCACGAGCGCCATCAAAATCACCCATATCGATATAGGCTCTAGCTAAGTCCAACTTAGTGCCAACTTCATCGGCATGATTGGAATCATCGGCAATCGCAGAGTCATCTGTCGCTGCATCCGCTGTTGCGGCATCAGCATCGTAAGCGAGCTGCAAACCAAACTCTTCAGGCTCGCCACCTTCAGCTGATACTTCCGTTGCGCTATTTTGATCGGTATCCAAATCTAGATTGAGATCAAGACCCAAATCAGCATCAACAATATCATTGCCTTCGGTGTAACTTTCCAAAAATTCATCGGCGGGTGCTGCAACCGAACCTTCTGGCCACCAATCGGCAGCATTATCAACATCGGCAAGTAAGGCTTCTGCTGCAATATTTGCCGCCGGGTCAATTGCCAATAATGACTGACAAGCCGCTTTAAACTGATCCGGACTATTCTGATCAACATGCACTTCTAGTAGTTTAAGACGTAAATCAGCTCTGGCTGGCTCACGCTCAATCGCCACATCAAGCATTTGCTGAGCTTGCTCATGACGACCATAAGCCAAGTAGATATCGGCCTCCGCTATCGGATCATGATCTGATTCATTACCCGCTAATGCTTCGTTAATATCTGCAGTCTGCGTATCTTCTGATACCGCATCGGCAATG
>CAJQQO010000037.1 GCA_905480475.1 uncultured Pseudomonadales bacterium | reverse complement strand
TTACCTTTCTCAATGCAGATAACAGTATTCGCGCAGAAGATGACTTCAATGAGGTTACTTACTCTGGCGCTCGGATAAGCGCTTTGTGGGAAATCAACGACGAGTGGGAGCTTTTGGTGGGTGCTGCGCAGCAGACTATCGATAGCGAAGGCGTTTTCTTTGTTGATCCTGAGTTAGGCGATCTTGAAATACAGCGCTTTGAGCAAGACACACTGGAAGATGAGTTTGATAACTTTAATTGGACATTAACGGGCCGTCTGGCAGAGTTGGACGTGGTTTACACGGGAGCTTTTACCGACAGAGATTCAGAACAGCGGGTCGACTATACCGATTATCTTTTTGTTGGGCAGTACGTACCTTATTACATTTGTGACCGCACAGTTGCTTATGATAATGCAACTTATTCGGCTGCAGCTGTTGCTGCTGGAACTTGTCAGGCGCCAAATATGTTTGTGAAAAGCTCTGTTAAATCGGAGTTTATGACACATGAATTGCGCTTCTCAACTGACCAGTCAAGTGCACTTCGTGCAACTTTCGGCGCTTTTTACAGTGATGCTGAAGTTAGAGAAGTAGCTGACTTTACTTACCCCGGCGCTGAGCTGACTTTGTCAGACGGCGGTGGTAATGGTTCGGCGCCTAACCCTATCGGTTATGGTCCTATGGTGTCAGTACCCGGTTCGTCCGCCGGCACTGAAGTATGGCCTGAAGGGGTTGCTTTTCGAAATGACGTTTTGCGTACTGACGAGCAAGTGGCTTTTTTTGGTGAGCTGACTCTCGATATTAGCGAGCAGGTTTCGCTTACGGCGGGTCTGCGGTATTACGATATAGAGGTAGATCTAAAGGGCAGTGCTACTGGTATGTTTAATACAGGTAGTCGAGGACAGAATCTAGTGAGTACTGGCTCTGCGGCTCGGAACCTTGATGTGCTTTTCAGTGATGCTACGCCAGATTCGACCGATACCGCTCATTCAGAGGGTACTATCGGGAAGTTTACTGCGTCTTGGACGCCGACTGATTCTGCATTGTTTTACGCTACGTGGTCCGAAGGGTTCCGTCCTGGTATTTTGAATCGTCCAGGCGGTGAAACGGATGGCAGCTATAAAGTACCTTTTGACGTTGATACAGATACGGTGACAAATTATGAATTTGGTTGGAAAACTGATCTGCTAGATGGCTCGCTTCGATTTAATGGTAGTTTGTTCTTCATTGAGGTGGATAAGTTGCAAGCCAGCGTTTTCAATCCCGATATTTCTAATTTGTTCTTTGCTTCAAATGCAGCCAATGCTGAAATTAAAGGTGTTGAGGGAGACTTTATTTGGGCGCCATCTAGTGTTATGGGCCTAACTATTGCCGGCGGTTTCTCGGTGTTAGATACCGAGATAATTGATGTGCTTGTGCCAACAGATGAAGTTACCGAAGGTAATGAGCTGGCATTTGCGCCAGAGTTGCAGTTTAATCTTCAGGCTCGTTATGAGTGGGATCTGTCTTCAGGTAATACAGGACATGTCATGCCTCATATAAGTTACTCTGATAGGGCTTATACAGATATCATCGAGATTAATCGGGCTGAGCTAGACAGCTGGGCTATGGTTGGTGCTACTGCAGGCGTGTCCAATGACCAGTGGACTGCAGAAATTTACATCGAAAATATCACTGATGAGCGCGCAGAGCTTTCGGGCAATTCCAACTTTGATCGAGAGCGTGTTACTGTTTCACGTCCACGTACAACTGGGATACGCGTAAGCTATAATTTGTAAATCATACGTAACGGAAAAAACGCCTCTTATTAGAGGCGTTTTTTTTTCTCGTAATATTGTAAAATTATGTTTTAACGCTTTTAACAGGGTAGTAATTTAAATATGCCAGATAGCCAATCTAGCGATCAACTTGTATCGATTCAGGGGTTAATACGCGATCATCAATTTGACCTTGCTTATGCTGACCTTGATGATTTTTTAACGACCTTTCCAAGTCATGTAGATGGACTTTATATGGCGGCTATTTGTAGCCGGCATCAGCAGCGTTTAAGTGATGCTCAGCATTATTTAGATAGGTTGTTTTTGCAAAAATTAGAGTATTGCCGAGCCCACCAGGAACAGGGACACCTATATAAGCAACAGCAGCGTCATGCCGAAGCATTGCAGGCTTATCAGCGAGCTACGCAGATAAATCCCGCCCTAGAATCCAGTTGGCGCGCTCAGCTTGAGCTTTGTAAGGAATTAAATAAGTCAGGTCTGGGCCAGCAAGCATTCAATCAGCTCAAGCATTTAAAAAGCTTACCCAAAGCAATTGTATCTGTATCTGACTTGCTCGCTCAGGGCAAGCTTGCTCGCGCCGAATCACTGTGTCGGCAGATTTTAGAGCGTCAACCGCGTAATATTGAGGCGATGCGATTACTCGCCAATATTGCTAGCCAGACCGGCGCGCTAGCTGAAGCTGAATTTTTACTAGAAAGCGCTACCGTGTTTGCTCCTACTAATAATTCAGTACGCATCGACTATGTTCAGTTATTACGCCGGCGCCAAAAATTCAATGAGGCGCTTATCCAAGCTGAACAGCTGCTGGCAACAGCGCCTGAGAATCCGCAATTCAAATCTTTGTATGCCATCGAGTCGATGCAGATGGGAGATTTTGAGACGGCGTTAAAATATTTTAACAGTATATTGCAGCAGCTCCCCTATGACGAGATTACACTTACTTCGCGTGGGCATGCACTGAAAACCATGGGTGATTCTGCTGCGGCTATAGAGTCTTATCGCGACGCAATGCGTGCTCAGCCTAATCATGGCGAGGCCTATTACTCTTTAGCCAATTTAAAAACCTATCGTTTTTCACAGCAAGAACTACAAACCATGCAAGAGGTTGATAAGCAGCGTCACTTAAGTTTGATGGAGCGCGTTTATCTTTTATTTGCACTGGGTAAAGGATTCGAAGATTTAAAAGATTTTGCAAAGGCTTTCGATTATTACCAACGAGGTAACGATCTTAAAAAGCAGCAGTGTGCCTATAAGGCTGACAGAATGAGTGATGATCTGTTGGCGCAGCGCGAATTTTTCACCGCCACTCAGTCTGCGGTATTAAAATGCAGTGGTGATAGCTCTCCCGATCCAATATTTATTGTTGGCTTGCCGCGAGCCGGCTCGACTTTGCTCGAGCAAATATTATCCTCCCATAGCATGGTTGACGGAACGTTAGAGTTGCCTAACATACTAACCATATCGCAGGAATTACGACGTCGTGGCGAAGAAAAAAGTAAGCTAGGCTATCCGGATATTATTGCTGAGCTTGATCAAAGCGAATTAGAAAACCTTGGTGCTCGCTATATTGCGGAGACAAAAATTCATCGACAAGGAGCTCCATTTTTTATCGATAAGATGCCTAATAATTTTCGGCATATTGGCTTAATTAAAGCGATTTTGCCCAATGCAAAAATTATTGATGCAAGAAGGCATCCGGTGGCTTGTTGCTTTAGTGGCTTTAAACAATTGTTCGCCGAGGGGCAGGAGTTTTCTTATTCCCTTGATGATATTGCCCAGTATTATAATGACTATGTAACACTCATGGATCACTGGGATGATGTTTTCCCTGAGGATATCTTACGAGTTTTATATGAAGACGTAACGGAAAATATCGAAAGCCAAGTCACCGCTATTCTCGATTATTGCGGCCTTCCATTTGAAAGCGCTTGTTTAGAATTTCATAAAACCGAGCGCGCAGTGCGTACCGCAAGTTCAGAGCAGGTAAGGCAGCCGCTTTATAAGAGCGGTGTCGATCAGTGGCAAAACTT
>CAJQQO010000036.1 GCA_905480475.1 uncultured Pseudomonadales bacterium | reverse complement strand
TAGCAATGCTGAAGCAACCGGTTTGTTAATGAGTTATTGTCGCAATGCTAAAGCGTTTTTTCACTGTTCAACTACCGGTGTTTACGAAGCGAATGGCCATGAAGTATTTACTGAACTTTCGCCTTTAGGTGATAATCATCGTTGTATGATGCCAACGTATAGTATCGGTAAAATTGCGGTTGAGTCCGTCGTGCGGTTTTGCGCTCGCGACTATAACTTACCCACAGTGATTTGCCGATTAAATACGCCTTATGGTGAAAGTGGTTGGCCGTTTTATCATTTAATGATGATGCAGCATGGAATTGAAATTCCGATCCATAGTGATGGCCCTTCGGAGTACACTTTATTTCATCAGGATGATATTAATCGTTTAGCGCCAAAGATGCTTAGCGCAGCGAGTGTGCCGGCTGAGACGTTTAATTTTAGTGGTCAAGAGCATGTTAGTGTCGAGGATTGGTGTGCTTATATTGCCGAGTTAAGTGGTTTGACGCCGAAGTTTAAAGCGACTGCTGATACATTGGAGAGTGTTAAAACTGATAATAGCAAAATGCTTGCTGTGACTGGGCCGGCGTTGGTTGATTGGCGTGATGGTATTCGGCGGATGGTTGAGGCAGCAGGCGCAATTAAATCTTAGTGTGTAGGATTTAACCGTCGATAGTTGCTCGACGGTTAAAGGGCAGTGGATTGAGTTTTGTGCTTGAGCTTGATGCGTAAGCTGCGGGGCAATTACGGCTTTAGTTGCTCTTCTTTCGCTGTTGGAAAAAGTGGGTCACTGTCGGGCGACTCCCGACATTCTTTGACTTTGATCTCAACCTCAATCGTCGGGGTCATTCCCCCGACAATCCCAACCCCATAAACTATGCGTTCGGCGCCAACAACTCCAACACCCCCAAATCCGGTGTCATCGCTCCATCAGGACTTAGCGGCTGAATACAAACATGATCAGCCCCCGCATCCCAATGCGCTTGAATCCGCGCTCTAATCGTATCTTCATCACCCCAAGCCACTATCGCATCGGCTAATTTATCACTGCCGCCGTTTTCAAAATCGGCATCGCTAAAACCTAACTCTTTTAAATTGTTTCTATAGTTCGGTAAGCCGATATAGGTTTCCATATGCTGGCGGGCAACTTTTCTGGCCTTGTCGGGATCGGTTTCTAACAGTACTGCTTGTTCGGGACAAAGCAGTGCATCCGGGCCTATCGTGGAGCGCGCTTTTGCAGTATGTTCGGGAGTGACAAAATACGGATGTGCACCTTGGCCTTTTTCAGCCGATAACTTAAGCATGTTGGTACGCAGCGCGCCTAATAATAGCGGAGCTTGATCCTCAGCCTGTGGCGCCATATATAAAGCACCTTCCATTGCTTCGAGATAACGCCGCATATGGCTGACCGGTTTTTTGTAATCGTGGCCACGAATATCACTGACCAGCGGCGCATGGGACACACCCAGTCCCATAATAAATCTATCCGGTGCAAGTTCCGCTAAAGTATTTCGAATAGCATTGGCGGACATCGCATCGCGCGCATAAATATTGGCAATACCCGTCGCAAAAACTAACTCGCGTGTATTTGCGGCCATATAGGCAATGGTTGAGAATGGATCGCGGCCAACGGCTTCCGGAACCCACAGTGCTGCGTAACCCCATGCTTCAAGTTTTTTAGCAAAACTTAAAGCTTCGGAGGCGGTGTAGCCATCGATAAATGTCCATACACCTAGCTTACCTAAGGAAATACTCATTTTTTACCACACTCTCTGCTGATACTAATTTTTAAAACAACTAAATTATAAAATTAAGCTGAGGTTTTTAAAATGTTCTAGTTGTGCTTTTCGATAAATCGTAGTTTTTTGTAAATTAAGCCATGGCTCTTTAAAAAGTTAAGCCGTCGCCTCAACATCCGCCTCTAGAAAGGCATCACCCAAAACAGTTTTGCCATCCAGACTTTTTACGGCTCTACCTAGTGCATGAACGATGGAGCGACTATAAGTGACTTGTCCTACATGACTATCAACACATAAGGCTAAGGCGGCTTCGGCCATCATCTCAACCGGTTCTACCATATCAGGGTTTTTACGTGCTATATCCCTAACGTAGCTTGCGCCTTCAGTTAACACAATTGCTTCGGGAGCCATGGTATTTACATAAACCTGATCGACGCTGACTTCGTGAGCTAAACCCTGGGTATAACGATCTAACGCGGCTTTCGTTGCGCCGTAGGCAACACAGATATGCGCCGCTTCCGGTCGATCGCGATAAGGCACTTTAGGTTGGAAGGCTGTTGCACTACTGATATTAAGAATCCAGCCAGATTTGCGTTCACGCATACCTGGCAGGGCTTGCTGGGATAAATCAATCGGTGCGTTAACATTCAAATCAAACATCCAGCTTCGCTCTTCGGTGCTGGAAACGCTAGGCATTTTCATTTTGGAACCAGCGGCATTGTTAACCAGAATGTCTACCGGGCCAAAAACTTTGTCGGCTTCTTGCATCAAGGTACTTCGGGCCTCGACATCACAAAGATCACAGGCGATGGCCGCTGCTTTTCCGCCAGCGGCTTGGATATCTGATACAGTGTCTTCTAATGTTCCTTGTAACTGTCCGTGTCCGCCAAGTCTTGATGCGACTGCAATCACGTTTGCGCCTTCAGCGGCAAATCGCATCGCGATAGCTCGACCGATGCCGCGACTGGCACCGGTAATTAAAGCGGTTTTTCCTGCGAGTTCATTCATAGCGGTCTCTCTAGATTTTTATGGGCAAGATATTAATGGTCGATTGTGGCAGCTGCTTGCGATTTTATATTTGAGCAGAGACAGCATGCCATTTAAATATTATTCCGGACTAGCTTCAGTGCTATTTGCGTTTTGCTGTGACGGTCTTTCCCAGCTGTATAAACTAAAGAATTCGTCCAGTTCGGATTCGATTCGTTCTACCGATAAGTTGTCATACTCTTCGATACTGTATTGAAAGTGGGTTTTATGGGCTTTTTCTTTTTGCTCGTGTTCCATTAAGTATTGATCGTAAGTTTCCGAGATCTCCATACCTAAGGCTTTGTAAATCTCATGGACAGTGCTGCGAGGTTCGGTCGTTATTTTGCGGTAGTCCACCATAATCGAAGGTACTGAAGCATGTTTTTCCAGTATTGCCTTGGGATGAGTAAAACATTCGAAAGAGGTTCTGGTTAATAATTCCAGCGAAGTTTCATAGTCTGAAAATTCCCAGCCTTTTCCTTTCCAGCTGACTTCTACCAATTTTAATAAGCTGGGGATACATTCCAGCGGATTTCGCACCATTACCACGATGCTGCAATCGGGAAAGGTTTCAATCAGTGATTCTGTCCAGCCGCACATCACCGGATTTTTACTGAGATGGATAGCGCCCCCACCGTTTAATAATAATTGGCGTTTCACGATTTCTTTATAGTGTTTCATCCAACGCTTTTTCTTTTTTGGCATTTGATCCACGTGGAACATATCGATCACTTCCATTAATGGAATATCGGTTGACCATTGTTGGGTAACAAACGCCGAGCGCATAGAAAACTGATCTTCTTCTGCGTTCCAAAAACTCATGTAATGCATATGTCGGTAAGGACCGAACATATCGTCATCAAGCTTGACTAATCTACGTTTAATTCGTTCGCCTAAAAAGCGTTGATCGATTATGCCAAGCAAGCGAATAAACTTTTTCTCGATCAATGATGGGAAAAACATTTCCCAATAAAGAAAGTCGTTAAATCGATCGCCATCGGCTGACAGTAAGCGGTGGGTAAGGGTGGTGCCACTACGCGCGTGGCCAATAATAAAAATGGGCTTTTTAACTTGCTGTGTCCACAGGCTTGGAAAGAAAACGTAATCGAGTAGAAAAAACACCGCGTGAAAAGCGCTTTCGAGAGGAACAAGAATAAGCAGTTTTAATAGGGTTTTATTGCGATGCGGCCAGCTTTTTAACGACCAGACATGTTTTACCACTTTAAAGTAATAGTCAAAATCAAAATACATTATAAGCGGCTCCGATTTGCCTGCGTTTTTATGACGGTAGTTTTTAGAGATTTAATCAGTCTTGTCGTTTTGCTTAAAGATCATTGTAATTCAATTACCCTTGCTGGCTGTTTTTAAATAATTTTAATAAAGCCGCATGCGGCTTTAGTCTGGAGTTTTAAGCTTGCTTTTTAACGTTTTTGTGACGCTATTGCTAAGCGGATTTGTTCGTTCGACTAGATTGCTTTGATAATGCAGCTTCGAGCAGGCTACTTGGATATGACTTACAGACCGATAATTTCGGCTTTGCGAGTTGGCCTCTTTATTGCTCATTACTATCTAATGACAGATAAACGTCTTAAAGCGCCGGAAACCCGACGTTTTTGCAGGCAAAAAAGCAGATAGCGCAAATGGCTGAAGAAGACAGCGGACAGGAAAAGAGCGAAGACGCCACCCCCAAACGGCTTGAAAAAGCCAAAGAGGAGGGGCAGGTTGCGCGTTCACGCGAATTGGGCACAACTTTACTATTAATGACCGGCGGTATTTCGATTCTGGTATTTGGCGCAACGCTGGCCGATAGATTACAGTCGATGATGAGAGTCAATTTTAGCTTTGATCGTACCGATGTAATGGATCCAGCGATGATGGTTGCCAATTTATCGCAGTCGATTGGCGGCATGATCGACATTGTCGGTCTGATTTTGGTTTTAATTATGTTTGCCGGCATTATCGGTGCTATTGCCTTGGGTGGCTGGTTATTTTCTGCCAAACCCTTGGAGCCCAAGCTAAGCCGTCTGAACCCGCTTGAGGGTTTAAAGCGCATGTTTTCCATGAAGTCCTTGGTTGAGCTGGTTAAGGCGATCGCCAAGTTTTTATTGGTAGCCTTGGTAGCGGTGTTAATTTTGCTGCAAATGAAAACCGATTTGCTGATCATTGGTCAGCAAGCCTTGGAAACTGCCATCGCCCATTCAACTTGGGT
>CAJQQO010000035.1 GCA_905480475.1 uncultured Pseudomonadales bacterium | reverse complement strand
TTAGAAACTCGGCATCAATAATCTTGCCATTGCCACCATCGACTGGCATATGCTCTAAACCAAGATACCGTCCGACACCGTGATCAAGGTGCACAATCGGCGAGCCAATATTGAGTTCGATCAAATTGTGAATGCTGGCCTCGGCCAACATATTTTTTTCTTTGCTCGCGCGCGCCTTGGGTTTTATCGCCACGCCAAATAATTCTGGCTCGGCAATTAAACTGATTTGCTGAAGCGGAAAGGTCGCGCCACGATTAAACGCGGCAACGGCAATACCGGTTTGCGGCGTGTCCGGATTTTGCTCAATAAGATCTTGAAATGCTTTCCAGCTTTCGCATACGGCAGGTGCTGTACCGATGGCTTTAAGTTTATCGGCAAATATCTCTCTACGACCTAGTGATTCAACGCAGAACAATACATGACGCGCAGACGTGGCGGATTCTCGATCGACTATAACCTTGGGTGTGCTGGTTAAAAACTCTTCTATACGGCTTAAAGCGTTCTCTGCGTGATCCTCAATAAGCAATTGCGGGTTGTGCGCAGCTTGACGACTAATTAATCCACGGCTCAGATTGTTATCTTGGTCCAATACTTTAGGGCTGATATTGATACGTGCAAAATCATTCATCTGGCCAAAGCATTCCTCAATACTTAAGTATAAACGCTGCGGCGGTAGCAGAGGGCGAGTAGGGTCTACGGCCTGTTGTTCAAAACGATCGCTAACATTGATTAAAAAATCCATCGCCGTTTTTTCAAACTCGGGATAGCTAAATACAATACTGTTGTCGGGTAGATAATCTAATAGCGAATGAGTATGCGAAAAAAACATCGGCAGATAACTTTCAATACCAGCATAGGGTATGCCGGCAATCACATCCTGATAGATTGGGCAGGCATCCGGGCTGTGTTTAAATTCAAGGTGCCATTGATCGCGAAAACAATTAATAGCGGTATTGTCCAGCGCGACTTCGGCGGCCGGTAGAATAGCTACTTGATCGATTTTTTCCAACGAGCGTTGAGTATCGGTATCAAAGGTGCGTAAGCTGCTAATTTCATCATCAAATAATTCAATACGATAGGGTTGCTCATTACCCATTGGGAAAATATCCAACAAAGAACCTCGCACCGCGTATTCACCGTGTTCAAATACGGTATCGCGATGTTGGTAGCCGGCGCTTTCCAGTTGGTTTTTTAACTTTTTACTATCGAGTTGCTGGCCAACTTTAATCATTAAGCTGTCGCGATTAACATAATCGCTTGGGCAGACCCGCGCCATCAACGTTGATGCTGATACCAGACAAGCTCCATAAGTTTCGCTTTGCAGATGATAAAGTGTACTTAAGCGCTCGGAGATAATATCTGGATGCGGAGAGAAATAATCGTAAGGTAATACTTCTCGGTCAGGGAAGATTCGAATATTAAAAGACGGGTCTTTACTGTTTTCGTTTTGACTAAAAAACTTTAGCGCCTCAAACCATTCCTGAGTATCACTGGCATCACGGGTAATCACCAATGCAAATTGCCGTGTTTGTTTTAACTGCTCTAAAACCGCTAAGGCACCAGCTGCTCCGGGTAAGGAGTACCAGTTTTGTAATTGTCCTTTTGTGGGTGCTGGACAGCTGTCGAGGATTTGCAGAGTCATAGTATCTTTAACTTAAAAACTATGTCGAATCGATATGCCAGCGTAAACGTTGCGATCTGGCCCGACTTCATAATAGCGGCTGCCAAAAGCATTGATTCTGGCGTTAGATAAATAGCTTTCATTAAAGACATTGCTAATACCTACAAAAGGTTCGAGGCTCCATTGCTCAACTTTTTGTAGATATCCTGCTCTAAAATCACTTACTGTAGAGCTTTCACTATACACGCTGTTGGCATTATTTAATGCAAACTCGTCAATGTAGAGCGTCTCTAGCGTTGCAAAAATCCCATTGAGGTTTTGGTAGCTGAACTCGAGGTGAACTTGATTTTGCGGTAAACCGGGCAATTCATTATTGGCAAAGTTATTACCATTAGCGTCAATAAATGTTTCAAATTCAAAATCAGACCATGTGTAGGCCAAACTTACAGTTAACTGGTCGCTTATCTGAGCTGCGATTGAAAGCTCTAAACCTTCACGAGAGGATTCGCCTGCATTAACAAATAGATCACGACCAAGATTATCTTCCAGTGTGATAATTTCTTCATCGACGTTGATTCTAAAAATAGCCAGAGTATATTGATAAGTTTGATCAATATTTCCCTTAACACCAAGTTCGTAATTAGTCGCTTCCTGCGCATTTAAGTTGGTATTTAAGCCGGTGGTGTCGGGTAATGCTAGCTCGGTAGTCGTCGGGGTTTCAAAGGCGGTTGAAACTGTGCCGTATAAAGTGGTTTGTTTATTTAGACTGAAGCTTGCACCCATCATTGGACTCAATTGATTTAGAGTTCTTTTGCCCGAGTTGCCAGCTTGCTTGTCATCAACATCAAAGCGTACTTCATCGTAGCGAACGCCGGCGGTAATTAACCAGCTTTCCCCAAGTGATAAGTGGTTTTGAACATAGATGGCCACATTGCTAGCTAACTCGCGTTGATCTAATACTTTTGAGCCACGAATGCCATTTAGATTTTGGAAGCGTTTGCGGTCATCGTCTTGACGGTCGTAATCAATGCCAACAATTGTGCGATTATCATTGCCGTTTAAATCGAGCTTATGCTGATACATAACGCCGCCACCGGCGTAATAGCGATTTAAATCAATTGCGCCGTTTGACGCCAGCGGAATTAAACCATCAAACTCACGCCAAACATGATAATTGCGTAGAGTGAGCTCCCCGTTATCGCCAATAGGTTTTTTATATTGCAAGCCTATGCGAGTTTGATTTAACGCTTCGCCAGCATTACGGCTAACATTGGTTTCACGCGCGGCACGTCGGTTCTCTGCTATTGTCTCCAAGGTGACGCCACCAGGATCATTGGCAAAGGGTTGGTCGGTATAGTTAAGCGATAAGTTGATAACGGATTCATCGTCAAAAATATATCTTACTCGGGAGTTAAATAATCGGTTCTCGTGTTCGCTATGTTCTCTATAACCGTCAATCTCTAGCTCCGACGCACTAACAATATAGCTAAGCTTGTCAGTTTTTTGATTGATGCTCAGCTGGTTCTTTTCATAACCGTCACCACCAAAGGCAAAGCGCACTTCAGCACCTGAGTCAGGGTTGTCAAAATCACTGCTGATATTAATTACGCCACCGGAGGCATTGCCATATAGAGACGAGGCCGGGCCGCGGATAACTTCTATCTTTCCTATCGATGCCAAATCAATACTATCAATACCGCCTTGTCCATCAGCCAAGGTTTCGGGAATACCATCAACAATAATTTTAACGCCGCGAATACCAAAACTGGAACGAGCGCCAAAGCCACGAATGGATATTCGTAAGTCTTGCGCAAAGTTAAAACGGTTTTGTAAAACCAAACCGGGGATATTCACCAGTGATTCATCTAAACCCAATTGCGCTTGAGCACGGGTAATTTCCTGATGATCTAAAGTATCAATTGCCATTGGTAGCTTGCTAATATTCTGCGGTATACGCGCAGCGTCAACGATAATCTCATTAAAAGCCCAGTTGATACTGTCGCTATCGGCTGGAGTGGAATTATCAACTGTACCGGCGATACAGGAAATAGCAGCCATAGAGCAAGACAAAGCAATTGATGGCAGCAGAAGTGTTTTACTCATAAAAAATAAACCGTATGGCTCTTTAACATTCATTGGATACTTTAATCAAACAGCTATCCCATTGCTGAAGCAAGTATCTTGAATGCAAAGCTAATGATTAAAATGCGAATAATAAATTGAGTAGCTGGAAGTGGAGAACCGCTGGTTTGTTTTAGCTCAGCACCACGGTTTTTTTGCTTGCAACAGGGTTTGGTATCGTTGAATACCTCATCAATTTAAACGGAGGGCATTTTAGGGTATTGGAGCGGCTAATACGAGTTGAAAAATGACAGCTTGGTGGTTTTTTTCAAAGGTCTAGAGCGGATCTTTATATAAGCCTAGCGTGGATCATCCCTAGCTACTCACGATTAAGCTCAACGATCACCATAATCATATTGATACTTCGGACGATACCATAAAATAAAAAACCACCAGCCGCGCCCCATAGGTGCGCATCAACAATCACCGGGTTGGCGATAAAGCGTTCAGTCATAAGGTCTACGGGAAGAATACCGGTTTGCTCGACCAGCAATTTAATCACTATCGCCACTAGCCAGAATACACTCGCTCTAGAGCGCAACACCGCATAAATAAATAAGCCGTGCAGCGCGCCGGATAAGCCAACACAATTTGCGGTTTCAGGGCTGTAATAATACATGCCATAAGCCGAGACAATGGCAGAAGTGGCTAAGGTAAATAACCACCATAAAGAAATAAATGCGCCATTAAATAAAATAAAAATACACAGCAAGCCCGCAATATTAAGTAGTAAGTGCTGCATATTTAAATGCAGTAGCGCGTGGCTAAGTGCGGTAAAGGATTGATTGGCAAATTGACTTCGATCGTAAGATAAGCCATCGGACAATTGCGGTTGGTAAAACAACCATATAACAGAGGCGACTAAAACTATAACTGCTGCGATTGAAAGGTACTGGCTAAAACCTTGGCCGTCAGTTGCAAGTTCCGCAGGCTTGTTGCTGATTGATTCTGCTTGTTTGTCCATTGATGATGACAGTTACTCTTGTTTTGGATTCGTGGTTTTATTTTAACTTGCGTGTTCTAAATCGTGTATTTTAGCGTGACGATTATTCAATACCGCTAGAGGCATCATTAAAATAATTAATTATCCAGCCATTCTTTATCATCCGTTTATTTACCCACACTTTTAGTGTGAAACCGTAGGTTGTAGTGTACATCACTGCGACGCTAAGGTATCAAGTTTCAGATAGCTATATCGTCGCGCCAAATAAGTTTGCCTAGCTGGTTACACTTTGGATAATCTGGTTATGAATCAGACGTTTTAAACGCGATGCTGGCAGTGCTTTAAAATAGGTGGAATTTCATCATAAAGCTAATTATGAGAAATGCCACCTAAGTCTATGAAATCAAATGTTTTAAGGGCAGCTAGAAAAGCTGTTTATCCAGCTTTCGATTAACTGCACACCAGCTGTATCTATTAGGTTTGAACCAATAGCAGGCATCCCATTGCTATCACGACGATTCATACGATTGAGCAGCACTGAATTGAGGGGCAAGCCCGGCGCGATAATTTTAGCGTTGCTAATTCCCAAGTCCGATAGTAGTGGATCGACATTACAAATACCCATTTGCGTTAAGTCAGTGTCAAAACGTAAATCGATATTCGCTGGCGTGCCGCCGTTTGGCTGATGGCAGCTAGCACAGTTGGTATGCAAATAAGCTCGCGCTCTGGCATTAATCGATTCACCGACATTGCTTGGGTCGGGAAGTGCGGCTAAAACGCTTACCGGTTCAGCAACGTCTTGAGTAAATAGATCAATATGGTTAAACGTTTCCAGTTGGTTATCAGTAATGCCAGAAGGGTAAGCCAATTCACCATTTAATTGCCCGGTGTTTGCGCCTAATACATAACCGGCAGCAGCAGTATGGCATTGCGTGCATTCACCCTGCGATGGATAAATCCATTGCTGCGCTGATGCAGTATGCGTTAAGTCGCGTAGCTTTCCACCAATCACACGCGTGGCTTCGGTTTCTGCCTCATTCCATTCATAGGTATAACCGGCCCAAATCCCATTGGTATGTCGCATAAAAAAGCGGGTTTCAATCAATTTATCTTCAACCACAAAGTTTTTCATGGTTACCGTGCCATTGGGGTAGGTCCAGATATTATTGCCGTTAGCATCAATGGTTGTCGCATCAATAGTGCTGCCATCGGGTATGGCTAACCAGCGAAGCTTATCGGCATTGTCAGACCAAAATCGTGCATTGGGTTGATAGGGGATTAACCCGGAAGACGGTTGCGTAGGGTCGCTACTATCAACACAGCCAAAATCACTCAGTATTGTAGGGATATTGTCAGTACCTCCGGTATCACCGGCTTTTATCTGATACAAGCCGTCGTTAAACGATAAAACGTACAGCTCGCCGCTTTGGTCTTGGGCAAAACTTGAGATAAAAAAGCTGGCATCAAATAATTCATTCGAGGTGAAACCTGTGTTAACACTTCCAGTCAGTGACCAAATCCGGCCAGAGACATAATCGGCAAATAAGTATTGGCCAATCATTGATGGAATTGCGGTTCCTCTATAGACGTAACCGCCGGTAATGGACACGTTACCGTCAGTGTGTGGATATTCATGAACCGGATCTACTAATGCTTCACCAGTGCATTGATCTGGGCGCAAACTGCTAGTCCCTTCTTGACACACCCAGCCAAAATTACCGGCTAGCGTCACGACATTAACTTCTTCTAAATTATCTTGTCCAACATCGGCTAACCACAAATCATTGGTATCTTTATCAAAGGA
>CAJQQO010000034.1 GCA_905480475.1 uncultured Pseudomonadales bacterium | reverse complement strand
CTGTGGCTTGAACCATTGCTGGCTTGACGGGGGCGTCATCAAACAGAAAGGGATTAGCTTTCTCTAATTGCAAATGATCAACATTAATCGCCACTTTAGGAACAGTGCTTCGCTCACTTGCCGATAACAAATCACTGCCTCTGGGTAAAATACTTAACTCATCAGGGTTACTTGCAGCACTGTCGTCATTTGTAGTCTTAGCTGGCTGAGTATTTTCGGCGTTGCTTTCACGATGCAATACCAATTGAATATTGGCACCCGCCTTGGTTAAGGCCGTCTGATATTGGGTCGCGGTTTGGCGATCAAGATTTTTCTTTATCGCGATAGGGGTACCACAAAACAGTTTGTTGATACTCTCGCTATCGAGCTTAAAAATCGTTTGTAAATTACCTTTCACATCTTCGACATTACTGCCGTTGATTACGCTACCGTCAAAGATAATATCGAATCGTCGTTCTGTCATGTTTGCCCCGATAAGGTTAATCCCGAAAAATTGAAAGCCTTGGTATTAGCGCCAATTGCAGTATCGCCTAAGCTACCTATTTGATTATAGACCGATCTGGCCAGTGGTCGAACAAGGCAGCCGCGCAATAACGCTCAAGGCTTGCACTGTAATGCTATTGAGAAACAGTCTCAATCCGCTAGGCTTTTGCGGCTCAATATTTGATCCTGAATTCTCTGCTTTAGCGATATGTCAACGATAGCTAACAGCAAAGTTAACAATAGCTTACAAGCGTTTGATCAACAATTGATAAGGTGGTTTTAATAGCAGAAACTACCGATAGTTACGGCGCTATATAAACCGAGCTCCGCGACCTTAGCACCGTCAGCCTTCAGTGCTGCCAAACAGAATTAAATGGCATGTTTTACTGCATGCTGATTGAATCACTATTGATACGTGACAGTTTTTATCTACACATTAAGTACATGTCTACCAAGTGGAAACAAATATGACAACAGAAGCTTATATTTACGATGCGATTCGGACACCAAGAGGAATCGGCAAAGCAGGCAAGGGCAGTCTTTATGAGGTGAAGCCAATAGACTTGGTTGCCAATCTGCTTGAAGCGTTAAAAGAGCGCCACAATCTTGATACCTCTCAAGTTGACGATGTGATTTTAGCCACTGGTGATCCCGTTAATGAACAAGGTTCTAATATTGCCAAAACCGCCATCAATTATTCTAGCTGGGATACCGTGACCACCGGTGCGCAAATACATCGTTACTGCGCGGGTGCATTAGACGCGGTAAACGTTAGCGCGGCAAAAGTTATGGCCGGAATGGAAGATCTGGTTTGTGGTGGTGGTGTTGAATCGCTTTCACGGGTAGGTATGGGTGCATCGGGTGGTGCAATTACCGATCCTTGGGTGCAAATGAAAAGCTTGTTTATCTCGCAAGGCCTAGGCGCTGATTTATTGGCTAACCTCGATGGCTTTAATCGTGAAGACGTTGATCGCTACGCATTAATGTCACAAACCCGCGCAGCCTTTGCGCGTGACAATGGTTATTTTAAATCTATCGTTCCTGTTGTTGATCTTAACGGCGTTAGTATTTTGGATCACGACGAATTAATTCGTGAAACCAGTATGGAAAAATTGGCGGCGCTAAAACCCTCCTTCAAAATGTTTAATGATTTTGGCCATGGCGATGTCGCGCGTTTACGATATCCGCAAGTTGAAGAGATTGAAAATATCCATACGCCGGGTAACTCCTCTGGTATTGTTGATGGCGCAAGTCTGGTTTTATTAGGGAATAAAGCTGCGGGTGATGCGCAAGGTCTTAAGCCGCGTGCGCGCATCGTTAGTTTTGCTACTACCGGCACCGAGCCAACCATTATGTTAGCAGGGCCAGGGCCAGCAGCTAAAAAGGCTTTAAAGAAAGCTGGTATGACCATGGGTGATATTGATCTAGTCGAACTTAACGAAGCCTTTGCTTCGGTAGTGCTACGTTTCCAGCGTGAGCTTAATGTTGAAGATGATAAAATTAATGTTAACGGTGGTGCTATTGCAATGGGTCATCCCATTGGTGCAACCGGCGCAATGATTTTAGGCGTGCTGCTCGATGAATTAGAGCGACGTGATTTGCAGCGTGGTCTATGTACTTTATGTGCAGCAGGCGGCATTGGTATTGCAACCATTATTGAGCGTGTTTAACTTTTTAAGTGGGTAAAGTTAACAGCATAAAGTGAGCGGGATAAATTAACCGGCTCAGAACGAATAAAGTAGTGAAGAGAGAATATCGATGGGATATATCAGATTAGAACAAGACAGTGACGGCATTATTGATTTTATTTTTGATCAGCCGGGTAAAAACGTAAACACAATGGGTGTTGATTATCAGGAAGCGATGATAGCTGCCGTTGCCGAAGTCAAAGAAAAAATTGCCGCGGGTGGTATAGCCGGTGTTTATATTAAGAGTGGCAAGCCCAAGCAGTTTTTTGCCGGTGGTGATATTAAAGATATGCTGCAAATGGATTTAAATGTTGATACTACAGAAAAAGCGCGTATGTATCAGGGCTTGATGGATACCAAGCAACCACTACGTGATTTGGAATTATTGGGCGTACCTGTTGCAGTGGGCATTAACGGCCCGGCAATGGGTGGCGGTTTTGAAATCGCATTATCCTGCCATTACCGTGTGGCATTAAACAATGTGGTGATGGGATTACCCGAAGCGCAAATTGGTTTAATGCCCGGCGCAGGCGGTACTGTCCGCTTAACGCGTATGTTAGGTATGCAGGCTGCATTGCCGTTAATTGCCCAAGGTAAAAAACTGTCGTCGGCTAAAGCGCTTGAAAAAGGGCTTGTTAATGAGCTGGCCGATAACGAAGATGATATGGCAGCCAAAGCCAAAGCGTGGATAAAAGCGAACCCTGAAGCCAAACAACCGTGGGATACCGATGGCTATCAAATTCCCGGTGGTCTACCCGATGATGCGGCTAATCAAGGTTTTATCTTTTTTGGCCCAGCAGCAACTATGGGGCAAACCAAAAACTTAATGCCTGCGCAAAATGCGATTTACTCTTGCGTGGTTGATAGTGCACGGGTTGATTTTGATACTGCGCAAAAAATTGAAGGCCGCTATATGCTAAGCCTTTTATTGGATCAAACTGCGCGCAATATGATGACTACGTTCTTCCTGCAAATGGAAGCATTAAACCGCGGGGCAAGTCGTCCCGAAGGTATTGAGCGTACGCAGTTTAGTAAAATTGGTATTTTAGGTGCGGGGCAGATGGGTGCCGGTATTGCAACCATGGCTGCGCAAAAAGGCATGCAGGTAGTGCTTAAGGATATTAATCAAGACAACGCTAATAAGGGCAAAGACTACGCCGCAAAAGGCTATGCAAAAAACAAGCGCGTTAGTGATGCACAGGCTGAAGAATATTTATCACGTATTCACGCTACCGATAATTACGCCGATCTAGCCGATTGCGAAATTATTATTGAAGCGGTATTTGAAGATCGTGGTGTTAAAGCGGCAGTAACAAAAGATACTGAAGCAGTGATTGCCGAATCGGCAATCTTTGCTTCTAATACCTCAGCATTGCCTATCTCCGAGTTGGCCGAGGCGAGTAGTCGCAGTGCCAACTTTATTGGTATGCACTTTTTCTCGCCTGCAGAGAAAATGCCGTTAATAGAAATTATTTGTGGTAAAGATACTTCAGATCAAGCCTTGGCAAAAGCGTTTGACCTTGCCCAGCAGCTTGGCAAAATGCCGATTGTTGTTAACGATGCGCCCGGATTTTTCACCTCACGCACAATCGGTACAACTGTGAGCCAAGGTGCCGAGATGGTTACGGAGGGAATCAACCCCATTCTTATTGAATCGGCAGCGCGAGATAATGGTTCGCCGGTTGGGCCATTAGCAGCGATTGATGAGATCAGTCAAGAGACGGCTTATAAAAATGGCCAGCAAGCCAAAGCTGACACTATCGCCCAAGGTAAAGACTGGCAGGATAATGCCACGGCCCAGCTTATCGATCGTATGGTGAATGAGTTTGGTCGCAAGGGTAAAGTTTATGGTGCTGGTTACTATGAATATCCTGAAGGTAAGAAAAAACATATCTGGCCGGGTTTAAAAGACGCCTACGCGCCAAACGGTTTTACCGAGATTCCTTATCAGGATATCAAAGACCGTTTATGGTTTTGCCAAAGTCTTGAAGCGGTTCGTTGTATGGAAGAGGGTGTGCTTCGTAGTGTCGGTGATGGCAATATCGGTTCCATTATGGGTATCGGCTTTCCGGCTCAAACCGGTGGTGTTTTGCAAGCGATTAACGCTTATGGTTTAGCCGAGTTTGTTGCTCGTGCGCAAGAATTGGCTAAACGTTATGGTCCAGTATTTGAGCCGCCACAATTGTTGCTTGATCGAGCCAAAAGCGGTGAGTTATTTGCCTAAGTCTTACTGACGGTTTGGCTAAATAGAAAAACGACCCGCTTGGGTCGTTTTTTTTGGCTGGATTTAACCGGGTATTGATCAAGATAGTCGATAAGCGCGGAGCCCAAGTGGAGATAAAGTCAGTCCTTTGGCATTTATGTGGTTTTTCCACCCAATAGGGGGTTGGCATCAAACCTTGGCAGAGGTTTATAATTGCGATCGTGTAATACCCCTAAAGCTTGTTTAAACCGAACAGCTTGTTTAAACGCCGTAGAGTACTCGCAACGTGCAAATCCAAAATTCAATTACCGACAAGCTCCAATCTGCGCTTACGCCGAGCCATCTTGAAGTGCTTAATGAAAGCCATATGCACTCGGTTCCAGCCAACTCTGAAACCCATTTCAAGTTAGTGGTGGTTGCCGATGCCTTTACTGGCAAACGCTCGGTGGCTAGGCATCAGTTGATCTATGCCGCTTTGGCTGAAGAGCTAGCAGGCGAAGTCCATGCGCTTGCGATTCATACCTTTACTGCCGATGAGTGGCAAGCCAAACAAGCATCACCCGATTCACCACAATGCTTGGGTGGCAGTAAACACGAGCAAGGGGCGCAGTAAGTATGGTCTCGTCTGTTCAACCAACGGCAATACAAAATATCGTTGTTGCTGCGCTTTACAAATTTGTCGCGCTGCCAGACTTCCATGAATTGCGCGAGCCAATGCTAGATGCTTGTATTGCTGCTGGTGTAAAAGGGACGTTGTTATTAGCCGAAGAGGGAATCAACGGCACTATCGCTGGTAGTCGTGATGCAATCGACCAAATTTTGGCTTACCTAAAAGCTGACCCAAGACTGGCAGACATTGATCATAAGGAATCCTTGGATAGCGAAATTCCTTTTTATCGAATGAAAGTAAAACTTAAAAAAGAAATTGTCACCATGGGCGTCGGTGGTATCGATCCCAATAGTTTGGTTGGCCACTATGTTGATCCTAAAGATTGGAATGCCTTGATTAGTGATCCCGAGGTTACGCTAATTGATACGCGCAATGCATATGAATGTGATATCGGTAGTTTTAAAGGCGCGATTAATCCGCAGACCACTACCTTTAGAGAAATGCCTGCTTACGTAAAAGAAAATCTCGACCCGCAAAAGAATAAAAAAGTTGCGATGTTTTGTACCGGCGGTATTCGCTGCGAAAAATCGACTGCCTATATGTTGGAGCAGGGTTATGAAGAGGTTTACCATTTAAAAGGCGGCATTCTTAAATACCTTGAAGACGTGCCAAAAGAGCAAAGCCTTTGGCAGGGTGAATGTTTTGTATTTGATAATCGGGTTGCGGTCGATCACGATTTAAATGTCGGTTCTTACGATCAATGTCACGGTTGTCGGCATCCGATTACCGTGCAGCAAAAACAAAGTGAGCATTATCAAGCGGGAGTATGTTGCCCGCTGTGTTACGACAGCTTAAGTCCTGATCAGAAAGCACGTTTTGCCGAGCGTCAAAAGCAAATTGACCTAGCAAAAGCGCGTAATGAAAAACATATAGGCGCAGCACCTCCAGCCCGTCAGGGTTCGCACACCAAACAATAATGACAAAAAAATCGGCGCATAAAAATGGCACAAGAAGGTTGGTCCGGTAATCGCTGGAAAAAAAAGTACAAGGACTTAGTACAAGAACAAGAGCAAGCGGAAGAGCATTGGCAGCAGCAGCGCGAAAACTTGCAGCGTGGCTTAGCCAAAGTCAGTGTTGCCGCGCAAGGCCAAGATAAAACGCTCGACGCCGCATTAAAAAATTTACGCAAAAGCTTATTAAAAGATACGGGTGAGACCGCGCTAGCGCCGCATATGGATACGCTAGAAGCCGGTATTCATGCGATGGATAAAAGTCGTGCCAAACGCACTTTGGTGGCGGCCGATTCTTTGTCCCGTTTATTACAGCAGTTGCAAGATTTGGCGATCGATAGCTCGGCATCGCGGGCGATTAATAAACTCGATAGGCAGCTTAAAAAAGCCAGTGGCCGAGCCAGTGACCCCTTTGATATTGAAATGTGGCTTGAGCAAGTTGCGGCTGCACAAGGTACGGCATTTGCCTCCTTAGCAACTTCTGCCTTCCAGTCAAGCGAAAGCTCCCCTAGCTGGTTTCAGCGTTTAACGCAATCAGATAAGGACGGTGGGCAATCAAATAAAGACGCTGAAGGCGCAGCAACGACAGAGGCTGTCGCGGAAAGCAGTGCTAATCCTGATGAGGCAGCATCTGCGAGCGTTGATAGTCCGGAGGGGCAAGCTCAAACGACTGAGCAAGCCGGATTTTCAGGTGGCGTTAGCGCGGCAGTTACAAGCACTGACGATGCTATCGAATCGGAAAATCAACCATTTGATCTTGAATCGGTTAAGGATCTAAAACAAAAATCGTCAAGTGAAGATGGCTATGATTCGATTCGGGTAGAAGTGGTTGCGGTACTACTGGCTTTGCTAGCAGATATTGAAGTACCTCCCGATGCGCAACCGGTTGCCGATCAACTCTATAAAGATTTACAAAATGGTCTCGATTGGGCAGAGCTATTACCTGCGCTCGATAATGTTGTCACGGTTGTCACGTCTGCATTAGGTCGTGACCAGCATGAGTTTGAACAGTTTCTACAAAGCTTAAACCAACAGTTACTCGAAATAGCCTCGTTTATTAGTTTTGTTGATAACAGCCAGTTGATTGGTGAGGAGCAAGCCCGCGAATTAACCGCAACACTGGGTAATCAAGTCGGACAGATCGAAGCTAGTTTTAGCAGCTTTAGTGGACAATCGACACAGGAAGTAAGCGAGCTTAAGCGTAGCGTTGCAGGAAACTTACAAAGCA
>CAJQQO010000033.1 GCA_905480475.1 uncultured Pseudomonadales bacterium | reverse complement strand
AATCTGCCATAGCCCAACCGTCGCCGGTCTAAAACAAACACTCGGCTCAGGTGCAATGACCAACAGTATTGCCGATATTAAGCAAGCCGATCTTATTATGGTTTTTGGCGCTGACCCAACCGAAAATCACAGCATTATTGGCGGACAAATCATGCAGGCCAAACTGCGTGGCGCAACACTTATCGTGGTTGATCCACGACGCACTCGATTAGCTGAAATGGCCGACTATTTTTTGCAACTGCAACCGGGCGCTAATATTGCCTTAGTTAATGCCATGCTTGACAGCATATTAACTAAGGGCTGGCAAAATCAGCAATTTATCGACCAGCGCTGCGAAGGCTTTGATCGATTCGCCGACTCGGTAGCAGGCGCACTTAATGTCGCTGAATTACTGACGGGCATCAACAGCCAAGAGATCGAGGCGGTTGCAAAACACTATAGCCATGCAGACAATGCCATGATTCTTTATGGTATGGGGGTAACCCAGTTTGTCAGCGGCACCAATAATGTTATTGCCCTATCTAATTTGGCGCTGATATGCGGCCAGATAGGGAAACCGGGCAGCGGTATAAATCCATTGCGTGGCCAAAACAATGTTCAAGGTGCCTGTGATATGGGTTGTTTGCCGAATGTCTTTCCCGGCTATCAGTCCGTAAGCGTACAACCATATGCAAACCAAGCCGATAGCGAAACAGAAGCTCGGCGCAAATTCGCAAAAGCTTGGCACTGCTCCATTCCCAAAGCCGGAGGTTTAACTTCGCTAGGCATGACCAAAGCCAGTCTGGCAGGCGATTTTCGTGGCATGATTTTATTTGGCGAAGATCCAGTGGTTACCGATCCCGATCAAAATCAGGTGCGCCGAGCATTGCAAAATTTGGATTTGCTAGTCGTTGCTGAATTAACACTAACTGAAACAGCAAAACTGGCAGACGTAGTATTACCCGCCGCATCATTCGCCGAAAAAGACGGTACCTTTACTAACTGTGAACGTCGTGTACAGCGTATTCGCCAAGCAATTGCGCCACCAGGCGAAGCGATGGGCGACTGGCAATGGCTTGCATCGATAGCAAAATGGCTGGGTAGTGATGCCTTAAATTGGCCAGACAGTGAAGCCGTATTTGATGAAATGGCTGCACTAACACCTGATTACAGCGGCATGAGTTACACCGCTATCGACAGCCATCATGGTTTGCAATGGCCTTGTAACCCAGAACACCCACAAGGTAGCGCTATCCTTCATCAAAAACGTTTCCCCATTGGTCGTGCGCGCTTGCTTCCGGTTCATACCGTAAATATTGATGAGCCAGCTGATAAGGAATACCCGTTTCTGTTGACCACCCACCGGCTGCATTTTCACTATGGCTGTGGTTCGATGACACGTAAATCACCACTACTGGAGCGTGAAACACCCGACGGCATTTTGTTTATCAATGCCAAAGACGCTAAACAACTAGGCATCAATGTGCATGATGCTGTAGCTGTTAGGTCTAGACGTGGTTATCTGGAAACCCGCGCAATCATTTCCGACACAGTTCCGCCGGGCTTGGTCAGTATGCCCTACCATTTTCGCGAAGCACCCTCCAACCAATTGACCAACACGGCGCAAGATCCAGTCACCAAAATGCCAGAACTTAAAGCCTGTGCAGTGCAAATTACGCGCCTCCCTAGTGCTCAGAAACCTAAGGATATCGATACCCTTCGTTGGGAAAAAAACCATGCTTGCTTTACTGGAGCTGAGTCATGAATGTTTATCATCTAGACAGCCCTCAACGACTCTACCAACATCTTGCGCAGGATTATCAGATGTATCATGTGGTGGAATCAAACGGCGACAGTGTTTGGCAAAAGTCTACGCACAATGGTGTGGATTACGAAAAATCGGATTTAAAAATTAACCGCTTACCCCTGATGTCGCCCAAAAGCCTCTTTTTTAGCGAACAGGAAAATCTGTTTTATTTTGATGGCGAGTGCTTCCGCGAAACGCTGCCGCAACCCGAACCCTTTGCATTATTTGCCGTGCCGAGTTGTGATTTGCATGCGATTGCCTATCAGGATCAATTTTTTAGCAAGGACCCGTACTATCAAGCACGTCGTCAGCAGGCATTACTGGTTGGTCTCGATTGTTTAACCCCTTGTAGCAACGGCTTTTGTCCAACGGTAAATGCCGGACCCGGAGTTAGTCCCGACATCACCGATCTTACCCTACACCGCGAAGCCACCAATCTATGGATGCTAATTATCAATAACGAGCGCGGCGACAATGCGATCAAAACATTAGCTTTGACTACCGCCGATAAATACAGTTATCGGCGACGCGACCAACGGATAGAAAGCTGCAAGAAACAATTTAAGCATGACGAAGCGATAACAGCAGGTGTTGCAGCTATTAACAAAAACGCAGTCAGCGATGCGGAATGGCAAGCGCTAGCAAAACGCTGCTTAAGCTGTTCCGGCTGCACCAATGTTTGCCCTACCTGCTCGTGTTTCGCAACCCGCGATTTGGACACGGAGGAAACAGACAATCCATCGGGTATAGTCAGACAGCGAATTTGGGATTCCTGCTTGTACGAAAGTTTTCAGCGCGAAGCCAGTCAACACAATCCTTCAGCAGAAGCCGGTGAACGAGTACGACGATTTTGGTATCACAAATTTAGCAATCAATTTGCCGCTCAGTTTGGCCGTTATGGCTGTATTGGCTGCGGTAGATGTGAACAAACCTGTCCCGGCACGATTGGCGTGCATAGCGTTATGCACGCTATCGGAGACAATAGCTTAGGAACTAACAACGTAGAAAAAAATAGTCTTGGCAACAATAAAAAACCGACCGGCATACAGGGGAAGCAGAGTTTGACCTATGGATAGCATGACACCGCTCGCGGCGGAATTACTGCACTATCGTGAAGACAGCGCCGATACCCGCTATTTTAAAATACGTCTGATTGCGCCCAATAAGATGAGCGCCCCACAGCCGGGTCAATTTTGCATGCTTAGCGTACCCGGTCACGGCGAAGCCGCTTTTACCTTTGCCACAGCACCAGATAAACAAGGCGTATTTCATATTTTGGTACGCGCTATTGGCGAACTTACATATGCCTTGTTTGCGCTTAAGCCAGGCCAACGAATTGGCATCCGTGGCCCGTTTGGTAAAGCTTGGCCGCTGGCAGAAATCGTGGATCAGCAATTACTTATTATTGCCGGCGGTTGTGGCCTTGCCCCACTCAACGGCTTGATTGATCACTTGCTAAAAACGCATCGCAAGCCACAGCTAACGCTTGTTTACGGTGCCCGCACATCCGCCCATCAAGTGCTTAACTCGCAACGACAACGCTGGAACAAGCAGATACCCATATTTGATGTATTAGAAGATGGGCCAGATGGCGGCACGCCGCTTAGCATTATGCCCAATGTTATAAAATCCATGGTAGACAAACCCGAAAAAATTTTACTTTGCGGCCCCGAAGCTATGATGCAGATAAGCGCGCTATATTTTTTAGCGCAGGGATTTCCCGCCACTTCGATCTGGGCAGCTATCGAATGCCGAATGCATTGCGCGATAGGATTATGCGGGCATTGTTATCTTGAACAGCAATACGCCTGCACCGATGGCCCAATTTACCGCTGGGATCAATTGCAGCCGCTACTGAGAAGATCAATATAAGATCATGAAAAAGGCAAAAACTAAAACCAATGACTAATCAATGCATTTTTCACGCCGAGGGTATTACCAAAGTCTACCGAATGGGTGAAGTAGAAGTGCATGCTTTACGCGGTATTGATCTGGATTTATATTCCGGCGAGTTTGCGGTTTTACTAGGCGCATCGGGTAGTGGTAAATCGACGCTGCTGAATATTCTCGGTGGGCTGGACACACCAACCGACGGCAAGGTTTTTTATCTGGATCAGGAGCTCACACGAGCAAGCGATCGTGAACTGACTCACTATCGCAGACACCATGTCGGTTTTGTATTTCAGTTTTATAATCTTATTCCCAGTCTAACAGCACGTGAAAATATTGCTGTGGTAACAGAAATTGCCGACCACCCAATGAAAACTGAAGATGCCTTAAAGTTAGTAGGACTGGAAGCACGTATGGATCACTTTCCCGCGCAGCTATCGGGCGGCGAACAACAACGCGTTGCCATTGCCCGCGCCATTGCCAAAAAACCCGACGTACTGCTTTGTGATGAGCCCACCGGCGCACTGGATTCCACCACCGGTATTGTCGTATTAGAAGCGCTGCAACAAGTGAATGAGCAACTCGGTACCAGCATCGCGGTCATTACCCACAATGCCGATATTGCTCAAATGGCAGACCGAGTTATTCAATTAACCGATGGTCGTATCAGTGAATTACGGATCAACAGCGACAAACGCGCGCCCAACGAACTTAGTTGGTAAGCGACGATTTAGCTAGTAACAAACAATCAGCGAGCAACAGAATCGGTAAAGCATGAAAGCTCTGGACAAAAAACTCTGGCGTGAACTCTGGCAAATTCGTATGCAGGTGCTGGCGATTGCCATGGTGATCGTCGGCGGTATTGGCATTTTTATTATGTCCTTAAGCACTTTGGATTCGCTTTACCAAAGCCGCGAAAGCTATTACCGTGATTACCATTTTGCCGATGTATTCGCTTCACTCAAACGCGCACCATTATCACTGGCCAGTCAAATTGCCGAGATACCGGGCGTCGCCAAAGTCGAAACTCGGGTAGTCACTTATGTCACCATTGATATAGACGGTTTTAAAGATCCGATTAGTGGCCACCTAATTTCATTGCCTACTAACAGTGGACCGGAAAACAGCCGTGGCCTGCTCAATCAAATCTATTTAACCAAAGGTCATCTATTAACACCCGGAGCCAATAACGACGTTATTATCAGTCAGGAATTTGCCCACGCCCATCAATTAAAAATGGGCGATACGCTACGCGTGACAATTAACGGTAGACGCAAAAATATCACCGTGGCAGGTATGGCGCAATCACCCGAATATATTTATCAAATTGCACCCGGTGCGCTATTCCCTGATTTCAAACGCTACAGTGTTATGTGGATGGCACGCAAGCCGCTCGCCAGCGCCTACGATATGGATGGCGCATTTAATAATGTCACGCTAACACTGAATACTGGTGCCAATGCCCAAGATATTATTAATCGTTTAGACGGCTTACTAAAACCGTATGGCGGTATCGGCGCCTACGCGCGTAAGGACCAACTATCCAACCGGTTTTTATCTGAAGAGCTGCGGCAATTAGAAACCATGGCCACGGTATTTCCAGTGATATTTCTTGGCGTCGCCGCCTTTTTACTGAATGTGGTTATTAGCCGATTAATTAGCTTGCAGCGCGAACAAATTGCCAGTCTAAAAGCCTTTGGTTACAGCAATGCAGCCATTGGCTTGCACTACAGCAAACTGGTATTACTGATATGCAGCATCGGTATTATTGGCGGTATCGGCGTGGGTATCTGGATGGGCAAAGGCATGAGTAATATCTATCAAGATTTTTATAGTCTGCCGTTTTTGATTTATTTTCTCAGACCTTCAATTATTGTTAGCGCCGCATTAATTAGTATTTTAGCGGCGCTAATGGGCACTTTATATGCTGTTCGCAACGCCGCCAAACTCGCACCTGCAGAAGCTATGCGGCCAGAACCGCCCACCACATTCCGCGCCACTTTTTTGGAACGCTTAGGATTGCAAAAACTATTTTCTCAACCAACACGTATGATTCTACGCCATATAGAACGTCGACCAATGCGCTCACTATTAAGCACACTCGGTATTGCCATGGCCTGCGGTACGATGATGATCGGCGGTTTCCAACGCGGTGCCATAGAGCATATGGTTAACGTACAATTCAATGTGAGTCAGCGCGAAGATATGCAAGTCAACTTTCATGAACCGACTTCATTACGCGCGCTGTATTCATTGCACAATATTCAAGGGGTAGAATATGCCGAGGGCTTTCGCAATGTTGCAGCCCAGTTGCAATTTGAACATCGCCGTTACCGCACGGCGGTTCAAGGCATTCAAGCTGATAGTCAATTAATGCGGCTACTCAATAGCGATATCAAAGCATTTACATTGCCGGACACCGGCGTCGTTATCACTGACTACCTCGCCGAATTACTGCATATCAAGATCGGCGATATACTGAGTATTGAAGTACTAGAAGGCCGAAGACCTAGCTTGCAGGTACCCGTCGTCGCCACCGCCAAACAATATCTTGGTGTCAATGTTTATATCGATCGTGATAGTTTAAATCGCCTATTAGATGAAGATCGCACCATCTCTGGCGCACTTATCACCGTTGGCGAAAACGATCGTAACGCAGTGTACAGCGAGCTTAAGAATATGCCTCGCATTGCGGGTGTGATCGAACGACAATCATCCATTAGTACTTTTTACGATACCTTTGCTGAAACGGTTTTGTTTTTCACCTTGATATCAACACTGCTAGGAGGCAGCATTGCCTTTGGTGTGGTTTACAATTGCATGCGCATTACACTCTCCG
>CAJQQO010000032.1 GCA_905480475.1 uncultured Pseudomonadales bacterium | reverse complement strand
TTGCGAATTATTGTTATCGGTTTGATGGAACGGTAGTTCTTCACCTTTATTATTAAAATAATAAACGCGGGTTTTTGCCAATAACTCAAGGGCCTGGCTTTTTGTTTTTTCGGTATTGCGGTGGATAGAAATTGCATGACCAAATTTAATGCTGCTACCACTTTTGCTATCAATAATCGGTTTAAAGTAAATAAATAGAGTTTCGTTTTTTTCTACCAATACCGATAAAGCTCGCGTTTTGCTTTTTGAATGATTGCGAATAGTTAGTTTTCCAGCCGGTACCGATTGGGCATGAGATGCGCCAGCAGGTAGACGCCGCTGATCAAGCTGATTAAGCGAGTAGCTTACTACCGTGTTATCTAGATTGTAGCTTTTATCAACGCTTGAGGTGTAAATGTAAATCAGCGCATTATCTTTAGGTGGTTGAACCAAGCCGGTAAATTTATTCGGCAGTGCGCAGCTGGAAATAATCAGACAGAGCAGCGTACTTATAGTAAGCCGGGAGAGGGAAGCCATATTTAGTCGATTTCTCGGAAGTGGAGTTGCCTTGGCTCTTGCGTTCATTGGGCTTTGCCTGATTACTTTTCACTATAGATTACTTATTCTCGCAAAAATCTGCTCGTAAAACCATATTTTGAAAATGCTGCTTTCAAAGTTGCGTATTAAAAATCGAAGCCGCAAGTGGATTTAGCTGCTGGGGTAAAGCGGCTCAAGCTTGGAGTTATGGCTTGTGCCTGTATCGAGACTTTTGGCGCGAACAGCCTTGGCAGCGCTTTTAATAGCTATAGCTAATTCACTTCCATCCCAGTTCAATGCTTGGCTGCTTTGATTAAATAAGAACTCATCTAATAGTCTAATTGCGCGATCAAGATCGGGGTGCTTAATCGCTTGCTGTTTTGGGTTTGATTCCCTTATTACACTTAGCCATTGTTGTAGTAGTCGCCTGGCGGCGCTGGCATCATTGTTTTTACAGGCAAGCTCCAACTGTTTTTGTAGTGCTTTTAAATTACCTTGATGTTGATTTTCCTTGATTTCGCTAGTATCGATTGACCTAGTGCCGCTAGATCTAAAAAACAGATACAGTAAAGTAATAGTCCAACCCGCAAAGGCGACTAGGGCGAGTAGCATCCATAAGCGTTTATCCTTAGTGATATCTGTGTTATTGGCTAAACCTGAATTAGATCCAAAAGCCGAAAAGGGCGTATTGCTGATATCACCCTGATGGGTATTTTGATCGCTATTTTGGCTAGTGATACTTGCAGGTGAGTTGGCGGCTGCTAGCGGGTCTATGGTGGTTGCTATATTGTTTTGTGATGATTGAACTGCAGGTAAGACCGTAATGGTCCGCGCAGGTAAGCTTGCGACTTCAACACGATTATTTAATGTGTTCCACCATTTTAATTCGATAGGGGGCAAGGTAAATGTGCCGGCTTTGGTTGGCACCATTGCAATAGTCTCGGTGCGTTTACTGGCAATGCCGTGGATAAATTCCTGATTAACTAATTCAGGTTTTTCCGGATAACTATTCATACCGTCAATATTCTCAGGCACGATAGAGGGTAATAAATCGGCTGGCAAGCCTTTGGCAACAATACTAATCGAACGAGTGAGTGGTTCGGCCACGCGAGCTTGTTGCTTGCCTGCGGGCCAATCTTCCGTTAGCTGAATATCTTGTGCGGCTAACCAGTTACCGGTTTTGTTTGAGCTCCCGCTATTAGCCGGGCTAGCTAATACATCGATCGTTAAAGGTTTGGATTCCAATCGCAATTCTTTACCACGTGCAAAGGGATCGAAGCCAAAAGAGCGGCGCTGATTGCTGGGGAGTAGGGCGATTAGTGATTGACTGGGAATCGTCATTTCGCCCGCTTTATTAAAAAATATCGCATAACGCTTTTCCGTTACATTATAGTTTTTACCATTAATACTGCGGGTATAGTTTTTATCTTCCAAGGCAGTGACGTCAGCGTTGTCTAAATTAATACCATCGATTTCTGCATTGTTTAACTGCACGCGATAAATCACTCTAAAGGTATAAATAAGCTGGCTGCCAATTAATACCTCATCGCGATCGACTTCTGATTCAACAATCACCGATTGATCTTTTAATTCGCTGGCGAGTGGTAGAGCTTTAATAACCTTTATTTTAATAGGCTTTGATTTTTGCTGATCTAATGTAAGTGGTGGAATAAGCATTGAACCCAATTTTTGTGGTGCCAGTATTAGCACTAATGACTTTCTGGATTCGGTGCGACCATTGACCATGCTAAATGAAGTTTGGGAGGATTGATTAACAATCGTAAAATTGGCTTCAATACCCGAAAGATCAATCTTATCAAGCTGCGCGCCGCTATTATCAACAATCTCCAAGCGTAAGGTTTCGTTGATCGGAATGATTTGTCGTTCGGCGGTAACCGTTAATGCTTGTGCGGCTATGCTAATAAAAATAGCGCAGAGTATTAGTAGTGTTTGTACAAACGCGGCAAACTGTTTTTGTACAGATATAGAAAGACGTTGATTTCTTAACGCCATTTTCGTGCTTAAACTTACCATAACTGACCTTCTTCTCTGTCATCAATAACCGTACCTTGCTGTTCGCGAACTTGTCGTTCGTACTTGAACTTGCGTCGCAGTAAGCCGCCTGGATCGTCAGGAATTTTTTGCAGCCATTGATTTAGTTTTGCTTGCTGTTCTGCATCGAGCTGCTCTTGCTCACTAAGCGTTTGCGCGGCGGCTTGCTCGGCTTTGCTTTGCTCTGACTTATCTTGCTCTTGCTGCTGTCTGGCTTGTTGTTGGCTTTCTTCGTTATCTTGATCTTGTTGTTTCTGTTCAGCGGCTTGTTTAGCTTGCTCTTCTAATAATTTATCAGAGTCTTGTTCAGAATTTTGACCGCTTTCTTGTTGTGCTTGATCGGATTGCTGCTCAGATTCTTGTTCGGACTGTTGCTCGGATTGCTGCTGATCACCTTCACTGTTTTGATCAGAATTATTTTCTTGTCCGTCTTTTTTCTCTTGCTGGTCAGAGTCTTGCTGCTCGGAATCTTGATCGGAGGAGTCCTTGTCTGAATCGGGGTTTTCTTGCTGCTCTTGTTCCTGCTGATTCTTAAGGGCTTCAACAATTGCTTTTGCCTGCTTTGCTACTTCCATATCCGGATCAATCTTTAAGGCTTGATCATAGGCGGCAATTGCTTCATCGAGTTTTCCAGTATGTGCTAAGGCGTGCCCAAAATTGTAGTGGTCGGCGGGGTTTTGGTTTTGATTGGGATTTTCAATGTGTTTTGGATCTTGCTTTTGATCGCTCAGAATATCGCTAAACTTTTCTGTCGCCGCTTGATAATCTTTGGCGCGATATTCGGATACCGCTTGCCAATCTTCACTGTTAAATATTTCGGCTGCTTCTTTATGTTTTTCTTGCTGAGCCAAATCGTAAGCTTGCTGGTCTTTTGTTTGCCATAAGTCCCGCCATTCAAACTTATCAAGAATGCCCGCTTCAGCCGGGCTTAATGGCACAAGATACGCGCAAAATACTACGGTAAGTATCCAGCCACGTCTAAAGCTTAACAGCGCAAAGGGGATAAGTAGTAAGGCCAATGTTGCGCCGCGATCCTGCCAGTTGTCAGTATCCGGTGTGCTTAAGCCTGCTTGGTCATTATTGTTTTTACTACCGCTGCTGTTGTCCAAGCGATTTAATACTGACTCTTTAAGAATAAATTTTATATCGCCATTGTCGGCTTGTAGATCGAGATAAACGCCGCCAGTATTACCGGCAATATTTTTTAGTCGCTTGCGGCTAAGTGGTGCATTAACAATATTACCTTGCGGGTCTTTGACAAACTTACCCGAAGGCAGTGGTACAGGACCGCCAGTTTTGGTTCCGACACCAATAACAATCAATTCACTATTACGTTGTTTAACGGCTTCGCTAATATCGTTTATATCGCCAGCTAATGCTTCGTCGGTAAACCAAACAATTTTTGCTTTATTTAACCCAGCGTTTTCGAGTAATTGATTGGCCATAGTAAAAGCGGCAATCGCATTGCTGCCAATACTTGGCATGATTTCAGGTGTTAGCGAAGGTACTAAGGCCGCAATAGTACTTGCGTCATCGGTCAATGGCGCAACCGTATGAGCGTCGCCCGAGTAGGCGATTAAAGCGGTTTGCCCAGCTTCGCGCTGCTTTAATAACTCCAGTAATTTATAGCGGGTGCGCACTAAACGTGAGGGCTTGATATCGCTAGCATGCATTGAGAGAGTAAGGTCGGCAATAATAATTAATGCATCAGTTTTTTGTTCGGTAACGGTAGGTAAGCGTTCCCAGCTTGGGCCAGCTAGCGCAATAATAGCGATACAGCAAGCCAGCGCGGCAGCAAGCAAGGGGATGGTGCTATTACGATTGGCTTTATTGTTCGCGCTGTTATCCAGTAAATGCTCGACTAACTGCGGATCGATAACGTCATACCAACTACTGCTTTTACTGCGTAAGAAATACAGGCCGATAAAAGCCGCAACCACAGGAAGCGATAACCAAAGGGTGTTTGGGCGTAGCCAATGAAACTGTGTAACAAGGTCTAACATAAATTAACTTTTGCTATAAGGGGTTTGCGTTGTTGCTTGTGCTGTGCGCATGTTGATTACGATTAAATTTTTGCATAGACCGCGTGAGCAATTGAATAAGGAGTATTAGTAATCCTATTGCTAATGCGGCGCTTAAAGGAATATAAAATAATTGCTGCGTAGGTCGATAAAATCGTGCTTCCTGATCGACAGGTTCCAATTTATCCAACTCGGCATAAATCGCTTCAAGCCCTTCGGTATCTTTAGCTCTAAAAAACTTTCCGCCGGTTTGAGACGAGATCTGTTTAAGCGTGTTTTCATCCAGATCCCGCGAGGGGTTGCGAACTCGTTGACCTAAAAAGGATTGCTCTATCATTCGGTCGGCACCGACGGCAATGGTGTGAATAGTAATATCGTTTTCTGCCGCTAACTTGGCGGCATCCAATGGTTGCACGCTGCCGGCATTATTGGCGCCATCGGTTAGCAGGATTAAGGTTCTTGATTCGGCGGGGCGCTCGGCCAAGCGTTTGATTGATAATCCGATAGCGTCACCAATTGCGGTTTTTTGACCTGCAAATCCTAGCTGCGCTTCGATTAATAACTGCTTAACAGTTTGGGTATCGTAGGTTAGCGGTACTTGTAAATAGGCTTGATCGGCAAATAGGATTAAGCCCAGTCGATCACCTATACGTCGGTCGGCAAATTCGCCCAAAACATATTTAACCGTATCAATTCTTCGGACGTTGCGGCCGTTAATTACCATGTCTTTTTCTTCCATGCTTCCGGAGATATCGACGGCTAAAATCATATCGCGGGCTTCGGTAGGTAATTTAATGGCTTCACCGATAGCAATGGGGCGGTTAACCGCTAGCAATAATAGTAACCACATTATTGATAACAAAATAATATAGGGGTAGGAGCTAACACGGCCTTGTTTCGAAACCGCTGCAACACTTTCGAGGTCGGCAATAAAGGGGAC
>CAJQQO010000031.1 GCA_905480475.1 uncultured Pseudomonadales bacterium | reverse complement strand
GGCGAGCTATAAAGATGTTCGATTGCGAACCAGTCAATTTGCCCAAGCTTTACAATCCAAAGGTATTGCTAATGGCACACGTGTGGCGGTTATTTCCGGAAATCGTCCCGAAGTGCTTTATAACATAGCGGCAATGCAGATCGCTGGTTGTTGCGGCACCTCATTACACCCCTTAGGTTCACTGGATGATCATGCCTATGTGATGAATGATGCAGGCATCGAAGTGTTAATTTTTGATGGCAGTATTTTTCAACAACGTGCGCAAGAATTAAAAGAACAAGTGCCGAGCTTACAACACTTACTGGCATTTGGTGCGACCGAGGTTGGTGAGGATTATGCTGCCTTAGCTGACACTTTTCAGCCCTTACCATTGGTCGCACCCAATGTCTCGCCCGAAGATATTGGTAGCATTATTTATACCGGTGGCACCACAGGTAAACCCAAAGGTGTCATGCAAACTTATCGCTCAGCATCGTATATGACGATGATTCAAATGCTTGAGTGGCAATGGCCTGAAGAGTTACGGATGTTAATTGCCACGCCGCTCTCACATGCTGGTGCAGCATTTTTTGTACCGGTACTACAGAAAGGTGGTTGTATTTATGTGTCACAGGGATTTGACCCCGCGGCAATATTAAAAATGATTGAAGAACATAAAATTACTGCCACGATGTTAGTGCCGGTAATGATTTATATGCTGCTTGATGCACCTGAATCGACAACGGTTGATCTGTCCAGTTTGGAAACACTATTTTATGGTGCCTCGCCTATGTCACCAGCGCGCTTAAAGGAGGGCATTGAAAAGTGGGGACAGATTTTTTATCAATTTTATGGTCAATCCGAATCGCCGATGGTGTTAGTCAATATGCGTAAAGAGGATCACGATTTATCCAAACCTGAGCGGCTTAGCGCATGTGGTAGACCAACGCCATGGTTGCGTATCGAATTATTAGATAGTGATAATCAGCCGGTTGCCAAAGGCGAAGCTGGGGAGATTTGCGTGCGTGGGCCGATTAATATGAAGTCCTATTTAGGCTTGCCAGAGCAAACTGCCGAGACATTAGCTGGCGACTGGTTGCATACCGGTGATATTGGTCGGCTTGATAAGGACGGTTTTTTATATATCGTTGATAGAACCAAAGATATGATTGTTAGCGGTGGCTTTAATGTTTTTCCGCGCGAGGTTGAAGATGTCATCTCTGCCAATGCCGCTGTTGCACAAGTCGCCGTAGTTGGCGTACCGAGCGAGCAATGGGGTGAAGAGGTAAAAGCGGTTGTCGTTTTACGTCCAGATACTATTGCAAGCGATGCACTAAGCGCGCAAATAATTGCCGAGGTAAAAGCTGCTAAGGGTTCGGTGCAAGCGCCTAAGTCGGTTGACTATGTCGACGCTATTCCATTAACGCCGGTAGGTAAGCCCGATAAGAAGGTGGTGAGGGCGGCTTATTGGCAAGGGCAGGAGCGGGCGGTATAGGAAACGATAAAGAAAGTTATAATCGTAACGCTCACTATAATCAACGCCAGACCTTTATAAGCCTAATTCCGTTAAACTGGGAAAGTCTGGCGGTCTAATCACGCCTTGCCAGCCGAATTTACGTTCTGCCTGAGTAATAAGCATATCGTTAATACTGGCATGGCGCTGCGTCATTCTACCATCAGCATCAAACTGCCAGTTTTCATTACCATGAGAGCGATACCATTGGACTTTGCTATCGCCCCATTCATAAGTAAAGCGAACCGCAATACGATTATCACTATGCGGCCAAATTTCTTTAACCAATTGGTAGTCGATTTCCTTTTCCCATTTGCGCTTTAAAAAAGCAATAATCGCTTCTCGGCCAGTAAAAATCTCCGAGCGATTGCGCCACTGCGAATCAAGACTATAGGCTTGCGCAATCATTTCAGGGTTTTTAGTGATCCAGGCATCTTCACCTTTACGTACTTTGATAACTGCATCTTCGTAACTAAACGCTGGCAGTGGCGGACGAGGAGGTTCCATGATAATTGCCAGCTTTTATGGGGTGAAAACTTACCGTATATGGTGAGTAAAACGCGATCACCGTTGGGGTCTTCAATTTTTTCTACGTCCATACTAAGGTCAATCGCGCTCATAATGCCGTCGCCAAACTTTTCCTGAATCACTTCTTTAAGCGTATCACCGTAGACACCGACAACTTCATAGAGGCGATAGATTAAAGGGTCGGTTGGACCGCCTGATCCCATATCTTGGTCGGAAATGCCTCAATGCTCTCACCCTCTGAATTCGAGTAAATACTGCAATAATATTCATAAAACTCGAATTAGAGACCGAAGTCACAGCAATCGCTCTGAAGTGTGCCCCGCACAGTGCGCCAATCTGGCACAAAACCCCAAACGATTGGCGTTGAATCACAAGCCAGCGCCTTTGATCAGGCTTACTATTTGATCCTCGCTCGATAATTAAACATCTTTCGTTTTTTTTCAGGATACTGGTATGTCGCTGAGCTTTTATAGTGCTGGTCTTTGTAAGTCCACAATTGGTCGTGACTGCCAAGTAATTATGCGCGACTTGGCTTTGCGCCAATACGGTCTATAAAACTGCGTCTTATTGGATATGAATACACTGACTAGCGTTAATTCAAAACCCAAACTATGGCATTGCCATAATGCGCGATCTTTAAGACCGCTTTGGGCAATGGCTGAAATGGGTATGGATTACGATTTAATTGAATTGCCTTTTCCGCCACGTATTTTTCAGAAAGAATTTTTGGGTACTAACGTATTAGGTACGGTGCCGTATTTTGAGCACGGTGATATTTCCATGACCGAGTCCTCAGGTATTTTGCAATATCTAGTTGAGACTAATCGCCTGAATAATAGTGCTGCCGATTTCGGTTTAACCGCTGATCATCCCGAATTTGCCGATTATTTAAATTGGTTGTTTCACTCCGATGCCACCTTAACGTTTCCGCAAACCATTGTTATGCGTTATGCGGTGCTGGAACCTAAAGAACGTCAATTACCACAGGCAGTCGATGATTATGGCAAATGGTATGTCGCACGCCTGCGCAAACTGGATGCACATATTATTGACAGGGAATTTCTAGTGGATAACCGCTTTACAGTTGCGGATATTGCTATTGGATATGCTTTGTACTTTGGCAGTGTGCTGGGTCTACACAAAGACTATTCACCGCAAGTCACTGACTATTTGAAGCGTTTAACTGAACGCCCGGCGTTTAAAGAAGTAGTCCTTATTGGTGAAGAAAATAGCCCTTTTAAATAAGCTTTAAAGCTTTTCGCAGAATTAGCATGGCGCAGGATTAAAACGACAGGTTAGTACTATGCAATTTACCGAACAACATATCGCATTAAGAGACACTATCAGCAGTTTTATTGATAAAGAAATCAATCCCTACGTTGATCTATGGGAAGAGCAGGGTAAGTTTCCTGCTCACGCTTTATTTAAAAAAATGGGTGATTTAGGTTTACTCGGTATTGCCAAGCCAGAAGCTTTTGGTGGTTTAGGTTTAGATTATAGTTATGCCACGGTCTTTGCCGAAGAATTAGGTCGAATACAGGTCGGTGGTGTGCCAATGGCAATTGGTGTGCAAACCGATATGGCAACGCCGGCTTTAGCGCGTTACGGCAGTGATGCTTTACGCCATGAGTTTCTAACGCCTGCAATTAGTGGCGAAGCGGTATTTTCAGTAGCGGTTAGTGAGCCGAGCGCCGGTTCTGATGTGGCTGCAATTAAAACCACAGCGGTTAAAGACGGCAATGACTATATTATTAACGGCAGCAAAATGTGGATCACTAATTCCACTCAGGCTGATTATTTATGTCTATTAGCCAATACCAGCGAGGCCGACGGTTCAAGCAAAGGCAAGTACGCCAATAAATCCTTAATTATTGTTCCCACCGCTAATGCCGGTATTTCTTTTTCCGAGCCATTAAATAAATTGGGTATGCGCTCGTCCGATACCGCGCAGATATTTTTTGATGATGTACGTGTACCACAAGGCAATTGCATTGGTGATGAAGGCGCTGGATTTATTTATCAAATGCAGCAGTTTCAAGAGGAGCGAATCTTTGCCGCTGCCAATAATTTAAAAAACCTTGAGTGGTGTATTAGTCAAACCGTTGAATACACCAGTCAGCGTCAAGCCTTTGGAAAAAGTATCTTGGATAATCAAGTGGTGCATTTTCGGTTGGCTGAATTACAAACCGAAATTGAAGCGCTACGGGCTTTAGTTTACTCAACCGTAGAAGATTATATCCACGGTGTTGAAGTTACCCGTAAAGCCTCTATGTGCAAATTAAAATCCGGCCGCTTGGCCAGAGAAGTCACCGATGCTTGTTTGCAATATTGGGGCGGTATGGGCTTTATGTGGGACAACCCGATTGCCCGTATGTATCGCGACGGTCGCTTGGCTTCGATTGGCGGTGGCGCTGATGAAGTTATGCTTGGCATTATCGCGCAAAAAATGGGTATTTCTCCGGGTCGTCGTTGATTTTTTGGCACAGTAGAACCGAATATTACGGATATAAACCATGGCAATATTTGAATCAAAGATTGATACACAATCGCCAAGCTTTGCTGCAAATACCAAGTTAATGGCTGAGGCGGTTGAAGAGTTTCGAGATATTGAGCGTCGTGTTATTGAAGCGGCTGCGGCTAAAGCGCCACGTTATATAAAAAAGGGTTTATTGCCACCGCGTGATCGCTTACGTTTATTGTTAGATGCGGGCGCGCCGTTTTTGGAGTTATCAACGCTCTGCGGTTATATGCAAGAGGGTGATATCGATGGCTCGGCAGCCGGTGGTGGTTGTATTGGCGGAATTGGTTATGTTGATGGTATTCGTTGTTTAGTGACAGCGGATGATTACTTAACCAAGGGTGGCAGTATCACCCAATTAGGTAGTACCAAGCGTCAACGTTTAATGCAAATTGCTTTAGATAATAAAATGCCGGTAATTGCTCTGGCGCAAAGTGGTGGCGGTAATTTAACCCAGTTAGGTGATTGGTTTGCCTTTTCCGGTGCGGGGTTTGCTATTCAAGCGCGACTGTCTGCCGCCGGTGTTCCGCAAATAACGGTTGTTCATGGCAGTGCAACTGCGGGCGGTGCGTATCAGCCCGGATTGTCTGACTATGTCATTATGATTCGTAAGCAATCGACGGTTTACTTAGCTGGCCCACCCCTATTAAAAGCCGCTACCGGTGAAATTGCTACCGACGAAGAAATTGGTGGTGCAGAAATGCACGCCGAATTGGCCGGTACAGCTGATTACCTTGCAGAAAATGATAGTGATGGTATTCGTATCGCTAGAGAAATCACTGCAAAACTTGGTTGGAATAATCCTCCGCAACTAGCCCATGAAAAATTAAACAGTAAAGAATTTGTAGAGCCCTTATACCCCTCAGAAGATTTATTAGGCATTGTGCCTGAAGATCCCAAAACCCCCTATGATGTACGAGAGATTATTGCCCGCATTGCCGATGGTTCGGATTATTTAGATTTTAAACCGGACTACGATATGGGAACGGTCTGCGGCCATATTAATATTCATGGCAAACCTTGTGGTGTACTGGGCAATAACGGCCCAATTACGCCAGCTGGTGCAGCTAAGGCGGGGCAGTTTGTGCAGCTCTGCGAACAAGCCGGCACGCCGTTATTGTTTTTGCATAACACCACTGGTTTTTTGGTGGGCACCGAGCCTGAGCAGAACGGCATTATTAAACACGGCGCGAAATTAATTCAGGCAGTGACCAATTGCACGGTGCCGACTATTAGTATTGTGGTGGGTGGATCCTATGGTGCAGGTAACTACGCGATGTGCGGTCGCGGAATGAATCCCTCATTTATGTTTGCATGGCCACGGACAGTGGTGTCGGTGATGGGGCCTGCGCAAGCCGGTAGTGTTATGCGCACCGTTGCCGAAGCAAAGATGCAGCGCGGTGGTGAAGTGGATAAGGACATGCTCGATAGTATTGAGCAATCCACTATCGAGGCGATGGATGTTAGATCTAAAGCCTTGGCAAATACAGCGCGGCAATGGGATGACGGCATGATTGACCCACGCGATACCCGCTCAATTGTCGCCTTTGCGTTAGATATTTGTTTAGAAGCTAAAACTCGTAAGCTTGTGCCTAACAGTTTTGGTATAGCCCGGCTGTAGCTCGAAGCTATTGCTACGAGAAAAAATTGCTTGAAAAAGAATTAGATTAACTTGGATAAAAAATGAATTTACCTGATTGTCAGGAAATATTATTAGCGATGGATGACGGCGTGCTAACAATAACGTTAAATCGGCCGCATAAGCGCAATGCTATGAATACGGCCTTGGTAGAAGAGCTTATGGCCGTGTTTAGCGGTATCGCTGATGATCGCAGTATACGAGCCGTCGTTATTAAGGGTGCCGAAGGTCATTTTTGTGCTGGCGGTGATATCTCTGGCATGATTAAAGACGGTCAGAGCGACGCCGAGGCTGCGCAGGCGACTTGGGATTTTAATCGTATTTTTGGTCGCATGATTACGCAGCTCAACCAAGCACCGCAAGTGCTTATTACTTTATT
>CAJQQO010000030.1 GCA_905480475.1 uncultured Pseudomonadales bacterium | reverse complement strand
CACGATGGTGTAGGTATCGATTTAGTTGCCATGTGTGTAAACGACTTAGTCGTTGCCGGTGCAGAGCCGCTGTTCTTTCTCGATTATTACGCCACCAGCGAACTGGATATTGATGTTGCGGCAACCGTGGTACAAAGTATTGGTGAGGGATGTCTTCAGTCCGGTGCAGCATTGATAGGCGGCGAGACCGCAGAGATGCCCGGCATGTATAAGAAAGGCGATTACGACCTAGCAGGCTTTTGTGTTGGCGTGGCCGAAGAAGATCAAATTATTGATGGCTCGAAAACTGAATTAGGTGATGCCATTATTGCTATTGCCTCCTCTGGCCCACACTCCAATGGCTACTCACTTATCCGCAAGATCATTGAGCATGTCGGTGCTGATTTACAACAAAGCTTTGGCGACTCCACTCTCGCCGAAACCTTATTAACCCCGACGCGCATTTACGTTAAATCGCTGCTCAAATTAATTGCAGAGGTTGATGTACACGCGATTGCTCATATCACTGGCGGTGGCTTATTAGAAAATATCCCCCGCGTACTACCCGACAATGCACAAGCCGATATCGATTTAAGTAGCTGGCAAATGCCGGAGATTTTTAACTGGCTGCAAAGCAGCGGTAATGTTGAGCAAGAAGAAATGTATCGTACATTTAACTGCGGTATTGGTATGGTGGTTGTGGTTCCTAATGCGCAACTGCAAGAATCCTTGGCTATATTAGCAACCAATGGTGAAACCGCGTGGCAAGTCGGCAGTATCAGCGCTAGCAGTGATGGTGTAGCGCAGGTCAACCTGCTTAACGGCGAGTAATTAAATACCGTTATAAATACTTCGGGCGTGTAACGCCTAACACCCATTTAGGCCCACAACGCCTATACAAATAAATTGTGAGTGTATCGATGATTGAATTCGTTTACTGGCACTGGTTAGTTTTAGGTATTGGCTTAATCGCTTTAGAGATGGTGCTGCCAAGCTTTATAGCTTTATGGTTTGGTTTAGCCGCTTGCGTTGTTGGTATTCTTCTGTTGTTTATTCCAATGTCCTTAACCCTACAAGTATTACTTTGGACCGTGTTTTCCATCGGCTTTACCGCGCTATGGTTTAAATTTATCAAGCCGCTGGCAACCGATAAGACCACCGCGGGTTTACCGGCAGAAAAAATCATTCACGAAACCGGCATGGTGATTAAGTTACCGATTGAGGGTGAGAAAGGCATGCTGCGTTTTTCCACACCGAAACTCGGCAATGATGAATGGCTGTTTAATAGCGATGATGAACTAACGCTGGGTGACCGCGTCAGAGTCACTGCGGTTGAAGGCAATAGTTTAATTGTCATCAAAAGCTAGTTGGCAAATAAAACCCACAGGTATTTGCAGTAACACTTAACCCAAAGGAAACGATTATGAATTCTGGATTAGTTGTCGTATTAGCGATTTTGTTTTTGGTCGTTCTCACGCTAAAAAAAGGCATTAAACTGGTACCGCAAGGTTATAAATGGGTGGTGCAGCGTTTAGGTAAATATCAAAGCACTTTAAATCCGGGCTTAAATTTAATTATCCCCTATGTTGATAGCGTATCGTATAAAGTGACCACCAAAGATATCGTGTTAGAGATTCCCGCTCAGGAAGTGATTAGTAAAGATAACGCGGCAATTCTTGCTAACGCCGTCGCCTATATCTCTATCGTTTCGCCTGATAAAGCAGTTTACGGCGTTGAGGATTATATCCACGCTATCCAAACACTGGTACAAACCTCACTGCGTTCGATTATTGGTGAGATGACCTTAGACCAAACGTTATCGTCTCGCGATCTCATTAAAGCGCGCTTAAAAGAAGCCATCTCTGATGATATTGCCGACTGGGGTATTACGCTAAAAACTGTTGAAATCCAGGACATCAATCCATCTGACACTATGCAAAAAGCGATGGAAGAACAAGCCGCTGCCGAACGTGGTCGACGTGCCACAGTAACGCGCGCCGAAGGTGAAAAAGAAGCGCAAATTCTTGAAGCCGATGGCCGACTTGAAGCCTCCAAGCGTGATGGTGAAGCGCAAGTTATTTTGGCGCAAGCCAGTCAGGAAGCAATTGTCAAAGTCACCCAAGCCATTGGTGATAATGATATACCGGTACTTTACTTATTGGGTGAAAAATATATTCACTCGATACAAGACCTAGCCAGCTCTCCCAATGCTAAAACCGTGGTCTACCCTGCCGACCTTGCCAGCACTGCGCGCGAGTTTATGAAAAAATAATGACTGCATAATTTATATCAGTCAGCAAGCACAAGGCCGTTTAATGCGAAAACAAAACATTAACACGGCCTTGTACTTTTTGAATTCGAAACATATCGAGCCCAAGGCCATTGACTCTTTCGCCTATCATCCTGAGTTAAAACACTTACATGAATAATAACGATTCAAACTCTGGCCGCGCGCAAGACAATATCCGTATCGTGGTATTAATTTCCGGCGGCGGCAGTAACTTACAGGCGATTATTGATAACTGCCAGAGCGGGATTATTGAAGGCCAGAGCGGGATTATTGAAAGCCAGAGCGAGGTTATTGAAAGCGAGACCGTAGAAAACACTAGTAATGCCAATGTAAAAAAAATAGCTGCCAGCATTGAGCTTGTTATTAGCAATCGACCCGGTGTCTATGGGCTGGAGCGAGCCAAGCAAGCCGGTATCGACAGCCTATGCATTGACCATAAACAATATCCTAGCCGTGAGGACTTTGACGCGGCATTAATCACCGCGATAAAATCCAGCAAACCGGACTTAGTTGTATTATCTGGCTTTATGCGCATTTTAACGCCAGAATTTGTCAACAATTTCCATGGCTGTCTATTGAACATCCACCCTTCTTTGCTGCCCAAGTATCCGGGGTTAAATACCCATCAACGGGCAATTAGAGCCGGAGACAGTGAAGCCGGCGTAACAGTGCACTTTGTTACTGCCGAACTGGATGGCGGGCCAGCGATTATTCAAGCGCGCGTACCGGTGCTAAAAAATGATGATGCCGACGCACTAGCGGCAAGAGTCCTAGAACAAGAACACAAAATTTACCCTACGGCCATTAGCTGGTTTGCTGAAGGCCGACTTTCATTAACCAACGGAAAGGCGATGCTTGATAATGAAATACTTCCACCCCAAGGCTTTGACTATCAAGGCTAATAGCAGCATGAGCAAGAAGCAGCTTACTGACCGCTCACAATTACAGCGCTCTGCTACTGGCGGTTTTATTTATCGTTTAAGTCTACTCAAATCTTTGCGTGCCCTAACGGTTTTACTATTGCTTACCGCACAACTCGCTTGCACAGCAACCACATTGCCACCGTACGAAGCGACCTATACCACCAAGCTTAGAGGGATAAAAATAACCGGCACACGAAAATTTGAAAACACTGGCGAGAACGCTTACAAAGTTAGCTGGAAAGCGAAAGCACTTTGGATGCGATTAAACGAGTGGTCTGAATTTGAAGTGGTAGAAGGTAAAACCATTCGCCCGCTGAGTTATCACTACACGCGCAAAGGCCTTGGCACAGACCGCCCTATTCATATTTATTTTGATTATGAAAACGGTGTGATCAACGCCAGCAAAGGTGATAAAAAATATCAAATGCCTTTACAGCCCGGCACCTTGGATAAGCTTTCTTACCAAGTTCAAATGCAAATGGATTTATTATCCCAACCTGATGCACCCGAACTTAGCTACACGGTGGCAAATCACGATCGTTTAAAAGATTATATGTTTTCGTTTCAGCAACGCGAAACGATTAAAACTGGCTTGGGCACTTTAGAAGCCATTGTTTATGCTAGAACCAATAAAGATAAAACCACCGAGATTTGGCTATCGCCAGTACAGTATTTTTTGCCGGTTAAAATCCAGCAAACCGAAGATGGCGAATCATCGGTATTGGCGATTAAAAATTGGAAGTCGGATGCACCAGAAAATGATCGCAGCTTAGTTGCGCTATCGGCAATAAATCCTGACAACGTCAATAATCTGTCCGCAGCAACTAATGACGATTTAGACGACGTGCCGTTTGAGGATGATCTTGAGTCTAGTCCACAAGCCGAAGCAAGTGCTAAAACGAATACTGAAGAAGAATTTTAATAGCCGTTGTTTTTATTGGCATGTTTTTATCGACAAGCTTTTATCGGCTAGCTAGGAATACACCGAACTAGCCGAAACCACCTCACTACAACAAACCACTTTAAAACTATTTATCCTTATTTAGCTGCTTAAGCTGCGCGTCTGAAAATAATGCTGCCATGGTTCCGTTTTTCGGCTTAATATTATTATTTCCAGCAGAATGTCCGGAACGACTCCGCTGCTTTGAATCAGCGGCTTTACCGCCTTTATAATTGCCAGCCTTATTTCGCCTAGCGCCAGTATTATCCGCAGATTTTGTTTGAGGTTTATTCTCCTCACCCGGCACATCGTCCAAGCGCATCGTTAATGCAATCCGTTTACGTGGGATATCAACTTCCATCACTTTAACTTTGACAATATCCCCCGCCTTAACAACGCTACGTGGGTCTTTAACAAAGGTATTCGATAATGCCGAAATATGTACCAAGCCATCTTGATGCACACCCACATCAACAAAGGCACCAGAGTTAGTCACATTCGTTACCGTGCCTTCCAGTATCATTGATAACTCTAAGTCCTTAAGCGTCTCAACCCCCTCTTTATATTCGGCTGCTTTAAACTCTGGCCTAGGGTCACGACCGGGTTTATCCAATTCGGCAATAATATCGGTAACG
>CAJQQO010000029.1 GCA_905480475.1 uncultured Pseudomonadales bacterium | reverse complement strand
GGATAGTAATAGCGAAGTAGCAAAACTACTCACGCAAAATCCTGATCAAGCAGACACGCATACTGGCTTAAGTATTGAGGCTTGTCAGCGATTAGAAATATTTGCCAATAAAATTGCAACACTGTGGAGTAAGCGCGGTAGAAAGCCACTGCGTCAGTGGCTTGAGTCAGCATGGCAGCAATTAAACGGCCCCTTGTTAGCCAGCTTTAGTTATGACGGTGATGATATAGGTTCGGTGCAAGCCTTTTTCGATTTACTCGAAAAACTTGAGCAAGAATGTTTAGCCAATGGTAGCGTTTTTTCGCTGGCCATACTCGAACAAAGTATTGAGCGCTTATATACACCAGCAGCGGCGACTGATTCCGCTGGAGATATTAAAGACTGCGATAAAGAGAATACGGTTGCAGCGGTTCAGATAATGACAATCCACAAATCTAAAGGATTGGAGTTTGATGCTGTCATTATTCCTTGCCTCGATAGAGTGGGGCCAAGCGATGACAAACCTTTACTGAGTTGGAATGAACATTTATTTGCGGAGGGTGATGCGGGTTTGGTCTTGTGTCCGATTCAAGCGAGTTCGGTTTATGATTATGATCAGACTGATAAGACTTTAAGTGACTTTACAGCGAACGGTAAAACTACAGGACCAGCTATTAATGACAGCCTATATCAATTTCTAAGAGATGAAAATAAACGGGTATCGACTTATGAGTCCGCGCGTTTGCTATATGTTGCTGCGACGCGCGCAAAATCCCGCCTGTTACTGCTTGCGCATCTGGATACTGACGACAACGAACAATTAAAATCACCGCTGCAAAACGCCTTGCTAAGTCGATTGTGGGCAACGGTAAAAGATGAAGCGGTTATTATTAGTGGCGACGCAACGGGTGAGATTGATACTGCAGAAACTAGTGAACCAAGCTATCCACTGCTTAAACGCTTACGCTTGCCGGTGCTTGATTCACTTGAGGATTATCGTCAGCGCAAAGCCGAGCGCATTCGTTTATCTAGCGAAGATGAGCAAAGTCCGTTAGCGGATAAAGACAATAGTAGTGATGATGGCAAAGATAATAGTACGGCGAGTTTGGTAGGCACCTGTGTACATGAGATTCTTGAGCGTATCGCCAAAGATGGTTTGCAGCAATGGCGCTCGAAGATAAATCAAGCGACTGATTCGGAAAATAGCCCTTGGTATTTTCGCTTACTACAATTAGGTGTGGCGCAACAGGATATTGAGCAAGCCTTAACGTTAGTAAATAAAGCCGTAGAAACAGTGATAAACAGTGACAAGGCAAGTTGGTTATTTGATGCTAATCATCAGTCTGCGCGCAATGAATGGGCTTTGTCGCATTTGAATGTAGATGGGGCATCAGCTAGAAAAGTGAAGCACTATATTATTGACCGCAGTTTTATTGATGCTGATAATCAGCGCTGGATTATTGATTATAAAGTGACTGCGCCCGATGATAATACTTCAGTAGAGGATTTTATCGAACAGCAAAAGCAGCGTTATCAAGCGCAGCTAGCAAATTATAAGCAGTTAGTTATTCAATGGGATAAAACAGAAAACTCCGATGTAACAGTATGCAAGTGCGCCTTATATCTGCCATTAATTGATAACTTGGTTGAATTGGCTTAACGACTATTTAGCTGGCTATGGCTTGGCGAGATGGCTTGGTGAGATAGTTTGGGGAGATAAATAATAAAAATATTTCGGTGGATTCTATGTTTGGTTTGCTAAGAACGCTATTGGCTATCATTGTCATGCTTGGACATTTGCTGGGTAAATGGCAGGTCGGTACCTACGCCGTGTTCGGTTTTTATATGATAAGCGGCTATTTGATGACCTGTATAATGCATGAGAGTTATGGCTTTAATGCACGAGGTCGCTTGCGCTTTGTGCTCAATCGCTTTTTGCGCTTATATCCGCTCTATTGGTGTGCCGCTATTATTTCCCTGCTTATGATTGTTTTTATAGGCAGCGACTTCGTGCTTAGTTATAACAGTAGTATTGATTTTCCAAAAACCACGACGGATATATTTGCCAATCTAAGCATGGTCTATCCCAAGTTTTTTGCCAACGAATACAAACCCATATTAGTGCCAACCACTTGGGCAATTACCGTCGAGCTATTTTTTTATGCGGCTATTTGTTTGGGGCTATCAAAAACGCGCCTTAGAGTTATCGTTTGGTTAGGGCTTTCGCTGCTCTATGTTATCTATTGTTTTTATCACGATCTTGGTTGGCGATACCGTTATTTTCCTATCTTTGCTGGTTCTTTGCCTTTTGCAATGGGGGCTTATATCTACTTTCTAAAAAAAGAGGGTATGCCGTTTTTGACCGAAGCACTGTTTCAGCCACCGTTACTATTGTGTGGCATGCTAATTAATATGCTGGCTGTGATGGTATTTGAAATCTATTTTGAAATGGGTTTTTATATTAATGCGTTTTTCTCGGTATTGCTGTGTTATCAACTGGGAACCGGAGCGGGATGGGGCAGCTTATATGCAAAAGCGTCACCGCGCGTAGACAAAATAATCGGTGAGTTTTCCTACCCCATTTATTTATTGCACTGGCAGGCAGGGATTATCGCGGCTTATCTGTTACTGCAGGAGCCAGTACATAATGCCTCGCTAGATGGTTTTAAAAGTTTGGCGCTCGCTTTTGTATTAGTTTTTGCGAGCACATTTATATTGATCCGCGCGATTGATAGGCCGGTGCAAAAATGGCGAATGCGGGTTAAGGCTGCCGCTTAAGCTCTATTCTTTACCGCCGATATCA
>CAJQQO010000028.1 GCA_905480475.1 uncultured Pseudomonadales bacterium | reverse complement strand
GTTCATAACCTGTGGCCATTAAGCTAATGTCTTCAACAACTTTATCTTTTTTGTAGTCCTCTACATTTTCTAGCCCCGAGCCTTTGGCTTTAAGCCGCATATTAATATCTTTAGTGACTAAACAAACGCCATCGTCTTTATCTTGCGCTTGTAAATGTAGGGCGACATTAATTATTCGATCGTCGTTATAATGATGTACCGGGTTATTGAGTAGCGGAATATTTTGTGTGTGTTCAATGAGCTGGTCGGGGAAAATTGATAAAGTGCCTTTATTTTTAAGCGTGCTAGGAATCTCTACGCCGGATTGAATTTGTTTAGGTGTGGCATTTTCAAGAATACTGTCGATGGCATTGATAGCGATTCTTGCCTCGCGACTGACATCTTTATCACGCCTATCTTTAATCGCATCGAGCTCTTCAAGTACCGTCATGGGGATAACGACTTGATGTTCATTAAACGCATGCACTGCCATTGGGTCATGCAGTAATACATTGGTATCCAAAACAAAGGTTCTTTTCATATACAGCTCTTGTTTAATATTCTTATTTCAAAATACCAGACTCAGCGCAAGAGTTCCCAGCGAAAAATTGCTGATAGCTTTTGAATAAGTAGAAATAAAAAAATTTAAATGTTAAGAAATGATGCTGTGATAAAAATTGCAAAGAGTAATTAGGAAGCTTTGCGCTTGCGCGCATGTGACGCCAGCGCTTACGATGACGTGGAGGGTTGAACTTACAGACAATCGAGCCAGCCAAATATACAACTCCAGTAACTGAAGACTTAGTGTGATTGCAATATTAGAAAATGTCCAGCAGATTATTGTAATAGTTAAATGACAGAGGCTTGGTGGATTATAGAAGAAAATAACAGTGAACTGTTTAGAGAATAATATGCCATTTTAAAAAATATTAAATTAGGCTAACGATTCTTTTAGGGTGACTTTGATATAAGCGCGTTTATTAAATTTGCCACTGAGTTTTGAGCTGATATCCAACATGCGCATTTGCCAGCCATAATGTTTGACCAGCGCCGCGTGAGCGGTTTTAATTTGCTCGACAGATTCCAGTATCACTGCCTCACTATCGTGCCAGTCTCCCAAAATACGACCAGTGACGGTGCAGGGCGCTATTCTTGAGCGGGAGAAATTTCTTAATCGCTTGACCTTGCCAGCTTCGCCCGCGGAAAAAATATAATAGCTGTTTTTATCTTCTGTGCTAGTTTGAGCAATGCTGGGCGCAAACCAGACTGGCGTTTCTACCGAGTCACCGTTTTTACGAAAAGTCGAAAAGCTAATATAGGTCGCGTCGTTCAAATTCATTGTTGTCACCTTATGCTCGCTGTTTATCGTCAATGACATGCTGGCGATACAGCGTGTTCTGCTGGGTTTTATCGCTATATTTTAGCGGACTTGCTAGCACGCTTTGAAGGTCTGCATATTACCACCATAAAGTCCTTAATGGTTGGTGCGAAAGCGCCGGGTTTCTGAGACAATTTGAACTGCTAGTAAGTAGGTTTTTTTGTGCTTTTGCGGACGATTTATTCAGGCTTTGCGGCGATGGTCTGCATGCTATGGGTCCACAATGATAAAGCGTCAGTGATAATCATAAATAGGCGATGTTTTGTGAGCAGCAATATGAGAAACAATATGCGCGAAATGCATTGCGGAAAAGGTCTTAAAGAAACTGTCTTAAACGCAATACGATCGCAAAAAATAGCTAAGAAACACTAAGCAAACAGATATCCAACTAAAAAGAGAAGTTCTAGTCTATGACTGACACGCCAACAGGTGGCTCAAGCGACGATTTTGAGACCGAAAAACTCTCGATAAAAGACTATGCCGAAAAGGCCTACCTCGATTATTCGATGTACGTTATTTTGGATCGTGCATTGCCGCATATAGGCGATGGCTTAAAGCCTGTTCAGCGACGTATTGTTTATGCTATGTCCGAGTTGGGCTTAAAGGCCGGGTCTAAGTACAAAAAATCGGCTCGAACCGTCGGTGATGTTATTGGTAAGTTCCACCCTCATGGTGATAGTTCGGTCTACGAGGCAATGGTGTTGATGGCGCAGTCGTTTAGCTATCGCTACCCTTTGGTGGATGGGCAGGGTAACTGGGGTTCAACTGACGACCCTAAATCCTTTGCCGCGATGCGTTATACCGAATCCAAACTTACGCCGTATGCCGATGTATTGATGTCCGAGGTTTCTCAGGGCACGGTTGATTGGCAGGCAAACTTTGACGGCACCTTAAATGAGCCGATTATTCTACCGGCTCGCGCACCGAATATTTTACTGAACGGTACGACCGGCATTGCTGTTGGTATGGCGACCGATATTCCACCGCATAATTTGCGCGAGGTGGTTTCCGCCTGTATTCGCTTGCTTGATAAGCCAAAGTCTACTGTGGCTGATTTATTCGAGCATGTTAAAGGACCGGACTTTCCAACCGACGCAGAAATTGTTACTTCGCCCGAATCCATTCTTGAAACTTATCAAACCGGTAAGGGCAGTTTAAAGATGCGCGCGATTTATGAAATCGAGCAGGGCGATGTTGTAGTGACCGCTTTGCCGCATCAAGTTTCCGGCGCAAAAGTGCTAGAGCAAATTGCCGCGCAAATGCAGGCTAAAAAATTACCGATGGTGGTGGACTTACGCGACGAGTCTGATCACGAAAATCCTACCCGTCTTATTATCGTGCCTAAGTCCAACCGGGTCGATACCGACACTTTGATGTCGCATCTATTTTCCTCAACCGATTTAGAGCGCAACTATCGTGTCAATATGAATATGATAGGCGTTGATGGTCGGCCGCAGGTTAAAAACTTGCTGGGCATTGTTAAAGAGTGGTTGGTCTATCGTAAAGACACAGTGCGCAAGCGGCTTGAATACCGGTTAGAAAAAATTCTTAGTCGTTTGCATTTATTAGATGGTTTACTGATTGCGTTTTTGAATCTCGATGAAGTGATTCATATTATTCGCACCGAGGATAAGCCCAAAGCCGTATTGATGCAGCGCTTTGATTTAAGCGAAACGCAGGCTGATTATATTCTTGATACACGCTTGCGTCAGTTAGCGCGACTTGAAGAAATGAAAATCAAGAGCGATCAGGAAGAATTAAATCGCGAGCGTGAGGATATTGAAAAAACGCTTGGCTCTGATGCGCGCATGAAAACCTTAATCAAAAAAGAGTTGGTCGCAGTCGCTGAAGAATATGGTGACGACAGACGTTCGCCAATCGTTTCAAGAGCAGATGCCACGGCCTATACCGAAGATGATATCACTTCGGTTGATCCGGTCACTATTGTCCTATCAGATAAGGGTTGGATAAGAGCCGCTAAAGGTCACGATATTGATCCGTCCAGTTTAAGTTATAAATCCGGTGATGGATTTAAGCTAGCCAGTAAAGGTAAATCTAACCAATCAGTCGTGTTGCTGGACTCAACTGGTAGAAGTTATTCGATACCGGCAAGAACATTACCTTCGGCGCGCGGACAAGGCGAGCCATTAACGGGTAAGATCAGTCCGCCGTCAGGAGCCATCTTTGAAGGCGTGATGATGGGTAGTGACAACGATATGTATTTATTGGCCACCGATGCGGGTTACGGTTTTGTCGCTCGACTCGGTGATATGCATGCCAATAAAAAAGCCGGTAAAAGCTTGCTGACTATTCCCAAGGGTGGTCGAGTTATTGCTCCGGCCAGAGTCAGTGATATGGAAGATGCTTTATTAGTGTCGGTGAGTAATGAAGGGCGAATGCTTATTTTCCCGATTACCGACTTGCCCATAATGGCCCGCGGTAAAGGTAATAAAATTATGAATATACCTAGCGCCAAGTTAGCAACGCGTGAAGAGTTTATGTTGGCTGTCGCGGTAATGAAAAAAGAAGACGCGGTTATTATTAATGCCGGTAAGCGTCATTTAAAAATGAAAATGAATGATCTCGAACATTATATTGGTGAGCGTGCACGACGTGGTAATAAATTGCCGCGCGGTTTCCAGAAAGTTGATTCGGTCAGTATAGAAGTTAAAAACCCTGAACAGTAAAGCGGTCGATTTTATTTTTAGTCGATAGCTGTTATGTAATTAAAAATAGCGGCAGGGTAAATACAAATAGCCAATATGAGTAGTGCAAGTGAGTGAAGTAACACTAATAAAAATCGCCGGACCAGATAAGCCCGGCATTAGCTTGTCGGCAACGGCCTTATTGGCTGAGTGCGATGTTAATGTGCTCGATATTGGCCAAGCGGTTATTCACAATAATTTGGCCTTAGGTATTCTTGCTGAGACAGCGACGCATATCGATAGGCCTGCCTTGTTCGCTAGGCTGACTAGCAAACTTGAAAGTATGGGTATGTCGATTGAGTTTGATTCGGTCAACCCCAACGAATATGAAAGCTGGATTCACGAGCAAGGTAAGCCGCGTCATATTGTTACCTTGTTAGTCCGCAAGGTGCAGGCAAAACATATTTGTGCTGTGACTGAATTGGTTGCCAGTCACGGTTTAAATATCGATAAGATAACTCGCCTGTCGGGCCGGGTGCCGCTAGAAAAAGAAACCGAGCAATCCAAAGCCTGTGTGGAATTTTCTTTGCGTGGTGAGCTAGCAGATGAGCAAGTGGTACGACGTTCATTGCTGGAATTAGCAACGACTTTAAATATTGATATTGCCTATCAAGAAGATGATATGTTTCGACGTAATCGTCGGCTGGTGGTATTTGATATGGATTCGACATTAATCGAAGCCGAAGTGATCGATGAGTTAGCTAAAGTGGCCGGTGTAGGCGAGCAAGTCTCAACCATCACTGAGTCGGCGATGCGCGGTGAAATTGATTTTAATGAAAGCTTTCGACGTCGTGTGGCGCTATTAAAAGGTCTAGAAGAATCTGCCTTAGAGCAGGTGGCTAATCAATTGCGTTTAACTGAAGGTGCCGAGACTTTAATGATGACATTAAAAAGTCTGGGTTATAAAACTGCCATTCTCTCTGGCGGTTTTAGCTATTTTGGCAATCGCTTGCGTGACAAACTGGGCTTTGATTATGTCTATGCCAATGAGCTAGATATTAAAGATGGTCTTGTCACTGGTGAAGTTACCGGTCAGATTGTTGATGGCAATAGAAAAGCCGAGTTGTTAAAAGATATTGCGCGGCGAGAGAATATTGCCTTGCAGCAAGTGATTGCAGTAGGTGATGGTGCTAACGATTTACCTATGCTGAGTATTGCCGGATTGGGTATTGCGTTTAGAGCCAAGCCTTTGGTTAAAGCGTCTGCGAGGCAGGCTATATCCAATTTAGGGCTGGATAGTATTCTTTATTTGCTGGGTATAAGTGACCGTGAGCGCTTGGCTGCACGGTCATAGCTAGCAGCTTTAGTTATAGCTAGTAACTTCACTTAAGCAATATCTGAAAATTCATAATCCATATTGGCTAGTGGCACTTGCAGATAGCTGCCTTGAACAAATGGTACGCCAGTCTGCCATAGTTGCGCAAGTTCACCCGCGCTATTAACGCCGCTGGCGATACACTGAATATTCAGCTCGCTAGCTTGGCTAATCATATTTTTAATCAACTCTGGATCAGCTTCTTCACCATTCATTTTTTCGGTGAGTTCACTGGCTAGTTTGATATAAGTCGGTTTTAAGGTTTTAAGTATTTCCAAATGCTCTACGTTGGTATTGGATAAACAAACCTTGTAATCGTTATCGCGAAGCTGACCAATAAGCTGCGTGGCATGTTTTTCATAATCAGCCGCATCAGCCGCTTTTAAAGAAAAACTAACCGAGGCCTTAGGCAACTGACACAATTGTATAGTGGTAGATAGCCAGCTATAAAAAGTGTCGTCCATAATCGCACTGGCTGTAAGCGAAATATTCAGTTGAATGTTCTTATTGCTTTCAATCAATGGTTTTAATGTATTAGTGGTTTCAGTAATAATCCAACGATCCAATTCGGCATTGGTTTTTTCAATGCCAAGACTGGCTAATAATTTTTCTGCATCGTCATCACGGCCTGCATCGTTTTCAATATGTAACACGGTATCGTAAAAGTGTTTTTCTTGATTTTGCAGCGCGATAATGGGCTGATATTTTAATTTAAAGCGGTTGAGTTCCAGCGCCGATTGCAGTGCGGCTGCGCCTTCAGCGTTATCAATTTTAGGTACAAACATTTTATACCCACTCTCGCCGTCCAACTGTTTTTCTGCCGAGGCTTTAAAGGCACGGTTTAATGCGCCTTCAATGGTGATGTCGGCAACGCCATATTTTGAGATGCCAACAGCAATAGATGTGGTAAAGTTTTTACTTTCCTCGCCAATCGATTTTGAGTTTACCAACTTACATAACTGGTCAGCAAGTTCGGTAGGCTCGTGTGGATGAGAGTTTGGAATGACGATTACCCAGCTTTCTCTTAAGTAATCAAAAACGCTAGCTTCGGGTGGAACAAAATCTCTTAACAACGTAGATATTTCACTGATCAGTTTAAGGTGATTACTTAAACCTAATTTTTTGCGCTGTACAGCATTACTAGTAATTGATGCAAAGAATAAGCTGCCTTTACCTTCAATACTGTTGATGGTGTTTATATCAAATTCAACATTGTTATTGCTGACTTGTAAAGACTCGCCGCTCGACTGCTGCTTAGCAATTGACGGTCTAAGAATAACCTGAGTACAAGCTTCGCCTTCGTAACTTGCCAAGGCAAGTGATAGCTCAACTTTAAACGGGTCTGAACCAGCACCAATCGCTTCAATCTCTACCGAGGTTTCTTCTTCGCCACCGAGTTGGTACTGCCTTAATAAAGGTTTTAAAACAATTTGGTCTTTGGCTGCAACTAAGTCGATAAAAGGCATGCAGTCCAAATCATCTGCCGAATCATATTTCAGTTGCTCGGCAAATACTGAATTAGCGTGCACAATCATGCCGTCGGTTACGTAGGCAATGGCTTCGGCGGTTGAATCCATTAATAATTGGCTTCGCGCATTCGCTTCAGCGAGTACTTCGTTGGCAGTAGACGCGAGTCGACGATCGGCTTGGGATTTTATTTCTCTGTCGGCAACAAACAATAAGCGTTGCTGTTCTTCAACGGTCAGATAGTCTCTAAATCCACATTGCACAATTTGAATGGCGTTGGTTGGCGAGTATTCGTCATCCAAAAATATAGCGTGAACCTCGGCGCCATTCTTTTCAATATAGTTGCCGATCACTGCAGGCAAATACATTTTAGAGCTGCCAAAGGCCAGAATAATATTCCAGACGCCATTGCTTAATGACTCGTCCAAATCTTCTACCGATGTGATGCGATGCGCGTGCGTCATCCAGCCTGCATCTTTAAAAGTACTTTTAATCCGGTTGGCCTGCGCAGGATCTTCATGGGCAATAAGCACATGAACACTGCGTTTAATACCCACTTGAGTTTTACCGTTTTGCTTCTCGATATTGTCATCGATATCGACAGCAGTCGGAGACATATTTTGGACGGTGTTGACACTACTATTCACAACGTTTTTTCCTTTTTTGCCAGCAGCATGCTTTTACGGGTCTAGCCGTTGGCGACAATGCAGATGCATATGTTAATAATATAAAGTGGTTCATCCGTGTTTGAGTTCCTTTGAATTCGAAGCTTTGCCGTTGCCGGCATCTTGTGAGGTATATAGGTAGCGGCTATAGCTACCTGATTGCTCAATACAATCACCAAGCACAATATGTTCTTCGGATTCTGAATTAATAATAGTGGCAGCCGTTTTGCCGCTAAGATTGATATGGCTTAACAATAGGCTGGTACTGTTCTCTCTATTGTTTTCATTACTGACCGATGGGGGCAGTAAAAACGCAGGTACAAAATCCGTGCCATTTTTGCTATGACGAATTTTAATACCGCAAGGTTGTATATGTGGGGTAAACAACTCCACGCCAATACTTTTTTCTTCGCGCTGAGTTTTACTCCAACGGATAACGCTAACATGCCAGTGATCTTGCTGCGGATTTTTAATGCCGATGATAGTGCCGGGCTTAAAATCTCTTAAGGCAATATTATTGCCGGATAAGCGGTAGCCTTTAGGGTTAAGATCACCAATATTAACTTGCTGAATCGGGAATGCGCGTTTTTGTTCGGTACTATCTTGCTGACTGTTTTGAATTTGAAATTCGATACTCTCGCCACTAAATTCAGTACTTTGCCAGTTGGTACTATAAACGCCATTCCATACATCCTTTCTGCCACCGGGGCTTGATGTCTCGGATAGCATATTAGAAAGGCAGGTAAAGCGTTTGGCAAAATCCTCAAAAGGTTTTCCGCCGCATAGATAATAGTGAATAGCTTGTATGCCTGAGCACACTTCTAAAGTGCCTTTGCCAGCCGTGCGCTTGTAGGCGCGATTTCTTAATTGCCCATAACTGCTTGTTAAGTGCTCGGCCAACTCTTTACTTAAGCTGCTGGATGCCAAGGTTGATTTAAGTAAGCTGAGGTCAAAGTAAATGGTATTCTCTGACTCCTTGCTCGTATCGCTAATGGGTAGATACCGATTCGATGCTTGGTCCTCAGTGGTAATGGCAGCGAAGTGGGTATCTTTGTTCGCTTCGGCACAGATGCGGATATTAACCACCGCGGTTCGCAAGTACTCGGCCATGATGGCGATTTGTTGCGTATTCAGTTTTTCAGGACTGCCGCAAGCAAGACCAATAATCGTTTTATAGCAGGCGCTCAGTTTTAATGCGTTGGCTTCGTTGCCGCTATCGATGAGCGAGTATTGGTAAATAGAGTGTAATAACCGCCAGCAGCCTACCGGTGGTGTTTCATAGAGTTGGTATGAGGCAATAACAGCATTACTTAAATAGTCATTGGCTTTAATAAATAATTCATCGGCAATTAAACCGGGTTTTGTCGCCAGTTGTTTTTGGCCGGTAAAGTAATAGATTTGACCAAATAAGTTAAAAAACTCCTGACGCTTTTTAAACGCATCCAATTTATTGTGCTTGGCAAAACTTTCGCTTAATAAGCCATTGGCGGCGGTCATTAATGGCTCGGCCAAAATATCAATAACAATTAACGCTTGGGTGAGCTGGCATTTAGAAGCGGTAAGTTCTCTACCTGCTTTAATAAGCTGCTTGACCAGAGCTTTGGTATCGCGGCGCGGCAAAATACTTACCCAGGTCTTTAGGCCCTCTGCGCTTTGTTCGCAGAAGCTAAAAGCCGGCATTTGCCGCTGTTTGTTTTTTCGGCTAAATAGCATGGATTGTCCATGGTCAATGGATGTGTAAAATTACCGCTAATTCGCGATCCCTATCTGAGTATAGGCATTGTTTGATTTTTATGCCGGAATTAGCACAAATAGCTTGATCCAGTTCTTATTCCTAAAATTCGACGCTTGTCAGTGCGATTTACTGGCGGTATGTGAGAGTGATAATATTGTTTAAACTGTTGTTTTTATTGGATTTAAAGTGTTGGTAGGATTAAAGTCTTGGATTCACGTTGCGCTTGCTCGCGTACCAATCGCGGGACTAAATAGCCTGGCAATTTGGCGCTAACTGCGCCCATTAGCCGTTTGGCTCGGGCATCAGCGATTGCGAAATGACCGGCGCCGACAACTGGGTCGAGTAGATGTAAGTAATAAGGTAAGACGCCAATATCGAATAGTTTTTCACTTAAATTGACCAGCGCATCTACCGAATCGTTAATACCTTTTAGCAGTACGGTTTGGTTTAGCACAGTGGCGCCGGTGGATTTCAATTGCTCGATCGCGTGTTTGACACTGGCGTCTAGCTCTTGGGCGTGATTACTATGAATCACAATCACTTTTTGTCCGTGCCAGCGGTTAAGCCATTCCAGCAGTTGATTATCAACCCGCTGCGGCAGCACGACAGGTAAGCGTGTGTGAATGCGCAAGCGTTGGATATGCGGGATATCGGCCATTCGCTCGGTCAACCAAGCTAGATGCTTATCGCTGCTAGCGAGCGGGTCGCCGCCACTATAGATAATCTCGCGGATATCGGTTTGCGCCTTTAAATAGCTAAATGCTTTGGACCATTGCTCACGGCCGGGCTGATTATCTTCATAAGGAAAATGACGGCGAAAACAATAGCGGCAATGAATCGCGCAGGCTTTACTAACAATGCAAAGCGCGCGGCCATGATATTTATGGATAAGCCCCGGAGCGACATTCGATAGCGCTTCTTGCAGCGGGTCATGAGTAAAGCCGGGGCTGATTTCCTGCTCTTTGGCCAATGGCAGCACTTGCTGGAGTAGTGGGTCGTGGATATCGCCTTTTTTCATTCGCTGAATAAACGGCGTGGGCGCGCGAACCGGGAAGTCGAGCGAGCTAAAGTCGACCTCACCGTATTCGCTAGCAGCAAGTTCGGATGCGTCAATTTCCAGTATTTTTAATAGCTGCGCGGCTGAAATGGTCGACCCGGATAGCAATTCTTGCCAGCTGGCCTGCTCGACCGGTGCTAAATCACGATTTTCCATCTGACAGCTTGGGCTGGTTCGCGTTATCATAGGTATATTCCGGTACTTGTCATTATCGGCTGTTACTTAATAAGGCGCTTATTGAATGTTTTTGTCGCGCCCAATAATAAAGTACTAATTTCATTTATACGTGTTGAGGAAAACTATGGGCAGCTATTCTACCAATGAATTCAAGAATGGTTTAAAACTAATTATTGATGGTGATCCTTGTAATATCATTGATAACGAAATGGTTAAACCCGGTAAAGGTCAGGCGTTTAACCGGGTGCGATTAAAAAACCTGAAAACCGGCCGCACTTGGGAGAAAACCTTTAAATCGGGGGAGAGCGTTGAAGCTGCGGACGTATTGGAAACCGATATGGAATATCTGTATTGCGACGACGAGTTTTGGTACTTTATGGATTCAGAGACCTTTGAGCAAGTACCCGCATCGGCAGCCGCAGTTGAAGATGCCAAGCCGTATTTAAAAGAACAAGAAAAGTGCATGATCACTTTGTGGAATGGTGCACCGTTAACGGTAAGCGTGCCAAATTTTGTCGAGTTGGAAGTAACTGAAACTGATCCCGGTTTAAAAGGTGATACCGCTCAAGGCGGCACTAAACCTGCAACCTTATCTACCGGTGCAGTGGTTCGTGTGCCGTTGTTTATTGATCAAGGTGAAATTCTCAAAATCGATACGCGCACAGGTGAATATGTTTCGCGCGCATGATCGAACAAACTGGCGCTAATCCGGCTTTTCTTACAGCCGACACCATTACAGCGCGCTTAATCAAGCGCGCTGTAATGCTCTCAAAAATCCGTAACTACTTTTCTAGCCAGCAAGTTCTGGAGGTTGAAACGCCGATACTCTCGCCGTACGCGGTAACCGATCCACAGTTAGATAATCTTCGAGTCGAAAACCCTTTTGCCATCAGTGAAGATGAGCCAGATAACTGGCTGTATTTATCGACCTCGCCCGAATACGGTATGAAGCAATTACTGTCTTTAGGTAGTGGATCGATTTATCAAATTAGTAAAGCATTTCGACAAGACCCGCCGGGACGTTTGCACAGTAGTGAATTTACGCTGCTGGAATGGTATCGACTTGATTATGATATGGATGCCTTGATTGACGATGTTGCCTCACTTATTCATTCCGTTAGTGCCGACCATAAAAAACCATTAGCGATAAATAAAATCAGCTATCAACAAGCGTTTCTAGATTATGTGGGTATTGATCCGCTATCTGCAACCGCCGCCGAGTTGGAAGCTGTTGCGCAGCATAGTCTAGATGTAAGTTTTACCAGTCAGGATAAAGATATTTGGTTGGATTTGTTATTAACTCACTGTGTTGAGCCAAAGTTGGGTCAGGGTGCAATGACGTTTTTATATAATTACCCCGAGAGTCAGGCCGCGTTAGCGCGACTGGCAAAGGATGATAATGGCAATATAATTGCCAAACGTTTTGAGCTTTATATCGACGGAGTTGAGTTGGCTAATGGTTATTTTGAATTAACTGATGCTGATGAGCAATTACAGCGTTTTGAAAAAGATAATATTTTGCGTCAGCAAGCCGGTAAGGCAGTGCGGAATATTGATCCGCAGTTTATGCGCGCAATGCAGCGAGGATTGCCCGAATGCTCGGGCGTGGCTTTAGGTGTTGATCGCTTGTTGTTAGTAATTTAACTGTGTTATCGGTAATTTAAATTTGCTGTTGGCAATATTTTGATTCGGTCGGTATTCCGTTCTGCTTGTCCTCAATTGCTCCTGTCAAGAACAAGCAGTTGCATAGCAAGAATTGCCTAAGCCGCTTTAACCGAAACAATATCGTCAGGCGATAACTTTCGATTTTCAATGCCGGCAAAACCATCTGCACCGGTGTAACTATCTTCACCAATAATCAAACCCGCTTCATTGATTGGCCACACAATAGCGCTACGGGTTTCATATAAATAATAGGCATCGGCATCATCAACCGCATGGCCCATACCTTGTAATAAACCACCGGGGTAGGCGATACGCATTTGCCCTTCGGTAATTACGCAGTGCTTATCCACAACCAAGCGATCAATATTGTGCTCGATTCTATGAATATCCAGCTCAATAATCGTTTTATAAAAAGCTTCTACGTTTTCTTTACCTTTAGGGCCGGCAAAGGCTTCGTCATCTTCACTACCAAAAAAATGATAACGCGCATCGTTGTCTACGGTTGACATTAAGGCTTCAAAATCTAATGTCGCCTCAGCAACCATATGTTTATGGACAACTTCGAGATTGCGTTTAAGAATGGGATCGGTCTCTTCGGCTAAACGTTTTTCAACCAAGGCCCAGTTTTTTCGCGGGTCAATAATTGCTGGCATAATCTTTCTCCGGTTATTCTGTGTTTTCTATTAACGTGCGCCATCAAACCAATCAGTAAAACCTAAAATAGCGTGACGACCCATATGCATTTGTTCTAAGACACCGTGGCCGATTTCAACCTCACCTGAGGCTAAGGTGCGCCTGGCGATAACGACTTGCTGTAAATGAATATTTTCAAGTGCTAGCGGATCAACTTCATCGACCTTCCAGCTTTCGCTCGCGACTTTAAGTTCGCCCTGCCATTTACCGTGACCCCATTCGGGGTGTTGATAACCAAGGCCTTTCATACGATGTAACATGCCGGTCATTTCAACCGTAATATCCAGCGTCTCACCCGACTTGTCGGTCATGGTAAAGCTGCCGCTATTGGCATGACGAGTGCCGCTTTGTAAGTCGAGTTGGTAATTCACTTTACCGTTCCACATTTTCATACCGGGATCAACGACTGCGGGAATAGCATCCATTGATGGGTGGCAAGGTAAAATGCCTTGATCGGTATGCCACTGATAACCTTCACCGTCTTCAAACCAACCGGCGAGCGTACATTCATTTTCCCAATGAATCGGCAGCCACATAAAATGATTCGCTTGGTAAGCATCTTGTGGCGCGCCACCGGTGTAAGCATCGCCTACCGGTCTTACGCCCCATGAACGATCTTTGAGTCCAAAAGTATTACTAGCTTCAACAATAATTTCTTTTCCGTGATAACGAATTACACCGCTCCAACTACCAAATTGATCAAGCCGCGTTGCATCCATTACCACATAGCGATCATTACCCAAGGTTTGTCGCGCTTCTTGCATGGCGCCAGTTTTAGGTGTGAAAATTAAATCGCATTCGATACCTGTTTCATTGGCCGCGATAGTAATTTGATGACGTCCCATCGGCTCGAGAATTTTTAACTCGAATGGGCCAACGCGAGTATCGGTAGGTTCGTCTGGTGCGCGACATGAGCCGTGAAATGCATGCTGCTCGCCACCGGCAACAATGCTTAGGCTGCAATCGAGAATACCAAGGTTTGGGTAGCGGCAAAGCGCTACGCCAAAATAAAAGGAACTGTCTTTAGCGTGGGCGTTATACCAATATCTATCGTAAGTATTGCGGTCACTGGTAGCGGTGCGAAAAACCGGTTCAGGTGTTTGGTGGATAGGGTAATCATCGAATTTGGAAAGCATAATTGCTCCTGCTTGTGCCGTTAATATAGCCGCTCATAAGGCTGTTTATAGCAAAAACAAGATAGAGCGCCCGAGGCTGATTTTGTAGGGGATTATTCCACAAGCAGCTTAGGCTAAGGGTTAACGTTTCCCAATGATTCTCCCAGTCGAATAGCGGTGCCATTTGATAGCATTTTGTTCCAGCTTACGGTATCGCTTGGAAATAACACGATAGCGGTTGAGCCTAGCTTAAAGCGGCCTATCTCCTCACCTTTTTGTAGTGTTACCGTATTGTTAAAGTTAAGCGCAGTGGGCTGTTTTGGCGGCGGTGCGACTTGGCCTGCCCAAACAGTTTCTATCCCTGCGACAATCATAGCGCCGACTAATATCACTATCATCGGCCCCTTGTCGGTTTCAAATACACAAACCATGCGTTCATTGCGGGCAAATAATCCCGGCACATTATTAGCGGTGGTTTGGTTAACTGAAAATAATTTACCGGGGATATAAATACTTTTAACTAGCGTGCCGGTAAACGGCATATGCACGCGATGATAATCTTTAGGAGAAAGGTAAATCGTCGCAAACGCGCCATTGTTAAACTGTTCGGTTAATTCGGTGTCACCACCCAATAGTGCAAGCAAGCTGTAATGTTGGCCTTTGGCTTGAATAAGCTGGTCGTTTTCTATTTTTCCAATCTCGCTAATCGCGCCGTCAGCTGGCGAGATAATGGCGTTTTTCTCTTCGACTATAGGTCGCGCGCCATCTTTTAATGGACGGGTAAAAAAAGCATTAAAGCTGGGATACTTTTCATAATCAGCGGGTACGGCTTCAGCGATATTGATAGTAAAAAAATGCGCGAACAATTTGATTAAACGATCTTTTAGCCAGGGTATTTCTGATGCAGCTAAATATCCGACTAATCGTGAAAGCGCATGTTGCGGCAGGCAGTATTGTAAATAGATAAATAGCTTGTCGCGTAAAGAGGGTTTGCTCATATTTTTTAGCTCAATATTCCAATCATATTTTTTGCAAAGACGTTGATTATTTTTTCAAAACGCTTATTCAATAGGTGTTTTGTCCAGATTTCCCCATTCAGACCATGATCCATCATAGGCCTTAATGTTTAGCCCTAGAATTTTTCCGGCTAAATAGGTGAGGCCAGAACGATGGTGGGTTTGGCAATGAGTAACAATGGTTTTTTCTGTGCTTAACTTTCTTTCGCTCAACATATTTTGAATAGTTGCAATCGGTTTGAGTCGCGTATGATTGCTGCGATCAATTAAGTCTAACCAATCAAGATTTGCCGCGCCGGGAATATGTCCGCCGCGAGCTGCCAATACTTTTTCGCCCGCGTATTCTTGTGCCGACCTGGCATCCCAAACAATAAAGCTTGGATCATCTAGTGCTTTAATAATATCGCTGGCTGTCACTATTTGATTGCTGTCAATATTGATTGGCTGCTCTTCAATTGAATTGACTTGGCTGGCGCCTGTTTCAATCGCTTGTTGTTCAGCTTGCCAAGCGACAATGCCACCATCGATATAGTGATAATTTTTATGGCCAGTAACATCCAGGGTCCAAATTAATCGACCAGCCCAGCCGCCACCTTCGTCGTCATAGGCAATAACAATTCGATCTTTATCTAAACCGATTTTTGCAAACAGTTGCGCTAAATCATCAGTGTCCGGGATTTTTCCGGTCGCCGGTGCAACGCCGCATACTAATTCGGCAGGACGAATAAGTGCAGAGCCGGGGATATGCGCCTGATTAAACGCTTCTTCGCTGCCGACAAATACCGGCAGAATAGCAGGGTCTTGCAAAACGCTTTGTAGTTGCTCGATGGGTATAATAATTTCAGGATGGTGTTTTGAGGGCATATCGGTTTCCGTGGCTAAATCTTTGCTAATGCACAATATTGTTCTAAGTTCTAAGTTCTAAGTTCTAAGTTCTAAGTTCTAAGTTCTAAGCTCTAAGTTCTAAGTTCTAAGTTCGAGCATATTAATAGCGTTTAATCATCCAGCGAGTCGAGGATATGATGATAACTGCTGGCTCTTGATGGATGAATGTCCCCTTGTTCGATTGCCAATTGTAATGCGCAGCCGGCACTTTTGCCGTGTTCACAATCGCGAAATTTGCATTCCATGCTAAAGCGTTGAAACTCGGGCATGCCATTAATAATATCATCTTGACTTAAATGCCAAAGCCCAAATTCACGAATGCCGGGCGAATCGATAATGCTGGTTGTAATACTATCACTATCGTCGTTATCTGATGAGCTATCTAATGAGATGCCTGATGAGATAGCAGGTGGGATATCAAATCTGATATCAGCTTTATTATCATTGGCAATCGTTTGATCTGATTTATGTTCTGAGCTAGAAGATAGGCCATGATTAAACAGCTGATAAAGTTGCGAGGTAGTGGTGGTATGTCGGCCTTTATCCGTAGCGGAGGATACGTCGCCGATTTTGGCATCGTGATTGCCCGCCAACGCATTAATAATCGATGATTTACCGACGCCGGATTGACCCACCAATATACTGGTTTTATTCTTTAAGGCATCAAGAAATGCCAAACTGGATGCGTCGTTTTGCTGCGTTGTTTCATTATCCGCCGCGCAATAACGATAAACCGGATAGCCCAGTTCGGTATAGACCTCAATGAGTTTTTCAATTTCCTGCGCCACGGTCGGATTGCTGTCCATCAAATCCTGTTTATTCAATAGCAGGCAAGCAGCAATATCAGCATTTTCAGCTGCGATTAGGAAGCGATCAATAAGACTGGTAATAGGCTCAGGGCTGGGTGCCAGAGTAATAAAAATGGTATCGATATTGGCGGCAACGGGTTTTGGATCTTGGTAGGGGCGGGGTCGCTTTAACAGCGAACGACGCTCAAGCAAAGCTTCAATAACGCCGGTGGCTTCTCCTTCTGGGGGCGCTTTCCATAACACTCTGTCGCCGCAAACAATAGTGGGTAGCTTGGCTCTAAAATGACAGCGCTGGGTGGTTTGGCTGGCAATTCGCTTATCGCTATCGAGCTCAAGCACTTCCACTTCTTTACCGTAGTGAGTAACGACCAGGCCAAAGGATAGATCACCACGATCGGCATTGTCCGATACGGCCGCCTGATTGCTGGCGATGCGGCTACGTTGCTGCTTGTTAAGCTTGCGTTTGCTCATTGATTAATTGTGTATTGATAGAAGTTGCGTGCTTGTATCATACGGCCATCTGCATAATAAATAGGCCGCTTAGCTTACTTGCTCGGCCGCTTAACTACAATTGAATATCAGCCCGCCGTTTGGCAGCAATACCATTGATGTATCTAACGGGCAGTTCGCATTATACTGTTGCGATCAAATTAGGAGCAGTTCAAACATGCAAGAAATTAACCGTCTTATTTGGATCGATCTGGAAATGACCGGTCTTAAACCTGAATCCGATGTCATTATTGAAATCGCCACCATTGTTACCGATGCCGACCTTAGAATGTTAGGTGAGGGGCCGGTACTCGCCATCCATCAACCCGACAGTATTCTTAATAGTATGGATGAGTGGAACACTCGCCAGCATGGTCAATCGGGCTTGGTGCAGCGAGTGCGAGACAGCAAGGTCACGGTTGCCGAAGCCGAGGCGCAAACCATTAAGTTTTTGCAGCGGCACTTACAGAAAGGTGATTCGCCTATGTGTGGTAATAGCATTTGTCAGGATCGCCGATTTTTGGCGAACTATATGCCAGAGCTTGAAGCGTTTTTCCACTACCGCAATTTGGATGTCAGCACCTTAAAAGAATTGGCACGACGGTGGAAGCCTTCAGCGTTAGAAGGTATGAAGAAAAAATCCAGCCATTTAGCGATGGATGATATTAAAGATTCTATTGAAGAGCTACGCTACTATCGCGGTAAGTTATTTAATCTTTAATCACCATTGATTATTTTCCTAGCTTGAAAAAGTGTGTGACTAAAATTCGTGAATACAATAAAAACAGAACAATTAATTGCCCGGTTAATTGATCGTGTTAGTAGTGATACGACCGATGAATCCGCCGAGTCGGTAATTGCATCGTCAGCGATCTTTACCGATCTTGAGCGCTTTAAAAAAGAGCGGGAAATTTTATTTTTAAATACCCCACAAGTTATCGGCTATGCCGGTGAAGTTGCCCAGCCGGATTCTTATCTAACGGCTGAGTGCATGGGGATTCCTATTGTGGTTACTCGCGATAGCGACGGTGTATTGCGCGCCTTTATCAATGCGTGCGGACATCGCGGCGCAAAAGTCGCCGAGGGTTGTGGTAATAAAAAACGTTTGACTTGTGGCTTTCATGGCTGGAGTTATGCCTTAGACGGTAGTTTGGTGGGCAGGCCTAAAGATGATTGTTTTGCAAGTGATCGTAGCCAATGTGGTTTGCGCGCTTTACCTGTCTCAGATAAGTCCGGCTTAATTGTGGTTGGCCTTCGTAGTGATATTAGCCAGCAAGTGGTTGATCATGCATTGGATGATATCGCCGAGGAATTCTCCGGATTTGATTTTGATAAGCTGCATACGCTTGAAACGCGCCGCTATGAAGTCGCAGCTAATTGGAAGTTAGTAGTTAGTTTAAGTCATGAAGGTTATCACTTCGCTAATTTACATCGTGATTCACTTGCGCCAATGATGACATCGCACGGTGTTGTCGATGAGTTTGGTTTGCATACTCGCTGGGCTTTTGCGTTAAAAGGTATTGAAAAACTGGCCGAAAAAGAACGAACACTTTGGCCAAGCCGTTTGCCCGGTGCAATTAATCATACAGTTTATCCCGGCACGTTAATTGTGGTTAATCCCGGTGATTCGCAAATTATTCGCGTGGAGCCGGGGGCGAAACCTGAGACCTCGGTAGTTTATTTCTCTGGCGTTTGTACTGATTTGGATAAGCGTGAAGAAAGTATGCAAACCTATATTTTTGGTGGTGATATATTTGCCACCGAAGATCTACCCGCCGCCGTGCAATGTCAGCAAGGTCTAAGTGCTAGTAAAAAAGATTTTATTATAGGTAAGAACGAACCGGTTGTGCAGATGTGGTTTAAGCGTTGGCAAGAGGCCTTAGAGTAAGTTTCCTAGCGAGTAAAAAATACAGTGAATCAAGTTATTGTTAAAGGTAAGCCAGTTACGCCTTCAAAAATTGTGTGTATTGGCAGAAACTATGTTGAGCATATTGCCGAGTTGGGTAATGAAGTCCCCGATGAAATGGTGGTGTTTCTCAAGCCTAACTCAGCGATCTCAAACACTTTGTATTCCTTTATTAAGGAAGCACTACATTATGAAACAGAGATTGCTTTTATTATTAATGATGGTAAGTTTTCTGCGGTAGGGGTAGGGCTTGATTTAACCAAGCGTACTTTGCAAGGCAAGCTAAAAGCTAAAGGTTTGCCATGGGAGCGCGCAAAGGCATTTAACGGCGCGGCATTGTTTAGTGAGTTTGTTGAGCTGCCAGATGATTTTTCGAGCTTGCAAGTGCAGTTGAAAATTAACGGGCAAGTTACCCAGCTTGGCGGTGTTGATTTAATGATGTATAAACCTGCCGATATTTTGCGCGAGTTAAAATCATTTTTAGATTTGAATGATGGCGATATTATTATGACTGGTACACCTAAAGGCGTCGGCGAAATAAAAGCGGGCGCGGCTTTTGATACTGCGATTCTTGCTGATGGCGTGGCCTTAGTGCAAAAGCAATGGCAGGCAGTAGTAGTTACCTAAATCTGTTTAGATAAATTAAATATTATGCTTTTCACGAATATAACTTAGTAATCCCTTAGCAGCTTTTTCTAACACTTTTATTGTGCCATCAAACTTATCGGCTTCATCGTAGTAAGGATCGGGTACTTGTGCATGCTTGCTCGCGCCGCCATACTGCATAAATAAGCTAAGCTCTCCTGTGTAATCCTCTGGCGCCCAAGCCTTTACACTCATCATATTAATATTATCCATAGTGATAACGTAATCGGCTTTTGCGTAATCATTGGCATGGATTTGGCGGGCGATTTGTTTTTCGATCGAATAACCTTTGCGTTCGCAAGCAGCAATTGCGCGCGGGTCTGGATTTTTTCCAATGTTAAAGGCTGCGGTGCCGCAGGAATCCACCGAGATTTTATCGCTTAATCCAGCATCATCTGCCAGCTTCTCCAAAATCCCTTGCGCGCTAGGTGAGCGGCAAATGTTACCTAAACAGACAAATACGATATGAATAGTCATTGCATCAAGCTTTGTGAGTGTTATTTTAGTGGCCGATTTAAATTAAATGTACGTACTAAATTAGCCTGTTAGAGTTTGCTGCAAAAATAGAGCGGCGGAGAGAATATGATGAATAGTGACCCAGTGCAAATGCTTTTAGAAAAAGACGCGATAAAAGAACTAAAAGCGAGTTACTTTAGGATGTTAGACAGCAAGCAATTTTCTGATTTGGTTTTGCTATTTAGCGAAGACTGCACCACCGCTTATGACAATGGTCGACATTCTTTTAATGGTCGTAAAGCCCTGTTTGATTTTTTGCAAGAAGGTATGGGTTCGCCTGAGTGTTATACACAGCATCAAGCGCATCATCCGGAAATTAAATTTATTGATGATACTCATGCGACCGGTGTTTGGCATTTAGAAGATACGGTTTTGCGTTTGGATCATGGTATTAAAATTACCGGTGTAGGGATTTACTGGGACGAGTATTTAAAAGCCGATGCTGGCTGGTTGTTTACTCACACCGGTTACGAGCGTCTTTGGGTTTGTACAGAAAAAGTGGATGCTAATAATTATATAAGCCATCGCAGCTTTTGGGATGCCAAGTCGATAGAGCATAGTAATGGGCGTGATAAAAAAGCAGGGGAGCAGTTATTGTTTCCGGCACGTGAGAGTTGATTTTTATTTGAGTGGTGCTGAGGCGCGATTTCAGGGCTTTATGTTATAAGGGGTCACGGCGAATATGCTTGAAGCGTTAAAAATCTCAAGCCATACATAAATACCCTGTTTGCTAAACAGCTACTCCATCGCAATAAAACTAGCCGGCGTTGTACTACTCGGCGAATTCGCCAAGCTATCGGCATTTTTAAATCCTTCCGGCGTATCGTTGTAGCCAACGGTATCGCTGGGGTCTAATAGCGCTTTGTCTTTTTCGATTGTGTTTAAATCAATGTTGTATAGGTCGGCAACATTTTTATATAAAATATTATCGAGCATTTCGGTTTCCATACCTTTTGTATGTTTGGCGAGTAAAGCCTGAGACCATGGCCACGTTGAATCTGAATGTGGAAAATCGTTAGCCCACATTAATCGATCAGTATTAATTAAGCCCGCTTTTGCTGCACCAAAAGCACTCCAATCATCTTGAAAGGTGACATAAATATTATCGGCAAAGTAGGCCGATGGGTTTTGTCTAAGCTCTTGCCCCGGCGTAATCCAGTGGCGGTGGCGTAAATACGCGTGATCCATTCGATACATATAATGTGGTACCCAGCCAGCATCGGCTTCAACGCAAACAACTTTCAAATCGGGATGGCGATCAAATACACCACCATAAACCAGCATGCCTAATATATCCTGGCAGCCACGTATGGTTTGCATAAAACCGTTAAGTGCCGAGCCGCGAAATGCACCTTGCTTACCTGTGAGTATATGAAAGGATAAAGGAATATCCATTTCTAATGCAGCGCGAAAAAAATCATCGTATATCGGCTGGTCATAATCTTCGACCGCAGGATTGCCCGGAAGCATCACGCCGCGCAAGCCTTGCTTTTTAATTAACTCCAAATCTTTAATCGCTTCTTTTGGATCGTGCATGGCAATTTGCCCTGCACCCAATAAACGATTGGGAAAAGCACCACAATATTCTGTTAACCAAGTGTTGTATGCTTTAAAGCATGCGCGCTTTAAATCGAAGTCGGGGTGATTACAAAGCATCATACCCACACTTGGATAAATCACTTCGGCAGAAACGCCATCTCTATCTTGTTCAAGAATTCTGGCATTCGGTTCATAACCCCCTTTATGCATATCTTCAAACTGCACGCCTTCAAAGCGAATCTCAGTTGGGTTTTTACCAGCCGCAGCAATAATTCCTATTGGTATGGGTGGCAATTCTTCACCCAAGATAAACATATCGCCACGCTCGGCATCACGTCGCAAATACGGCGCTTGATCCCTATATTTTTTCTCGATGTAATCGACATAAACATTAGGCGGTTCGGTGATATGTGAGTCAGCTGAGATTAAAGTTTTGCGCATAGGATTGCTCCGGTAATTTTTATAGTACTAAATAATTTTTGTGTTACTGGTTCGCAGGTGTTTCGGCATGATGTTCGAGTATCTCTACCTGATAACCGTCAGGGTCGCTAACAAAGGCGGCGGTCACCGGCCATCCTTCCAGTTGCACGGGCTCCGAAATCGACTCAATACCGGCATCCATACAGCGCTTGTAAAGACCTTTGCAATCATCGGTATTAATATAAAATTTCCATAAGGCATTGCCGTGATCGATGGGGCCGGGCACGTCGTGGTGGCGAGCAATTTGTAAACGGAAGCCGTTGTCGCCCTCGAACAGAACTTCGGTGACATTCATGCCGCCGGGCTGCTCAATGCGATGAGTGATTTTAAATCCGAGCACCGTCTCGTAAAAATGGATGGATTTATCAAGATCACTGACGTTGATGCAGAATTGATCAAAGCTGGTTTTCATAGCATGCGTATCCGTTGTTGTTATATAGATTTGGCATTTGATAGCGGCTGAATACTGTTAGGGTAGTGTACTTGCAAACGAGCCTATCAAATACAGTGAAGCATTGAATTTTTGTTAATACTTAAGTGGCATATATCGGAGCTTAGGCGATAAATATGAGCGCTTGAGATGTTTAGCCACATTGCTACACTGGCTTCGTAAACATTTCTGTACTTGCTATCACGAACACCATGAGGATATTGCAATGAACTTTTTAGATAAGTATCAAGAGCATTCTTACGCGCTGCTTAGAATAGTGGCAGGGTTTTTATTTATTTGGCACGGCGCACAAAAGCTATTTAATTTCCCCGCTGATTTTCCCTATGGCCCGTTAAATCCGTTAATGACTGCCGCAGGTGCAATTGAGTTGCTTGGCGGAGCGCTAATTATGATTGGCTTGTTTACGCGTCCGGCTGCTTTTATTTGCAGCGGCACAATGGCGGTAGCGTATTGGATGGCGCATGGTATGCAAAACGTTTTCCCGTTGCTTAACGGCGGTGAGCTAGCAGCATTATATTGTTTTATCTTTTTGTTTATTGCCGCGCGAGGTGCGGGTATTTGGAGTATTGATAAATGAAAGAAGTTTGATAGCTGATTCGCAGGTGTGAGATTGGATTAATAGCTCCATACTCAACTACGCGCCATCGAAGCAATAAGGTTAAAACTAATGAGATGATATGAGAATTGAATTGCTAGCAATTCTAGCTATATTTCTGGTCTTCGCTGCGGCAGAATTTTTTGCTACTAATTTATTGAATAAGCCGCGTCAGCGTCGCAAAGATGCGACCGTCGAGATTATTGGCACCTCAACATTAATGCTACTGACCCAGCCGCTAGTTTTACTTTGCGGTGGATTTTTTGCGGCGACGTTAGCACCTAATGCAAAAGATAGTTTGATTGCTATTCCACTCTATGCCCAGCTTGCATTGTTTCTAGTGTTGGATGATATGACGCAGTACTGGTGGCATAGGCTAACACATCAAGTTAAGTGGCTTTATGAATTGCATCGACCGCATCATGACGCCGAGTATATGAGTATCCGCATTGTTTATCGCAATAATATATTTTATTACTTTTTAATGCCGGGGATTTGGTTTTCCGGCGTGTTGATTTATCTTGGCTTGGGACAGTTCTACGCTTTTTATATTGTTGTTAAACTGCTAGTGATTTGTGGTGCGCACTCGGATGTACGCTGGGATAAGCCGCTTTATAAAATTCGATGGCTGTCACCGCTCATGTGGGTTCTTGAGCGAACCATCTCTACACCGGCAACACACTCCGCACATCACGGTCAGTATAAGGATGATGGGGTTACTAATTATAAGGGTAACTATGGCAATCTATTATTTCTCTGGGATGTGTTATTTGGTACGGCAAAGATTACCCGGCGTTATCCTGAGTCGGTAGGTGTAGAAAATGTAGAGCCGGTTAGTGCTAAGCATCAATTGCTTTGGCCATTAATACGTGATCGCTAAAAATCTCAGCAATAAAACAACCACAAGCAACAATTAACCAAGTTATACAACATGAAATTTAGCACTAATGATTAGCCCACAAAAAATTTATTGTGCCGATGGGTATCCTATTGCCTTGTCGCTTTATCAAGCTGATAGGGCTGAAGGTACTGTTATTATCGGTGGGGCTGTTGGTATACCAAAAAAGTTCTATAGTGATTTTGCAAAATTCCTAAATGAAAAAAATTATCACTGCATTACATTTAGCTATAGAGGCACTGAGGATTCTTTGGCCATGACAAATCCCTTTGATGTAAAGCTTGAGGATTGGGGTGTGCAGGATATCGAAGCGGTTATTCAATTTGCTAAAAACGTTGATACTAAGGACTCAGAGAGTCTCCCCATTCATTTTATTGGCCATAGTGTAGGCGGGCAATTAATAGGTTTGGCTCCGTCATCAAGTGTACTTAATAGCATGGTGTTTGTTGCCTCGTCATGTCCGTACTGGAAGCGTTGGATTTTTCCCGAGAATATAAAAATGCTGTTAGCGCCGCGAGTGATATTCCCCATCGTTTCTTTGGGGCGCGATGAGTTTCCAACCCAAATTTTGGGTTTGGGTAATATTAAAATCCCCACCAAAGTTGCAAAGCAGTGGGCGACATGGATGTTAAAGCCGGGTTATTTATTTGATAAAACATTTAGGCTGCCTATCAATCATTATTCGGCGCTGATTCAGCCATTGCTATCTTTGGGTTTTAAGGATGACAAGCTTGCACCAGAGATTAATATTAAAAAATTGCTCAGTGAGTTTTATTCGGCGACAATTACCGAGAAAATAATTGACCCAAATGATTTGAATATCAGTAATATAGGTCACTCCGGTTTCTTTAAAGTCAAGTTTCGTTCAAGTTTATGGGAAGATACAATTACTTGGATAAAACAAAATAATTAGCCTGTTCGCTTTATCTCTCACAGCCGTGTAAAAAATAGGAATCCAGCAATGTCTTATCCTGATAGCTTGCCTCATGATTTACCTAAACAAATAGCCGATGATTTATTTGTTGTTTATGGCTGTGTGAAGCCCAGCGCAATGGTGCGCTTTACTAGAAATATGGCGGTTGTGCGTGAGAATGGCAAGCTGACATTAATTAATCCAGTGCGAATGGATGAAGCGGGCTTGGCCAGTTTGGAATCACTTGGTGAGGTTGCCCATGTGCTAAGGCTTGGTCCAATGCATGGAATGGATGATCCATTCTATATCGATCGCTACAAAGCGGATTTCTGGTCCTTTGAAGGCGGTCAGACCTATACCTCACCAGCGATTACTCATACCTTATCTGAAGATGGGCCACTACCATTTGCCAATGCAAAACTCTTTGCGTTTAACTATATGAAAGAAACTGAAGGTGCGATTTTACTTGATCGCGCACCGGGTATTCTTTTAACTTGCGATGCTATTCAAAGTTATGCCACTGCGCCGCATACGCCTCACACTAATTGGTTAAGCCGCTTATTAATGCCTTTGATTGGTTTTCCCCGTAAAACCTTAATCGGTCCAATGTGGATGAAGTTATTAGTCACAGACCGCGATGGTATGAAATCTGAATTTGAACGGCTGATGCAGTTGGACTTCGATCAACTATTAAGTGCGCACGGTACGTTTTTGTCAGAAGATGCGCATGGCGAAGTTAAGCGTGCATTTGATAATATGTTTGCTTAACTGGAGTTTCTTTTATTTCTTATAGTAGTAATGAAATCGAATATTTTTTTGCAAAGGTGTTCACAATGAAAACTATGAATTGTAAGCAACTCGGTGGTGCATGTGATAAAGAATTTAGCGCCAATACTTTTGATGAAATGGCTGAGTTAAGTAAGCAGCATGGTATGGAAATGCATAAGGCGCAAGATGCTGCGCATTTAGAAGCAATGCAAGAAATGCAAGCGCTAATGAAAAATCCCGGTGATATGGAAAGTTGGTTTGAGTCGAAGAGGCATGAGTTTAAGAGCTTGGCTGAGGATTAGATTTCAAGGGGTCAGTGAACTTGAAGCGTGATGCCTCCGGTTTATATCCACCTTGTTGCAGCGGATAGAGTTAATATGAAACATATTTTTATTCTTTTGCTTTTATGTTCTTCCTTGTCTTATGCAAAAGAGAGTACTTGCTATGGGACAACGTCTAACGGGCGGTTGGTCAATGCCGTTAAGCTTCCGGGCGGAGGAAAGAACTTCGTTGCTTATAGCAAGATGGCTAGGCTGGCGGGTAGAACATATGTTCATTCTTCAGTTAGTGATATTGTTATTAACGCTTACGCCAAGCTTGAAAAGTCTGAACCTACTAAAGTGTTTAAATATGCCGAAACTGGTTTTAAAGAGGGTGGTAAGTTTAAGCCACATAAGACGCATCAAAATGGGTTGTCTGTCGATTTTATGACTCCAGTTGTAGATGAAGATGGAAACTCAGTGCACCTACCAACAAATCCACTCAATAAATTTGGTTATAATATTGAGTTTGATGACCTCGGAAGTTTTGATGGTTATAAAATCGACTATGTCGCACTTGCTGCACATATTGTCGAGCTTCACAAAGAGTCTATAGAGCAAGGGTTTGATCTTTGGCGAGTTATATTTGATCCAAAGCTTCAAGCTAATTTATACAAAACAGAATATGGTAAATATTTAAAAGAAAATATTCAATTTTCCAAAAAGCGTTCATGGGTTCGGCACGACGAACATTATCATGTTGATTTTAAGGTCCCGTGCAAATAAATGCCGACAATGCGATAAAGAAAGAACCCACTTGAAACTCTCCAAAAACTTTAAAAACTAACGGTTCAGTAGCTCTGTATTCGTAGGGTATTTCTCAAGAAACTCAAGCAGTTTTCTAGCGCCTTCCACAGGTTTAAGATTACTAAGCGACCTTCGCAAACCCCTAATATTTTCGATATCTTTTGGATTAAGAAGTAGCTCCTCACGGCGCGTGCTGCTTTTAGCAATATCCAGCGCGGGAAAGATTCGCTGATCCGCAATCTCTCGTGATAAAACGATTTCCATATTGCCGGTGCCTTTGAACTCCTCAAATATCACCTGGTCCATCCGGCTTCCGGTATCAACGAGTATGGTCGCTAGAATAGTAAGCGACCCGGCATTCTCAATCTTTCTAGCGGCGCCAAACATTTTTCGTGGTATTTCCATGGCTCTAGTATCAAGCCCGCCCGACATGGTACGGCCGCCGCTCTTTCGCTCAGCATTGTGTACTCGTGAGAGCCTTGTTAGAGAATCAATAACAATCATTACATCGTGACCTTCACCAGCCTCCTCAAGCGCGGTACTAAGAAGATCATTGGCGACACGGACGTGTTGCTCATAGCTTTCATCCGAGGATGAGGCGTGTACTTGCGCCGGTACGCTGCGTTTAAAATCAGTCACTTCTTCCGGCCGCTCATCAATAAGTAAGGCATAAAGCTTTATCTCTGGATAAGCCTCGCCAACCGCCTGACAAATATGTTTTAAAATGGTGGTTTTCCCGCAGCCCGGCGGAGCGACAATCAAACCTCGTTGTCCCATTCCGATTGGGGTGAATAAATCCATCGCTCGTGTAGTAAATTGCTGAGAACCTAATTCCAGCTGAATGCACTGAGACGGATTAATGGCTACGCCATTTAAAAACTGTTTTTGGGGGTCGTCATTAGAGACATCTTTGACGGACTCATCTTTTTGTTTAGCGTCTTTATTTCTTTTTAACTTCAAAGACAATGTTTTTTTCTTCATGATATCGATTTATAACTCTAGAGATTATGTTTTTGAAGTGTTTAAGTAGTCTATTTAAAATGTGTATTAAGGAGCTATATCAATATGCTCTAAATACCTTAGCTATTGACTGTCGTCCCAATCGCGTTCGCTATAAACAAGGCTTTAATTTCATCTAAAGATGCTGGATCATCAATAGTCGAAGGCGTTTGAAAGTTCTCACCATCGGCGATTTTCCTAAGCACTTTACGTAAGATTTTTCCCGACCGCGTTTTGGGTAAGCGTTTAACGATTAGCACATGACGCAAATATGCAACCGCGCCAATCTTCTCTCGTGCCAAGGCAATAATCTGTTCAGGAACCTTATCAATAGCGTTAGAGCTTATGCCGTCTTTAAGAATAATCAGCCCCAATGGGATATGCCCACGCAGCTCATCTTGAATGCCAATCACCGCGCATTCAGCAACTGATTGATGCGAGGCGATAATTTCTTCCATCTCGCCGGTTGAGAAACGATGCCCGGCAACATTAATCACATCATCGGTTCGGCCCATTACAAATACATAACCGTCGTCATCGATATAACCGCCATCGCCCGTTAAATAATAGCCGGGATAATCAGCCATATAGTTTTGCTGATAGCCTTCAAAATTATTCCACAAAGTAGGAAAGGATCCCGGCGGTAGTGGCAGCTTAACAACAATCTCTCCCGCTTGATTGGCGGGCAGCGATTTACCGTTACTATCAAGTACCTGAATATCAAAGCCCGTTACCGGCAGCGATGCAGAACCGGCTTTGCACGGCAGCGCTTCGATACCCATCATATTCGCTGCAATGGCCCAGCCGGTTTCGGTTTGCCACCAATGATCGACTACCGGTTTTTTCAGTAATGCTTGTAACCAATGATAAGTCGGTGGGTCGGTGCGTTCACCCGCAAGGAACGCACTTTTTAAATGACTTAAGTCGTATTGCTTAAATAACTCACCTTCGGCATCTTCCTTTTTAATTGCTCTAAAAGCCGTGGGTGCAGAAAAAATGGTTTTCACTTTATGTTGTTCGCACACGCGCCAAAATGCGCCAGCGTCCGGCGTGCGAACCGGCTTGCCTTCGTAAAGCACACTGGTGCAACCGGCAAGTAGCGGGCCGTAAACAATATAGGAATGACCAACAACCCAGCCCACATCCGAGGCGGCCCAAAATACTTCGCCGGGATTAATATCGTAAATCGCTTTCATACTGTAGTGCAGAGCAACGGCATGACCGCCATTATCTCTAACCACACCTTTGGGTTTGCCAGTCGTGCCGGAAGTATAAAGGATATAAAGCGGATCGCAGGCATTAACACTAACGCAGTCGGCGGGTTCTGAATTGGCTTGCAATTGTTTCCAGTTATGGTCGCGGCCTTCAATAAATTCCGCGGTTTGTTTTACTTGTTTTTGCTCGCGCTGAAAAACTACACAATGCTTAACTGAGTGTTGAGCAAGTTTAATAGCTTTATCAATGATAGGCTTGTAGGCAATTATATTATCGAACTCAATACCATAACTGGCAGTAAGAATAATATCGGGCTGGGCATCGTCAATACGTGCGGCGACTTCTTGCGCGGCAAAGCCGCCAAAGACTACCGAGTGAATCGCGCCAAGTCGTGCGCAGGCCAGCATGCCAATCACGGCTTGTGGAATCATAGGTAAATAGATTAAAACTCTATCACCCTTGCTTACAGCTAATGCTTTTAGCGCGCCAGCAAACTGCGCGACTTCATCGCGTAAGCGCTGATAACTATAGTATTCAATAGCACCGCTTGCGGCTGAGTCGTAAATAATGGCGTGCTGATCACCACGGCCTTGCTCGATATGATAATCCAGCGCTAAGTAACAGGTATTAAGTTCGCCATCAGCAAACCAACGATCTATGCCGTTGGCGTCTTTGGAGAGCATGGTTTTAGGCTTTTTATACCAAGCCAAGGCTTGCGCTTGTTGTTGCCAAAAGGCTTGCGGATTTTGTAGTGACTGCTGATATTGTTGCTGATAATTCATAGCGGTCGATTTTTTTGAGTTTGAAAATAAATTCGACGGAATAACAAATGCGCAGCCTGAAACGTGCAAGCAGACATTAATCCTGCTTGCTTGTCAGTTCGTCGATTCCTAATGATTCCCATAAGCTATCAATTTTTTCAACGACATCTTTTTTCATTTCAATGGGCGTACCCCATTCACGATCGGTTTCGCCCGGCCATTTATTAGTGGCATCAAAACCCATTTTTGATCCTAGGCCCGAAACCGGAGAGGCAAAGTCCAAATAATCAATGGGCGTATTTTCTACAATAACCGTATCGCGACCCGGATCCATACGTGTTGTCATCACCCAAATAACATCTTCCCAATTGCGCGCGTCAATATCGTCGTCAGTGACAACAACAAATTTGGTATACATAAATTGCCGCAGAAAAGACCATACACCCATCATCACCCGCTTGGCATGACCGGGATATTGTTTTTTGATGGTGACTACCGCTAAGCGATACGAACAACCTTCGGGCGGCAAATAAAAATCAACAATTTCCGGAAAGGTTTTTTGTAGCAAGGGCACAAATACTTCGTTAAGTGCCAATCCCAACATGGCTGGTTCATCAGGCGGTCTGCCGGTATAAGTGCTGTGATAAATCGGCTTGTCTCTATGTGTTATTGCTGTAACGGTGAATACCGGAAAGCGATCAACCTCGTTGTAGTAACCCGTATGGTCACCAAAAGGGCCTTCGTCGGCCATTTCATCCGGATAAATAACACCTTCAAGAATAATTTCTGAATGTGCGGGAATTTGTAAATCAGAATTTAAACACTGGGTCACTTCCGTTTTAGCGCCACGTAACAATCCGGCAAAAGCATATTCGGATAAGTTATCCGGCACCGGAGTCACTGCACCTAATGTGGTTGCGGGATCTGCGCCCAGTGCAATCGCAACGGGAAATGGTTCGCCGGGATTTTGTTGCTGCCACTCTCTAAAGTCCAGCGCGCCACCACGGTGGGATAACCAGCGCATAATTAATTTGTTTTTGCCAATCACCTGCATACGATATATACCGAGGTTTTGGCGTTCTTTATTCGGCCCCTTGGTAATCACCAGCGGCCAAGTAATTAATGGCCCAGCGTCGCCCGGCCAGCAAGTTTGTACCGGCAACATGGCAAGATCAACATCGTCGCCCAAAAACTTATTTTTTTGGCAGGGCGCTTTGCTAATTTGCTTAGGGTTCATATTGAGAACCTGTTTAAAGATCGGCGCTTTTTGCCAGATATCTTTTAGGCCTTTTGGTGGCTCAGGTTCTTTTAGAAAAGCTAACAGTTTACCTATTTCGCGTAGCGCCGATACTTCGGTTTGTCCCATCGCTAAAGCAATACGTTGCTCGGTGCCGAATAAGTTACCTAATACCGGCATGCTATGACCCAGCGGATTTTCAAATAAAATTGCCGGGCCACGCTTTTTTAAGCTGCGATCACAGATCTCTGTCATTTCCAGATTGGGGTCGATAGCTTGGGAGACACGGACTAACTCGCCGTTGGCTTCAAGATAGGCGATAAATTCGCGCAGGTCGGTAAATTGCAGGCTCATGCTTAGGTTCGCTATAAAACAGATTCGCTATAAAACAGATTCGCTATAAAAATAGATTTTTATAGCAATAGGTTTGCTGGAAAAAATCAGCAAACTATTATAAGCGCAGCCGGGCGGTTTGTGGGTGTTTTGTGAATGCCGCCAAATTATAAAGTTAACTAGGCGGCAGACAATCGCTTAATAAGGCGTGTTTAGCCAAAAGCTGTTTGCAGATGAGAACTTAAGCGATTTTACCGGTTTTTTGGCGCTTCATAGAGGAGAAGAATTCGTTATTGGTTTTGGTGTCCTTGAGCTTGTCGATCAGGAACTCTACTGCCTGTGTGTCTTCCATCGAATGCAGAAGCTTACGCAGTATCCACATATGTTGGAGTTCTTCTTCTTTGGTTAAGATTTCTTCGCGACGCGTGCCAGAACGACGAATATTAATGGCAGGGTAAACACGTTTTTCTGCAATCTTGCGATCCAGATGCAGCTCCATATTACCGGTGCCTTTAAATTCTTCGTAAATAACCTCGTCCATTTTGGAACCGGTATCGATCAATGCAGTGGCGATAATGGTTAAGCTGCCGCCTTCTTCGATATTACGCGCGGCACCAAAAAAGCGTTTTGGGCGCTCAAGTGCGTGGGCATCAACACCACCGGTTAATACTTTACCGGAGCTAGGTACAATCGTGTTGTACGCGCGGGCTAAGCGGGTAATAGAGTCAAGTAGAATAACAACATCACGTTTGTGCTCGGTGAGTCGTTTGGCTTTTTCGATAACCATTTCGGCAACTTGTACGTGACGGGCGGGTGGCTCATCAAAGGTACTGGCAATAACTTCAGCGGCGCGAACCGAACGAATCATTTCGGTTACTTCTTCTGGGCGCTCATCAATCAATAAGACGATGACATAGCATTCGGGATTGTTGCGAATAATCGCTTGCGCCATATTCTGCAGTATTAAGGTTTTACCGGCTTTAGGTGGAGAGACAATCAAGCCACGTTGGCCTTTACCAATCGGCGCGCTTAAATCAATAATTCTTCCGGATAAATCTTCAGTACTACCGTTGCCCGACTCAAGTACCAAGCGTTTGTTGGGGAATAGCGGGGTAAGGTTTTCAAAGAGGATTTTTTGTTTGGAGTTGTCTGGCTTGTCAAAATTTATTTCGTTAACTTTTAAAAGTGCGAAGTAACGTTCGCCATCTTTTGGGGGCCTAATCTTGCCGGCAACAGTGTCGCCAGTACGCAAGTTAAAGCGTCGAATCTGGCTTGGTGAGACATAAATATCATCTGGGCCTGCTAAATAAGAGCAGTCGCCTGATCGTAGAAAACCAAATCCGTCTTGCAGTATTTCAAGTACGCCGTCGCCGTATATATCTTCGCCGCCTTTTGCATGGCGTTTTAAGATCGAAAATATAATGTCTTGCTTGCGTGATCGGGCGACGTTGTCGAGGCCCATGCTTTCTGCAATTTTGACGAGTTCGGAGATAGGTTTGGCTTTGAGATCAGTTAAATTCATAGTTGCGACAGGTTTGTTCATTGTGAGAAGAAGGATTTCATCGATGCAGGCTTAAGCCCGCTTGGCGAATTGGATTAGTTGTTTGATTAGGTATTGCTCTGAATATTAAATTGGTTTTTTTGATTTGTCTTGATATACGTCGTATGCGGTTTTGAACTTAGCTCAGGTGTATTAGTTGATTTTCAAAGGGGGCTGGTAGGGCGGCTAATGCTTTTGGTAGAGGCTAGTTTGAAAATTAGCTTCTATATACTCAGCTTTCTTTGGCTAACTCATTGAGATAGCAAATCCAGATTAATAAAAAGGTAGTTCAAAAAGATTGTGTTCAGGCCGTAATAAGGGTGGTTCAGATAATATATATAGTTATGTAGCAACTCTAGCATCGAATTTATAACCCGTCTAGCCTAAATTGCGCTAATTTTTGTCCAGTGATTCGGGCTGCGTCTTACGGGTGTCGATACAGTAGCAATGATATTTGCACTAACTACCCTGATGCGCCCATAGCCAGTGGCTTTGACGTGGCTTTGGTTTTTTATCAAGGCGTTATTACAGCGGTGTATTGGCGAATAAATATTAGCGCGGGTATGCAGCTGTTGTCTAAGCAGAGTAGTTGCTTTTCAGCTTGGTCAAATATTCTAAGAACAAACCCAGCATAAAACTTCGCTGCAAGCTTAACGGAGTGTAACTTAATTAGCGTTAGCCGTAGCGCGCTTTTATCTGTTCTAAATCAAGGATTTATTAGATATTGGCGCGCCGAGCTTAACTATAGACAGGTTTATAGCGAGTTATCGACAAATTCTTCTAATTGCGTTTTTGATAATGCGCCAACCTTGGTGGCATGGGCATTACCGCCTTTAAAGACCATGAGTGTTGGGATACCACGGATGCCGTATTTTTGAGCAGCTTCTTTATTGGCGTCAACATCAACCTTACAAATCTTGATTTTGCCTTCGTAATTGGCCGCAACTTCTTCTAGTACGGGGGCAATCATTTTGCAGGGACCGCACCATTCTGCCCAGTAGTCGACTAGCACTGGAATGTCCGAATTTATGACTTCCTCTTCAAATGAAGCGTCGGTGACGTGGACAATGGCATTACTCATATTTTCTTCTCCGTTATCCGCCAGCGCCATGCTTACAGATAGTTTGATGTTATTGGCTAATTGTAGGCTGACTATCTCTTTCATAGATAACGATAGAGCGCGGCTAACAACTGCCTGTTTACTGTGATTGCTTATCGTACCATCGTGATAGGCTGATGAACATGCTGGCCGTCGATATTGAGCCATAGGCAAGCCGATTTGGTCTCAAAATAGCGAGGTAGCGCAGAGTAGATTGGGTCAAAGCCGTTAATTACAAGGCGGGGCAGCTCACTAATCGCAAACTTATTTGTTTATAGCGGAGTTTGAACTTAGTCTAGTGAATTGATTCCAAGCATCGCCGCCGCTAGCGCTAGTCTGTAATAATGTTAATCTCCCAGTAGCTTAAGCAGGCCAGACTATCAATCAAAAATCACCTTCGATCAGGAGCACCACGCGGGTATGACTAACCCTCAAAGACTAAAAGTTATTCTATTCCTAACGATTCTGCTTGTTGTAGCGGTATTTTTCTATTTTGATATTGGCCAATATTTTTCCTTGGAGTTTTTTAATCAGCAGCGAGAATCCATCGACGCTTATCAAGCTAATCACTTTTGGTTGAGTGCGGCGATTTACTTTTTGGTGTACGTGATTGTTTTTGCCTTTGCTTTGCCTGCTGGCGCGATTCTGACACTGGCTGGTGGCGCCTTGTTTGGTTTTTGGTGGGGTGTGCTGCTGGTATCGTTTGCCAGTAGTTTGGGTTCCTTATTGGCATTTCTGGCCGCGCGTTTTCTTGCCCGTGATTGGGTTAACAAAAAATTCGCGGGTCGGCTTGATGCAATTAATCGTGGTATTAAAAAAGATGGTGCGTTTTATTTATTAACCTTGCGCCTGGTGCCAGTATTCCCGCCGGCGCTAATTAATTTGGCAATGGGTTTGTCGTCTATTAAGAGCTGGACGTTTTACTGGGTAAGTCAGCTAGGTATGCTAGCCGGAACCGCTGTTTATATTAATGCCGGTACCGAGCTGGCCAAAATAGATGTGGATCAAGGTATTTTATCACCGGGTTTAATTACCGCTTTTGTTTTACTGGGTATCTTTCCGTTAATCGCCAAGCAGTTGCTAGCACTATTACAGCGTCGACGTTTATATCAGCCCTTTAAAAAGCCAGCGAGCTTTGATCATAATCTTGTGGTTATTGGTGCAGGTTCTGGCGGTTTAGTCTCGGCTTATATTGCTGCCATAGTTAAGGCCGATGTGACCTTAATTGAAAAACATCAAATGGGTGGCGACTGTTTAAATACCGGCTGTGTACCCAGTAAAGCCTTATTGCGTTCGGCTAAAATTGCTCATTATATTGATAGGGCAGATGAGTTTGGTATTAAGGATGCATCGGCAAGAGTCGATTTTGGCGCAGTAATGGATAGGGTTCAGCAAGCGATTAAAACTATTGAGCCACACGATTCTATAGAGCGTTACACCGAGTTGGGTGTTAACTGTGTTACCGGTGAAGCCAAAATTATAAGTCCTTACGAGGTGCAAGTTGGCGACAGAATATTAAGCACAAAAAATATTATTATTGCTACTGGCGGCAGACCATCCGTGCCGATGATCAAAGGTATCGATTTAATTAATTACTATACCTCCGATACCATTTGGAATTTGCACGCACAGCCCGCGCATTTATTAGTGATTGGTGCGGGTCCAATTGGTTGCGAGTTAGCGCAGGCATTTCATCGTTTGGGTAGTCAGGTCACTTTACTGTCTCGCGGTAAGCATGTTTTACCTAAGGAAGATTTTGATGTAAGTGAGCAAGTGCTTGAGCGGTTTCGCAAAGAAGGTATGGAAGTTGCGCTAGATCACAATCCCATTGAAATTACCCAAGATGATGGTGCTTATGAGATCTTGGCAGATAACGTCGGTGTTAAGCGGCGTTATCGCTTTACGCATTTGTTAGTGGCAACCGGTCGTCGTGCTAATACCGAATCGATAGGCTTAGAAAATTTGGGTATTGCATTAGCCGATGACGGTACAGTAGCGGTGGATGATTATTTGCGAACTACGTTTCCTAATATTTATGCGGTCGGCGATGTTGCTGGCCCTTATCAGTTTACGCATGTGGCGTCACATCAAGCTTGGTATGCGGCGGTTAATGCCTTATTTTGCCGCTTTAAATCCTTTAAGGTCGATTACTCGATTATTCCATGGGCGACATTTACTGACCCTGAGGTGGCGCGTGTTGGGCTAAGTGAGCGAGAGGCTGAGCAGTTGGGTATTGCGTTTGAGGTGACTAAATACAGCTTGGATGATTTGGATAGAGCGATTGCCGATGGCGAGGCAAGTGGTTTTGTAAAAGTGATTACACCTAAGGGTAAAGATAGAATTTTAGGTGCAACGATTGTGGGTTATCACGCTGGTGAATTAATTAATGAGTTTATTGCCACCATGAAACGTGGCGGGCGCTTAAACGATATATTAGGTACGATTCATATTTATCCTACCTTAGGTGAGGCCAATAAGTTTGCTGCCGGCGAATGGAAAAAAGCCCGTAAGCCAGAAAAGCTATTATCCTATGTTCAGCGCTTTCACCGTTGGAGTCGTTCTTAATATTTTTGACAGCTTGTTTTTTTATGTATATTAATTTTTAATCGAGGCGAAGAGAGATGACTAATTGGCTAAAAGCAATTTTTATTAATGCTTTATTGATTATGTCGACAATTGGTACTGTTTTTGGTGCGTACCAACTGATTTTTAGTTTTGGTCAGGGCACGACGATACCGTGGTTGGCATCGACAATCGCTACCGGCACAGTGTGTTATATATTCTTTATTTATATCGGCCGCGGGGGTGTGGCGCGCACCAGTGAAAATCTTAATGCCGCCAGTGCGATAGTATTACTTTGTGCGTTGATTAGTTTGTTTTATATAAGCAGTGTGCCGCTGGCGACTTTTTATGCGGCTGGTATTGCTGGCATTGGTTTGGCGCTGTATTTATTTTGGTATTCATCTTTTGGTCGTAAAACCGGCTTGTTATCGATTGGTAGTAAATTGCCGGCGTTTTCACTTGGCCAAACTAGTGGCGAATTACTTTGGTCCTCTGATTTGAGTAAGCCTAGTTTAATTATATTTTTTCGAGGTAACTGGTGTCCGCTATGTGTTGCGCAAGTGGAAGAGGTCGTCGTGCAGTACCAGCGTTTACAAGCATTAGGTGTTGAAGTTTATTTTGTTAGTCCGCAACCGCAGCAAGAAAGCGAAAAGCTCGCTAAACGTTTTTCAGCGCCGGTAAATTTTTGTGTCGATAATGACAATGCCGCAGCGCGAATATTAGGTATTGATCATCCGCGTGGTTTGCCATTAGGGATGGAAGCAATGGGTTACGATGCAGATATTGTTATGCCGACAGTGATTATTCTTGATCAGCAAGGTGATATTGCCTACTTGGATGAAACGGATAATTACCGTGTCCGGCCGGAGCCGGACATTTATTTTCAGGTCTTTGAAAAGATGGGTTTAGCGAAAAGTTAAGTGTTAGGTCGTTTTACTACGCAAGGCAATTAACGCTAACAGCGTGGTTGTTGATTCATAAACAATCGCACCATAAGAATAACCGCCGGGCTCGCCCATCACTTGGCTTAAGCCAAAAACGCGGCCTAGTGCTAATGCGCCAATAGTAAATACGATAGATATTAAGCAAGCGCGATAATATTGGCTATTTAACGCGCCTAATAAACACCATAAGCCGAAGCCTGCTTGTAGGCCGCCGTACATGCCGGATACTTCAATATAAGCATCAGCGCCGGATAAATGATATCCGATATAGCCGGATGGCAACGCCGGATCAATAAGGCAGGCGACACCATAAGCAAAAAAGCCTAAGCCAGTAACCCATAAGACAATTTTACCTAACATTGTTTCCCCCTTAGTATTTGATGTTATTGTTGCGGTTTTGTTAAGCGCTATATACGTCGCATGCTAGTCTATTGGATCTCGCAAATAAAAGATATTAACGCACCGCTTTAAAGCCCGCTTGCTTGGAGTCCCAAGTTGCGTCGGTTAGACCGGTCTCGCGCAATTTATATTTTTGCACCTTATTGTTTGGTGTATAAGGGAGTTCACTAATAAACTCTATATAGCGCGGTACAAAAAAGTAGGGCGCGTTTTCGTTAATAAATTCTGCAAGTTCTACTGCGCTAAGTTCGCTACCCGGCTTTAGAATAACGTTAAGTTTAATTTCGTTTTCAGATTCCAATTCTTCTGCCTGAATGCCAAAGGCTGCGCAGTCGGAAATTGCGCTATGTTTGCGCGCGACTAATTCAACTTCAAAAGTTGAAATATTCCGGCCTTTATAGCGCACGGCATCTTTTTTGCGATCAACAAAAAAGTAGTTTTCATCATCGTCGTGCTTAACAAGATCGCCGGTTTTATACCAGTCCCCTGCAAAGGCGTTAGCCGTTGCTTCTTTATCATCGAGATAGCCATTAAAAATAATAAAAGGCTCTTTGGGTTTTACCCATAACTCACCGTGCTCGCCACTGGCAACCGCATTACCATCATCATCGGCTACCATGACTTCGATATTGTTAACTGGATTGCCGCAACAACCCACCGGCCAACTATCCCGAAGCTGGCTATCCTCACGAATAATCAGCATGGCTTCACTTTGTGATAAACCTTGGCCTAATAATCTAACGCCAAAGCGATCGCTAAATGGTTTGGCTAGTGCCGGCGGCATTGGCACGGCTTGTATTTCACGCAAAGTATTATCGGCGTCGTTTGGCGATTCCAGTGCGTTATATAAAAATATATGCATGGCACCGATGGTAAAGATTTGCGTGGCTTGATAGAACTCAACCCGCTCCCAGAAATTGCTGACAGAAAAGCCATCATCCACTGCAAGACTAACGCCGCAGATAAGTGAGCGAAATAATGAAGTTACCCATGCGCCAGAGTTATACATTGGTAGCACATTAAAAATAACATCGCCTTTTTGCGTGTTGTAAAGATCATCACCCGCATATACCGCGTTCATCCAAACATTGTGACTTTGCATAACACCTTTTGAGCGACCGGTTGTACCCGACGTCCATAACACTGCACAAGTATCACCGTAATCCATGCCGCTTAAATCCGGTTCGCCGCCAGAGTTCGCGTATAGCGCTTGAAAGTGAATAGCGTTGTTAATCAGTTTTTCATCGCCCAATACTGCAATGCGCGACACAGTAAGCTTGTTATGCACTTCGGCGACTCTACCGGCATGCTTGGTGTCGGTAATCAGTAGCGCTGGACGGCTGCGGTTGATGGTGTCTTCTAACCAAAAACCTTTGTAGTCGGTATTGATCGGAATCCAAATAGCGCCAAGCTTGTTGGCGGCTAAAACCAAAAACATGATTTCTGGTGCGCTGGACATATAAAATGCAATGCGATCACCCCGACCAATACCGCTGGCAGCAAGCCCAGCCGCTAATTCATTCACTTTCTGGTTGGTTTCATAATAGCTATAGCGCGTGGTATCAAACATTAGAAAAGTGGTATCGCCGTTTTGCTCGGCCTGCATTCTAATGGCGCGACCCAAGTGTCGGTCGTGTATATCGGTAAATTGAAGTTTGTTCATATGTAATATCTGTTGGTTGATGGCACTATGTGGATTAGTCGGACAATATTGCTTGGTCAAAAAATGCTGTTTGGTAGCACAATGTCGCTTGCTGGTACTAAAGTTGTATCGCTGCGGTTTACTTAGCCGTCTAGCCGCTTTTATCGTATGTTAGATGATATGAAGAATTATCACTGCTGCGCCATTACCAAGCGGACAGTAACTTGTAAGCTTATAGAATAACTCCAAGGAGAGCTTAATGAAAAACCGTATTTTTTTAAAGTATGACTTTCGCTGTGCACCATTTAGCCCGGTGAAACATAAGGATCTTTATGCCTGTGCGTTGGAGCAAGTCCAATGGGCCGAGCAGCACGGTATAGGCACGGTGATGGTCTGCGAACACCACGGCACCGATGATGGCTACTGCCCGTCACCACTGACGACCTTAAGTGCCATGGCTGCGGTTACTCAAAAGATGCGTTTGGTGACTTCGGTCATTATTTTGCCGTTTCACGATCCTTTGCGTTTGGCGGAAGATATTGCCGTGTTGGATATTATCAGTAACGGGCGCGTCGATTTAGTGATGGCGGCGGGTTATATTCCCAGCGAGTTTGAGATGTTTGATGTATCGATAAAAAAACGCCCCTCAATGGTTGAGGAGGGTATTGCAACTTTGCGTCAAGCTTGGACAGGTAATAGTTTTCGCTATCAAGGTCGCGATGTGCGCATTACACCTACACCGGTACAGGAGAATGGTCCGCAAATAATACTAGGTGGTAGCTCCGATGCGGCAGCCCGACGCGCTGCCAGAATTGCTGATGGTTACATGCCGGCAGTACCGGAAACTTTTTTAACTTATATCGAAGAAAGCCATAAGCTGGGTAAAACGGCTTTATTATTAAAAGAGCAGGGGCCGCTATTTTTATATGTGGCAGAAGATCCGGATCGCGCTTGGGCAGAAATCGCGCCCTATGCTATGCATGAAACCAATTGTTATAGCCGTTGGGCCGCAGAGGCTGGGATAAATAATGATTTTTATCAAGCAGCTAATGATGCTGATGCATTACGTGCAACCGGCATGTATTCGATTCTAACGCCTGAGGAGTGTATTAGTATGGCTCGAGGCTTGGGGGATATGGGCGCGATCGCATTACATCCGCTTATGAGTGGTATGCCGCCAGAATTGTCTTGGGCAAGTTTGGAGCTATTTGCCGATAAAGTTTTACCCGCACTGGATATTGATAGTGGATCGGTTTTTGCGGTTGATAGAATTTAACAGCGCTTGATAGAGCTATTGGTTGATCGACTTTTCGGTCGATACAATTTAGCCGATATTAACCGGTCGATATAAGTTAATTGATGCAATTTAATAGTGCGGCGGTCTTTCATCGCTTGGATCGGCAGCGTCTTCTTGCTCGGCATTTTCCATTGCGGCAAGGTGGTTTTTTAAATTGCTGTATTTTATATTCAGTTGATCCAGTTGTTTTTGCTGCGAATACATGACATCCGATAGCTCATTAATATGCTGCTCAAAAAAAGCGACTTTGGTTTGTAGCTCCACAATAGCGTCGGAAGTGCTATCAGAGTTGTCGGAAGATTTTTCAGTCATAATAATGTGCAATCGCAGATGGAATTTGAAAGCGATATTAACACTATTAGCCGTCTACTGTTAGCCGTGCAATATTAAGCGTAAGTGCGGAATCAATGCTGCAAAAGCGAATCGCCTGATCGACTTTTGCAGCATTGCTGGCGGTTTATCATTTAACTTCAATTTGTCTAGCTTTGGGTTCGGCTTCTGCCAGTTTGGCAATGCGGATTTTTAGCACACCGTTTTCCAGGTTGGCCTCAATGGTATTTTCGTCGACATGTTCACCTAGGCTGAATTGACGGGTCACTTTTCCTTGGTAGCGCTCGCGTCGAAGTGTTTGACCTTCGGTTTCACTCGCTACGCTATCTTCAGTTTTTTCGGCATCGGCACCTACACTTACATCGACACCGGCAGCGATAGTTAATACACCGTCTTCAACGGTAATATTAATGGCTTCTTTGTCCACGCCCGGCAATTCGACTTCCAAGCTGTATGCGTCGTCAAATTCCAATATATCAACAGGTGGTGTGCGGAAATTATTGGCGTGAGCTTTAGGTGTTTCTCGCTGCCAATCGTTTTGTATGCGCGCCAATACGTTATTGATTTGCGCGGCATTAGACTTGTAACGGAAAGGATTGCTAGTTGTTAAAAATTGCATAATGTGACTCCGGTAAAATAATAAGACTTAATGTCTGATTAAAATAGTTTGTTGGCATTAAGGCGGTAACAAAATTGTTCGCCTGCCATGAAAGTAAATGTGGGGTCACGATTTGGCTTTTCAATGATTTTTTTTGCAGAATAAAAATTTAATAATCTTTATTCTATATAGACCTTGAAATAAAAAATACTGCCCTTATATAGCTGTATATCGGCGCATTTTCTAGTAACTACTTGTTTTTAATAGACAGCTGTTATTTAACAGCAGGCAGTGTCTATTCTGCTGAGATTATTGGCAAATGGCATCGGTGTTCCGCAGTTTTCAAAAATACCAAAATGTTTATCCCAGTTACCTATAAATTCAAAATGCGGTTTGAACCGCGTCTCGTTTAACATCCGCCAAGTATTACCACACACCGGGAAAACCTTACCGGTATAAATAATATGATGACTGTCTAAGGCAAAGTATTCGGCTTGATGCTCTATGCTACCTTTATAAATAACGGCTTGGCCATAGTCTTCGCAGGCGGGTTCAAGCGTATCGATTTTAAATAAACGATAGGTGGCTGAGAAAAATTTGATATGGCCGACTAAGCTTTGAATTTCGGCATTTTCAATACCTAAGGGTCTATCGTTAACTAAGCGAGGATCGAGAAAGCCATTCTTTTTTGCCAAGCTGATAAAGTCATTCCAGTACAATGCGCCGCTCAGGCATTCGCCATAAAGTAATTCGTTTTTAACTAAGGCTTCAGGAATGCGGCGATCGCTATAGACATCCGAGAAATACATTTCCCCGCCGGGTTTTAATAGCCGGTAGGCTTGTTCCAATACGGCGTTTTTATCTTCCGATAAATTGATAACGCAATTGGAAACAATAATATCGAAACTATTGTCTTCAAAGCCCAGCTCGTCGAGCTTTTCAATATAGGCTTTACAAAAAGAGACGTTTGCTTGATTAAAACCAAAGGCTTTTGCATGGTAATCAATATGTTTATTGGCAACGGCCAATTGTTCGTCGGTCATATCAACGCCGACAATATGACCTTGCTCTCCCACCATCGCCGATAGCGCATAGACATCGCGTCCTGCACCACTACCTAAGTCTAGGATCCGCAAGCCCTTTAAAGCCTCGGGAGCTACCAAGCCACAGCCGTAGTACTTCATCATAACTTCGTCATGGATTTTCGCCAAAATAGCTTTAATATATGCGGGCGGCTCCTCTAACATACAGCAGGCGTCGGTTTGCAAATCCGTAGTGTTAGAGAGTGTTTTGCCGTAATAATCTTTGACTTGTTCAAGCATGGATTTATGACCTTCAAATGCGGCGGCTGTATTTTGCTGTTAAACAGGGTTTCGAGTTAAAGATTTTTTATGCTAAAGATTGACTCGAATAGTCCTGAGAAGTTTAATTATTTATGATTTATTCGCCAGTATATAGCGAAAGCAGCTGTTAGTCGTGGTTGAAGTGGGTAGTTGAAATAGCTAGTGGAAATTAGCAGTTGAGATTGGTCGTAGTTGCGATATTCATTTCCCGAGAGATGCTATTGTTCGGGTCGAAAAATTGACAATAGGAGCGGAGAAAATGGCTAAGATAGCAGTGGTATTGTCAGGTTGCGGCGTTTATGACGGCGCCGAGATTTATGAATCGGTATTGACCTTAATGCGGCTCGAGCAAAAGCAAGCGAATGTGCAGGTGTTTGCCCCCGATATTCAGCAGCTGCATGTTATTAATCATCTAACGGCTGAGGTCGCCGAAGGACAAACACGCAACGTATTAGAAGAGGCGGCGCGTATTGTGCGCGGCGACATTCAAGCCTTGTCCCAAGCGTCGGCCAATGACTTTGATGCGCTTATTATTCCCGGTGGTTTTGGCGCGGCAAAAAACTTATCGGACTTTGCGCTAGCCGGTTCCGAATTAGTGGTTAATGCAGAGCTACTGACATTCGCGAAGGCGATGCGTGAGGTGAATAAACCGATTGGATTGATTTGTATTGCGCCAGCAATGTCTGCGGCGATTTGTGGCGAGGGCGTGCAGTGCACTATTGGTAATGATGCCGATACCGCGCAAGCGATTAGCGAAACCGGTGCGCAGCATATTAAATGCGTCGTTAATGAAATATGTGTCGATGATAAGCGCAAGTTAGTTACCACACCGGCTTATATGTTAGCGGGCAGTATTAATCAGGCCGCAGAGGGAATTTTTAATTTGGTCGATAAAGTACTGGATCTGGTTTGACTATGTTGACCTTGTGGGATTTCGCTATAGGATTTTATCAGCAAGCTGAGGTGAAAGAATGCTGTCTTGATTTGCAGGATAATGATGGCATCGATGTGTGTGTCTTGCTAGCGGTATTATGGCTGGCTAAACACGGTAATATTCTAAGCTCGGCGCAACTCAAATTATTAATTGCTAACACTGCTGATTGGCAGGCGCAGATGGTAGTTCCGCTACGCACATTAAGACGTCGTGCAAAACGATTAAAAGAGGGATTTGAGAGTGATGCGCAGACCTTACAAGCTGATATTTTTTATCAGCAAGTAAAACAATTAGAGCTTGATGGCGAGCAGCTAACATTAACGCGTTTGAGTCAGTTGATTGAGAGTAAGGGGTGGCTTATCAATACTTGTGCCGGTGATGGACTTACAGGCGAAGCAAATCAGCAGACTAAACGCGCAGTTGAAAAAAATATTCGCAGTTATCTGAGCGCCGTTAGCGAGACAAAGTGTGATTCGGCCATACGGATCTTTGGCCAGTATTTTTGATAACGGTCAGTTTTTTCTGCTTTGAAATGTCGCTAGGCTTCAGATCTATTCCTGCTTTGTTAACGATGAAAACAGGCAGTCGTTAATTGTGAATACACGATCTTCAATTTTTGTCTAAAATTAGAACTTAATTGATCGTTTGGGTGCAGATTTATGAAAATGCTCGGTTTTAAGCTGCTGTTTTTATTATTGATTTCATGCGTGGCATTACCCATGTTTATAAAGGGGCCGGACGGCCAACCAATAATGACGCTGGACGACTGGATTCCACACAATGCCATTGCTTGGGTTAAACAAGCGATGGGCGGCGCATCCGATATGATTGATAACGCGGCTGAGATGGTAGGTGATTCGCCCTTAGGTAATGGTCCAGCTGGCACTACGGGTGCGGGTGCGGAGATTTATACTTGGCGCGATGAAAACGGTGTGCTGCACTACAGTGATACGCCACATGCTGCCACAGGCGCAGATGAGATTGTGCCGATTGTTGTGCCCGATGATGGTTTGGCGATTCCCGCCAATCGTTTTGTACAAAGCGGATTGGCACCGCCAGAGCCTCAATCCAGCCGTCACAATTCTGGTGGCGCGGTATTACTCGAAGAGCGAACATTCCCAAGAGCAAAAAGCTCGGGTAAAAGCGCTGATGGTTCCAGCTCGGGCACAAGCCTAGAGGATTTAGATGCCATCACTCAGGGCGACCTTTCCAATGCGGGCGCTGTGATAAAAGATCTTCCCCAGCTGCTTGAGCAGCTTAAAACAGCGCGAGGTGAAGGGCGTGTGCAGTAATCCCGGCGGTTATTCTTTCGCTTCAGGCTTTTGTAGGTGTTTTTGAGTCTAGCCCGGCAATCAGATTGATTGAATTGTAGTCAGCCCCATCAACTTATTTGCTCAATTTCCATTATCCAGAACCGCTTGTTGTCTGGCTTCTCAACTTGTTTGATAGTTACTCGACAATAGCGCTGCCAAGCGCTAGGCTACGCGGCTTTGATTTTTCAATTTATTTTTTAATTTAACCTTGCCGCTGATTTATGGGCATGTGAACGAGACAGGAAAAGCAGATGAATAAGTTTAAATCGGGCGTTGCAATTATGGCTGCGCTAGCCATCTTGAGTGGTTGTGAGCAAGAATCTAACGGCTTGTCTCGCGCAAGTGAAGTGCCGCAAACCGATGCGCAAAAACAAAGTTATGCGCTAGGCCAAAATATGGGTGGCAGCCTTGAAGCTGCAGGCGTACAAATTGAAAATAGCTATTTCAACGCCGGATTTTACGATGCGATGGACGGCGAGCAGTTAATGACGGATGAAGAAATGCAGCAAGCATTAGTTGCTTTGCAGCAAGCCACTCAAGCGGCTCAAGTAGAAAAACGTAACGAGCTTATGGGTGCCAACCTTGCCGAAGCCGAAAAAAATCTAGCTGACAACGCAGCTAAAGATGGCGTGATCACTACCGAGTCAGGTTTGCAGTACAAAATCATTACTGCTGGTGATGGCGCAATACCTACGGCATCGGATGCAGTGTCGGTTCACTATGAAGGTAAATTGTTTGACGGTACGGTTTTTGATAGCTCTATTCAACGTGGTGAGCCAGCAACCTTTCCGGTTCAAGGCGTTATTGCTGGTTGGACTGAGGCACTTCAATTAATGCCTGTTGGTTCTAAATGGCAATTATTCGTACCACCGGCTTTAGCTTATGGTGAAAGCGGTGCAGGTAATGCGATTCAACCTAATTCCGCGTTAGTTTTTGACGTTGAGTTATTATCAATTCATGACGCTAACAAATCTGAAGCAAGCGCGGCTGATGCTGCTCAAGCTGCAATAAAAGAAGCGATGGATAATGCTGCTGCTGAAGTAAAAGCTGCTGCTGAATAGTTAGTCTGAAAAAATCTACCGGCATAAACTCAGAGTATATGTTCTGAAGTTTATGCCGGTTTTTTTTGCCAGCTACTTTTTCTTAGCTCTGCTTAATCTCACTTAATCTCGCTTAACTTCGTTTACTTCCGCTTACCTTAGCCGGTGAGTAAAACCATCTGAAGTAATAGCGTAGTAGTTGCCACTGCTATTGCTACCGCCAGCAAATGCTAGGGCTTGCACTGCGGCGCTAGTGGGAGCAACCGCATTGCGTTTAGGCATAATCCACTTTTTGATTTCTTTTAAGTTTCGGGTATCCCATAACTGAACGATTCGATTGCTTGTGCCGGTCAGCAAATAATTGGCATCGTCTGAAAAAGCCACGGCAGTAAATACCAAGCCACGCGCAATAGCGGTTGAGAACAAAGGAATCTCACCTTTTGATGCGCCGGTTTCGGTGTCCCACAATGCGGCTTTATCATATTTGGCCATAGTAAATGCCACGCGTCCGTCAGGAGATAACTCTACAAGCTGAACTTCGTCTTCGTGTTCCCAGCGTTGTAATTCCTTTGCGCTTTGCAGATCCCAAAGTCGTGCCGAGTAATCATCAGAGCCGGTTAACACTCGGCCGTGCGCACTATCAATAGCGACTGCATTGACTCTGCCATCGTGATAAAACACTTGTCGCACACCACCGTTGCGAACATCAAATAGCGCTGCGCTATGATCAACCATCCCAAGTAATGCTAACTCGCCTTGGGGTAATAAATTGATATCCAGAATTTCGCTAGGTGCTGTCCAGTAGCTAATACCCTCGCCGCTGTTGGCATCCCATAAGACCATGGTTTGTGGTGTTGCGGTAATGGCAAATCCAAGGTCGGGAGAAAATGCCGAGCTGATTATTTGTGAGTACGTGCCTTGCTTATGATTCCAATTAAACTGCCGTTCCTTTTCGCTGACTTGCCAAAGACTGCCGCCATGATTAATAGAGCCGACAATCGCGCGTGAGCCATCATCACTGAGCTCGGCTGAATACAAACCTTGCACGGCATATTCAAAACTCGATTCGGGCGGGGTGCCGCCTGAGCAAGATGTTAGCGCCAATAAAGATAAGGCTAAAGTAATAGCCGCTGGTCTCGACGGTAAGTTTCGCGATGGAGTTGGAAAATGATTTTTCAGTAAGCGAATAAATAATAAACGATTAATGAATTTGTTTTGCAGCTGCATAGCAACACTCGAGTAGGCGTTTCACAAACGGGATCAAAGCGATAAGTCAGTCAAAAGGTAGCGCATATTTGCCGAGGTTACCAGCACAGAACATGATGATGATTTGCTAAAGGTAATATCAAGACGGCGTAAAGTCAGTATGAGCTCAAAGTAAGGTCAAAGTGGAGAGAGTGTAAAGCGAATGGGATAACTACTCAGGCGATTACCAGTAAAAATAGCAGCAGGAAAATAAACAGATATTAGCTTTAAGCTGAAAATGGCTCTAGCACCGATGCCCTGAGGGGGAGGCATCGATGCTAAACCATATAAGGGGCCAGATTACTCTGGAATTCACTTGAGAAAAGCGGGCTTGCTTATGCGCTAGCGATCAATTCTCTATGTGAGTAGTGCAAGCTTTCGATCAACTGGTCTTCGAGTTCAAAACGCGATACTAGAGTCTCGCCAAGCTTTGACAACTCACGCGCTAAGCTTGGGCTGTCGTCTTGAGTGGATAACACTGCATCAAAGTTGTCATTAAACGCTAACACCTGTTCAGTCGTTTTACTGACTTCGGGGTAAAGTCGACGCGCAACTTCAAGACCTTTGCCATCGTTAAATTCTTCGGCTTCTTGAATAAGATGGTCATACACTTCGAAATGACCGGCCGAAATATAGTCGACCATTAGTTCGCAAAAGTGTCGCAAACCTTCGGAGGTATCTTTGGCATGGAGAGAAGATGTGTCGTGTACACCGCTTACGGTGCAAAACTCGACGATTAATTCTTGTCGCTGTTGCAGCCAGCCATCTAAAATTTTGCTGACGCCGCCCCAACGTTCTTTAACTGATTTACAATTTTCTAACATCACATGTTTCCTTTTAATGGCCCCTACACCAGCGTTAACCGGTGGCGTTAAAAACGCTATTTATTTCGCGCTGGATCTTTTTGTGTTGCCGATCAGTCGCTTGTTGTTTAATTGTTGCTGATATCTTTTTAATTTTAATTTCGTGCGGTCTCTTTACACTTAGCTAACAGCGAGTAACTGTTGCTAATTGCTCTGGGCAGTTGCGGGTAGCTCTACGCAGTAAATAGCACGATAGTATTCAGCTTAGAAAAGGAATGAATCTTTCTCAAGAAATCAGTTCACCAACAATTAACAATAATTCTAGGATTGACCTATATACTGTTGAATTGTAAGGATAAATAAGGATTTTAATAGATGGGGATTTTATTGCTGAAAGGCTAGCAGAGTGCCGACAAAATGTAAGCACTCACTAGTTATTGTTTGATAATTCAGCACCTGAATAATTTATAGACGATTTAAGCGGTTCTGTTCGCTCGAAGTTGCAGCAGCCATAAACTTGCTAAGCCAATAAAGACGATTAAGGTCCAGCCGGGAATGCTCAGACCTAAAAACCGCCAAGTTACTTCGGCGCAATTACCGTCGCCGCGCAGCAAAATACTTAAAGCCTCGGAGATCGGGAAGGTGTCAAAAATAAAATCGACGCTGGGTCCGCAAGCGGGTGCTTCGCCGGGCGGTAAGCTTTGCAGGTAAAGTTGTCTGGATGAGAAGCCAGCGCCAACAAAAGCTAACAGAGCGCCTACGCAGGCATAAATGCGGCTGCCCAGCAATGCAGGCCTATGCAATGCCGCTAACAGTCCGCATAAGCCGCAGACGAGTAAAAAGAATCTCTGGGTGATACACAGTGCGCAAGGCTCAAGCCCTTCGACATACTGCAAGTAGTAGCCAAACCCCAATAAACCAATAACGCTAAAAAATATTGCCAGTCGCAAGTATTGAGCGGAAAGGAGCTGGTTGATATCGGGCATTACTTTCTCCACGGCTACGGCTATTAGTAGGCCGTAAATATGTTATTAAAACGCGATTCACATAAGGGATCGCTAACTTCTACTATACTGACTGCCAATTGATTGATTTTATCCAAGCGTGTCAGACTTTATTCAGTATATGGCAAATCTGCGATAACAGGAGAGTGTAATCCGTGATAAGCAAAGCATTTCACAGCCTAGTTAGCATGTCGGCTAGAGCGGCATCCCTATTGACTCTGACCATGCTGGTGCTGAGTTTATTAGCACCGCGTTTGGCACTTGCCGAAGATGATGAAGACGAAGAAGTGGTTGAATCCAGTTATGTCGCGATTGAGCCTGCGATTGTGACTAACTACGGTGGACCGGGTCGCTTGCGTTATATGAGCGTTGAAGTCTCACTACGAGTAAGTGGTGTGCCGGGCGAAGAGAGCGTTGGCCGTCATATGCCGAATATCAAGGATACCTTATTAAGCCTATTTGCAATTCAGACTAACGACAGTATTGGTACAGCTGCGGGTAAAGAGGCATTGCGGGTTGAGTCCTTAAAACAAGTAAGCGAAATACTGGCGGAAGAAGATAATCCCGATTTGCTTGAAGACTTATTATTTACCGGCTTTGTGGTTTATCGTTAAAGCTAGGCCTTTAATCTCAAAAATTATCTAACGGGCGGACTGCAATAGCGCGGCTCGCTCGGTTTGCGCAAACTTTTCGATCTGCTGATAAATCCCTGGAAAACTTTCCAGCCATTGTTCTTCTAGCTGCCACATATGGTTAGCTGCTTCGTCTAATTCATTAACACGATTAAGTCGCTGTCCAATTCTATGGATAATGCCGTTAAGCATATCCGCTTGTTGATATTTATTCAGTAAATCGTATTGCACCATGCGACCAAAAAAAATATCGGCGCCAGGATTAAAACAGTCGCGATATCTTTCAAGCCGCGTTAGTACGGATGAAGTGTATTGCTCTAATGGACGATGATCAAATTGATGCCAGTAATGGCTTAATGCGTAGTCGCAAAAAAGATCTAATAAAATACCTTTATAGCGCCTAAGTTTAACCGGTAGTTGATTGCCTAGGGTTAATAGTGCGGGTAAGTGATCAACGTAGGCATCGATTTTTCGATGCAGTTTAACGCCTAAAACAATATCTTTATGCGCCGCTAGTGTTTCGGTGCGCTCTGCGGTTAACGGGCCTTTGATAAAGTCGCCCAGTAATGCGCCGACCATCAAACCATCGTTATCACCTGCCAAGTGAAAGTGCGCAAGATAATTCATGCTTTTACCCTATCGATAAACCTAAGCGCAAAGTTTTCGATAAGCGGCGAATCAATTTCGGTAAAGCCATAAGCCTCTATGGCTTTACCAAGTAGCTGTACAAGGCTACTGGGCAAAGTAATTTTTAAGAAATTCATCAAAATTGATTTGATCTTCTTGTTCTATATTTTCTTGGTTTTTGATGGAGTCATGCGCTATTTGCATTAGCTTTTCTTCTTGCACAGGGTCTACCTTTCTCTTGCGATGATGCTCGGCATGACTATTAGATTGTCGTAAGGAAAATTCGATATGCGACTCGCCGTTAGACTGCATGGTTTTTAATACTTGTGCAGAAGGGGTGTTGGCAGGATCTTTTACTTTAAGGCATTGTGATTCCAAGCTAAGGCTATAGGCATCGGTGCTGTGGGCGGTATCCAGTTGTGCGCTGATTTTTTCAATACCGTTAAGGATATTATTGGCGCAATCGCTAATAGCTACTTCCGATTTGCCGCAAAATATTTTTAGTAATGGATCGCGACCATGGTTAACTACTCTGGCTTGATTCTTGTTAATCAAATCAAATTCTTCGTGGTCACATTGTTTACTGTCGGTAAATAGACAATACAGCAAGAACGCGTCAATAAAGCGAATGGTTTCAGCATCAATCCCATTAGGGAGTAGCGGGTTGATATCCAGACAGCGAACTTCAATATATTCAATGCCGCGTTGCGTTAAGGCTTTAAGTGGCGTTTCGCCGCTATGGGTGACCCGCTTGGGTCTGATCGGCGAATAAAATTCATTTTCGATTTGCAGCATGGCAGTGGAGAGCTGTTGATACTTACCGTTGGATTTTACTCCTAGCTCTTCATAAGCCGCGTAGGGAGTGGTAATCGCTTCACCTAGTGTTTCGATGTAATTTTCTAAGGTGTTATAACAAACAAATAGTGATTGCTGTGCCGAGCTTTGATAGCCTAAATTACCCATGCGCAGCGAGGTAGCATTTTCTAGGTATAAATCTTGTTCACCCAGCTTGTCCAGACTGTTTTCGCGATTCTGTACAAACGATTGGTCAACGCAGGGCGCGGCGCCAAATAAATAAATCAGTAACCAGTAATGACGGCGGAAATTGCGAATCAAATCAAAATAGCGTTCATCAATATACGATTGCAAATGGGTATGTTGGGTTAAGCCGCTGCAACGAGCATGATCAAATGCGCGACGCCAAAATGCTTCAGGTAAGGAGAAATTATAGTGAATACCGGCAACGGTTTGCATTGCCCGGCCATAGCGCAAACCCAATCCGCGGCGATATACGGTCTTCATTGTTGCAATATTGGAGCTGCCGTATTGGGCCAGTGGGATAGCATCATCTTCGGGTAATAGGCATGGCATGCTCGTGCCCCATATTACCTCGTCTTTGAGTTGCTGATAGGCGAGTGAATGAATATCGCTTAAGTAATCCATCGCTTCGTCGACCGACTCAAATACTGGGGTGATAAATTCTAGCAGCGACTCACTAAAGTCAGTCGTTAGCCAAGTATTACTTAAAGCGGAGCCTAAGGCAGCCGGGTGCGGTGTTAGCGATAACTGCCCCGATGGTTTAACACGTAGCCCCTCTTTTTCAATGCCGCGCTGTATTCTTTGTAACAGCGATCGAGTTTCTGGCTGCGCAATTAATAAAATATTTTGCTCAAAAAAGTCAGGGCTGTCTTTATTCGGCTTACTGGAGTCGTTTGAGTTAACAGTATTTAACACAGGCAATCTCTTAAGTGGTTGGGTGCTGTAATGTGGGCACTTTAATATCGCTTTAATATAGGGGGGTCTGCTTAGGCCCTCTATGCCAAGATGAGTTTGACAGCAAAATATGACTGAAGCCGAAGTGTAACAGATGCTTTATCAAAACCTACTGGCCGAATCCAAGCAATTATTGTTGAATCTTTATCGTTATAGATGTCGATTGCCAGCTCACCAACATTGCCAATATGGTGACGATGTCGGATATTTCAATGCTTTAGGCGGGAAAAATGTTCAGTGGCGCATTAGTCAGCCAATTTTTGTGGTTTAATTTGCCTCCAATTTTTATTTGTTGAATAGCTAATGTCATGCGGAGCAGGAGATGACTGAGAACACGGTCGATAAACTCGCATTGAATCAGAATGTTAATGCAATCCTACATTTTTGGTTTGGTGAAGACGCAGCGGATATTGTTGAGGATCGTGGTCAAATGTGGTTTGCTGGCGGAGCGGCAATTGACCAGCAAATTAAAGCGCAGTTTAGTCAAAGTGTTATGGCTGCCGCTCATGATGAATTATCGGCTTGGCGAAACGCCCCGACAGGCTGTTTGGCGTTAATCCTATTGCTTGACCAGTTTACCCGTAATATATTCCGCGGCACCGCCAAGGCATTTGCCAGCGATGCACTAGTGGTGGATATCTGTAAAACCGGTTTAGCTAGTGCTTTTGATAAACAATTAACGCTGAGTCAGCGGGTATTTTTTTATTTGCCACTCGAACATTCCGAGTCATTAGCGGATCAGGAATTATGCGTAGAGCTGTTTACTGAATTGGCCGAAGATGCTGCCAAAAAATACGGCGAGCAATATCAAAGACTGTTTGCCGGTTATATTGATTACGCGGTAGAGCACCGAGATATTATTCTCAAGTACGGGCGTTTTCCGCATCGCAACAAAGTATTAGACCGTAAGTCCACTCAAGCTGAGCTAGACTATTTAAATCAAGGCGGCACATCATTTGGCCAAGACGATAGCTCCTAAGTGCTAGCCAGTATTTTCCAGTTAAATCTATAAGCGTCGAATTTATAAGCAGAGTGAAAAGGTAGGAAATGAGCGAGACCAATATTATTCAAGGCATAGTCCAGCGCGGTGAAAACTGGTTGTGGGGCACGGATTTACATGTGGCACCAATGTGGCAGCGCATTGTTATTAAAGCTTTACGTATTTTATATGCGGTGATTCGCGATTTAAAAGATGGTCAGTTAAGTTTGCGCGCGATGAGTTTGGTTTATACCACCGTTATTGCCGTCGTGCCCTTGCTTGCCTTAAGTTTTTCGGTGTTAAAAGGTTTTGGTTTACACAATGAAGTGGAACCAATGCTATTAGATGCTCTTGAAGATTTGGGCGATAAGCGCTTTGATATTATTAGTAATGTGATGAGCTTTATCGACAATATCAAAGTGGGGGTGTTGGGCGCAGTGGGTTTTGCTTTGTTGATTTACAGTGTTATTTCGATGATGCATAAAATTGAACATTCGTTTAATTACACTTGGCAGATTAAGCGTGATAGAAATATGTCGCAGCGCTTTCGCGATTATCTAAGCGTGATATTTGTTGGCCCCTTAATGATTTTTCTTTCGGCGGCAATTACCACCTCGGCTAATACTGGCGTAGTGATTAACTATATTGAGGCCTTGCCCGCAGGCTCTAGTTTGGTGGCGCTTATCGGCGATGTGATTCCCTATTTAATTATGTCTACCGGTTTTGCCTTTATTTATATGTTTTTGCCTAACACGCAGGTTAAGTTGCTACCGGCGTTTGTGGGCGGCTTGGTTACTGCGATTATCTGGAAAATCATGGGTTGGGGTGTGGCTACCTTTATCGCCAATTCTGCTAGTAGTATTGCGATATATTCGGCCTTTGCCTCGGTTATTATTTTAATGGTATGGATGTACGTTGGCTGGTTGGTATTGCTGGTCGGCGCTAGTGTTTCGTTTTACTTTCAAAATCCGCAATACATATTGATTCGCCGTGACAGCATGCATTTAAATGGCGAGAACTCTGAAAGCCTTGCATTAAGTGTGCTGTATTTGGTTGCTTATAACTATCAAAAGAAAATGCCCGCTTGGGATGTTGATTCACTGGGTCGCCGTTTACGTGTTGCACCGCATTTGGTTGATGACATGTTAGAGTTTTTGGAGGTGCAAAAGTATATTGTTCGCGCTGGGGAAAGCGGGTCTGATATTTATCCCGCCCTGCCTGCAGAGCAAATTATGATTGGCAAGCTGTTGCGCAAGGTAAGAGAGTTAAGTTTGGATGGTCAGCGCGAGCGTGAAATTCGTGGCGAGCCGCCGATTGCGCTTTTGCTAGATGATATGCGGGCAATGATTGATGAGCGCTTTGGTGATAAAAGCTTAAAGGATATTATCGATCATAATCCTATTTAGTTAGCATCAAATTTTTTTAGTATAGAAATATTTAGATAGCTCTTATGGCCAGTCTTCAAAGCTTTGCGCCAGTTAGTCATGCCAAGGTGCGCACACTTATCCTGGGCAGTATGCCCGGCAAGCGCTCATTAATGGATAATCAATACTATGCGCATCCGCGCAATGCGTTTTGGCCACTAATGGCCACGCTTTTACAGTTTGAGCTTGGTAGTTATTCCCGACAATTACAGAGCTTGTTAAAAGCCGATATCGCGCTGTGGGATGTGTTGCAAGCTTGTGACCGTGCCTCCAGTCTCGATGCCGATATTATTGAGTCCTCAATTGTACCTAACGACTTTACTGGCTTTCTGGATGGCCATAAAAATATTGTGGCGATTTACTTTAACGGTGCAAAAGCCGAGCAAATGTATAAGCGGCATGTATTACCTAACTTAAGTCAGCAACTCATTGATCGGGATATATCCACACTCCGATTACCATCGACTAGTCCCGCCCATGCTTCGAAAAGTTTTGAGCAAAAGCTTGATGCTTGGCGAGTTATTATTGACTGAATAATTATCTGCCTATTCGGGTTACGCTTCGTTTAAGCTGATTGCAATTATTGCGTAGACCAGCGATATTTACGCGCAATCAGCGCGTGCATCAATAAGTATATTTATATTATAAAAGCTAAGCGGTTTATATCAGTTGTCGTTATAAATTGCATAAGAATCAAATTCACAGGTAGCTATAATGACCATATTCCCTATAGGTAAAGCATTGGATTTTTCTGTCAATAAAATTGCAGTGCACACTTTTTCGATGCTATTTTTTCTAGCAGCGATGTCTTTATTGGCAGCGGCAAATGCAAGTGTTGAAGATAGGCCCAATATTATTGTTATTGTGGCAGATGATTTGGGTTGGTCCGATGTAGGCTTTCATGGCAATACCGATATAGATACTCACGCACTTGATCGACTAGCGGCCGAAGGTGTGCAGCTTGATCGGTTTTATGCCACTCCGATTTGTTCCCCTACACGTGCGGCTTTGATGACGGGTCGCGATCCAATGCGTTTAGGTGTTGCCTACGGTGTGATTATGCCTTGGCATAACTTTGGGGTTCATCCTGCAGAAACTTTTATGCCACAAGTATTCTTAGGTGCGGGTTATCAAACTGCGATGGTGGGTAAGTGGCATCTGGGTCATGCGCAGCAAACGTATCATCCTAATGAGCGTGGCTTTGAACATTTTTATGGTCACCTGCATACCGAGGTTGGTTATTATCCGCCGTTTGCGAATCAGGGTGGCCGTGACTTTCAGTTAAACGGTAAGCCTATTGATGATCAAGGTTATGAATCATTTTTATTGGGTGACGAGGTGGCGCGATATATTAAAGAGCGTGATACGAGTAAACCGTTTTTTATGTATATGCCGTTTATTGCCCCGCATACACCACTTGATGCGCCGGAAGATTTACAAGAAAAATATGCCGATCTTGAAGATAATCGATTGCCTGCGCGTAGTTATAATACCGATTCGTCCCGACGAATGTCACGCATGATGTTTCGTCCCAGCGCAAGGCCTATGTATGCTGCTGTAGTCGACGGCATGGATCAGTCTATAGCTAAGGTGTTAGATACCCTCGATGACGAGGGTATAGCCGACAATACTATCGTTTTATTTTTTAGTGATAACGGCGGTGCAGCCTATGCAACTGGCGGGGCTGATAATGTACCGCTTCGCGGTGGTAAAGGCGAAACCTTTGAAGGGGGTATCCGGGTTGTTTCGGTCATGCGTTGGCCTGCAAAAATAGATGCCGGTTCAAAGGCTGAAAGCATTATGTCGGTGATGGATGTTTTTCCCACCCTTGCGGCGGCGGCAGGTATAACAGCAGAAACCACTTTTGAATTAGATGGCAGAAATATGTTGCCTGCGATTGTTGAAGGTAAAATGATACAGCGAGATGATTATTTATTCTTTGCCTCAGAAACGCCGATTAAGGGTCGATTTAATTTGACGGCGTTTAATGATGAATGGAAGCTAGTGCAGGAAATGGTGCAAGGTTTAAGCAGTACCGATATCACCAACTATTTATTTCGTATTCAGGATGATCCCAATGAATATAATAATTTGGCGCAAGAGTTTCCTGATCAAGTAAGCAAGATGGCGGAAGCTATTCATTATTGGCGAACACTGTATCCGGTTGCCGGGTTGCGTAATGAATTGGTGCCGCCGCCGGGCTGGCGCGCACCAAAAGACTGGGCGGCTTATCCTCAAGCTTTAAGTGATTTACAGGACGCCCCCGCTGGAGGTATGCCGCCGCCATATGCGCTGCCCGCATTGGATTGGCAACATGGTGAAGCAGGGCGATTAATCTATAATTGTGAGCCTTATAAATTAATTGGTGGCGGACTCTGCAAATAGCTATTTGCTAGTCAACGCGAGTTAATAGCTCGAATAGCAATTACAAGCCAAATAAGCGTTGCCAAAACCAAATAGCACCGACAACGCCAATGGCATAACAGGCTGCGGTTTTTAGTCGAGGCGGAATGGTTAAGCCGATTTTATAAACCGCATAGACCAGCGCAAAAAATATTGCGATAACCAATAGCTGGCCAATTTCAATCCCGATATTAAAAGCCGCCAGCGATAAAGTTAGCGCTTGCTGTGGTAAACCGATTGCCGATAACGCGCCGGCAAAACCCATGCCGTGTAATAAGCCAAAACCACCCGACATTAACCATGGGCGTTTTTTTAATAAACCGCTTGTGTTATTTCCGTCAGAAACATTATCTCGAATAACGTCGGCTGCTGCCCAAGCAATAGAGAGTGCAATCATTGCTTCAATAAAAAATACCGGGAATTGAATAAAGCCTAGCGCGGTTAAGGTTAAGGTGACACTGTGGCCGAGTGTGAACAGTGTAATTGTCCAGAACAGTTGTTTACGCCAGCCTACTAAAATGGCTAGCGTAATAACAAATAACACATGATCTATACCTTGCAGTAAATGTTCGATACCCAGCCAGATATATTGAGCGAATATAGTGCCGACACTTTGCTTGCTAGGAATGATTAATTGACTTGTTTGGCTGCCTAGCATTTGATGCACGATCTGCCCATCAAGAAACTGAATCCGTAATAACACACCGCTGCTGCCGGGCCCTATACCTTTTATACCGATAATTCTTTCAAATAAGGGTTCTGTACAGTGCAGTTTAAAACTCTGTGAGCGACCCGTGCCGACTGCGACCGGTGCTTGTAAGTCTTCTAGTTCGCAAGCATCCGGAAAAAACGGTAATAGGCTGCCGCGATCAGCGGTTTTATTGGGTAGCTTCCAGATGGCTTGAAATTGATTGTCTTCAATTTCTACCAGCGCTAATAAACCCGGCGCTAAGGGATGTGCCGCAAGCGAGTTGTGCCAGCCTGCAATGATTAGTATTAACAGAAAAAAGTGGCGTTGGCAGTTTTTCATTGGGCCGCTCCTTCTTGCTGTTGCGCAATGCCGTTATCAAAGCGTTTATATTCGCCATCGGCGCTTTCTAATAACACCTTGTATTTGCTAGTGAGTCTATCTAAATGCTGTTGATAATGTTGTTCTTGCGCTTGCATACTCAGCTCGCGCTCAATAGAAAGGCGAACTTCGCTAAGTGGTTTTGGTTTGGCCGGCGTGGATTCTGATAACCAAATAAGATGTAGACCAAATGCCGATGCAATAGGTTGGCTCCACTGTTGAAGTGGAGCCTCTGCGATATTCTCTGCAAAGCTTTGACCAAAATGTCTGGCTATTTGTCGTTGGTTTTGCAAGTTAAAATAGTGACCACCATAAAAAACATTGCCACTTGCAATGGCTTTGTCCATCACCGGCTTAATATTATCTGCATCAGGGATATAATTTTCGACTAATAACACGCGTAATTTTTCAGCCTGTTGCCTATCGTTTTGACCAGCGTTTTGCTTGTTCTGTTGCAGGTAAACATGGCTAAAGGCGTAGCGTGCGGCTTGAATATATTGTGCTTGATTTTGATCGTAGCGATTTTGAATATTTTGCTCGGATGGCGTGTGAGTGGGTGCGCTGCTTTTTAAAGCGGTTTTAAATAGCGTGATCATTTGCCTACGGACAACAATATCTGTTTCATCGAGTTTCATTGCTAAGGCCGCTTGGTAGCGTTGTTCCAGCGAGCTGTCTTTGGGCACTAGCTGTAAAAAATCAGCGACATTAGCCAGTCGTGTGATGACAGTGTCCAGCCTGTCAAAGCCGGCTTTTTTCGCTTCGTTATAAATAATTTTATCTTCAGCGAGCTGGCTAATAATTTTATTGCGATCAATTTTTTGATTGCCACCAAAAGACTTGCGTAATTCCTCCTCAAACGCTGCTATCTCTTGCGTTGAAACGGCGACCTCAGGTGGCGGTTGATTAAACCATTGCACCGAGACATAAATGCCCGCCAAAAACAGGCAATGAAACAGTGGGCTTTTAAATAGTGATAGGGGGTTTTTAAACGGATTTGGCATTACTTAAGCTACGTTAAACGGGTTTTAAATAAAACGTTATTATCTTCGGCGCTATGTTCGACTTTTACTCTGCGAATATCATGATCTATAACTTCGACTAATAACGGCATCTAATTGCATTAAATTAATGGGTTTTGATAGGTATTCATCCATACCGGCGGCCAAACTTTGCTTTCGACTTTCGACATCATCATAGGCGGTGAGGGCGATAATTGATATGGGCTTTTTGTTCATGTTAAGTCGGTCCTGTTGCTGACGATTTTTTTCAAGCGCTCGGATTTTTCGAGTGGTGTCAAAACCGGATTCGTCGGGCAATTCGCAATCCATCAGGATAATATCAAAGTCCTCGGCATCAACGGCATTTAAAGCCGCTTCACCGGTTTGTACATGCTGGTATTCAATCGCTAGCTTTTTAAGCATCACAGCAACAATTTTTGCGCTAACCGGGTTGTCTTCAACCATTAGTAGCTTGATGGGGTTATATGTTTTTACCTCGGCGCTTAAATGACCTACAGAATGATCGTTATCACTAGCTACTTGATGCTCAGCTTGATCGTTTAGATTGTGTTGCTGCGCAATACCATGGGCCAAGGATTTTAAAAAATAAAACTCTTCGAGTAGGACCAGTTGAAGAGTGTGCCCGAGTACCGGTTTGTCTAGCACTCTTTTTACGCCATAGTTTTTCACGCTATCCATATCGATAAAGGATGCGGCGTTGGACATGATGATGATCGCAAGATTGCTAGGTACTTCAGGGTCTGCTCGCAATCGTTGTGATACTTCTATGCCGTCAACGTCGGGCATAACATAGTCAACCAGTGCTAAATCAAGTGGCTGCTCTATCGACGCCTGATGCCGAATGATCGCCAAGGCATCATTAAAGTTGTTGGCTTTAAAGCTAAGAATATCCCAACGAACCAGATAGGATTCAATTACATTACAAGATGTTTCGCTGTCATCAATAATAATAATCCGACGGTTCCTTAATAAATCCATATCGTGAAAATTTTGTTCACGATGATTATTAACCGTTGCAGGAATCTGTGCGCAAATTGATAAGCTCTTGTCTGACCTGGTGAGCGATAATTCACCGCCTAGACGTTTTAAGATGGCGCGGGCACCAGATATCTCGTGGCTTTTATTCTGCGACTCTTCAGTATCAATTTGATTGGCTTTTAAATTAAATACGATATCAAGTGAATGGTTAGAGAAATTACCCGGCTCGATACGAATTTCGCCGTACTGCTTAGTGGCAAGAAAGTGCTCAAGAATATGCATTAGCAACTGACGAATCTGTTCGTGATCGCCAGTCCAATAATCCGGGGCGTCAGATGAAAGCTCTGCGATGATTTCCTTTTTTAGCTCGTCGGCGCGGTAGCCATAATACTGTGTGCTTTCGGATAGCAGCGTACTGAGTTTAAAGGGCTCTTGACTTTTTTGTAGCGGTTTGTCTTGGCTTTGAAATGAGAATATTTGGTTTATCTGCTCCAAGGCTTTACGGCCGGAACGTTGTAGATCCAGAATATGTTTGCGTTGCGCCTGATCTAGTGGCGATTCAATAATAAGTTCGGATAAACCGATAATATCGGATAGGGACGCGCGTAAGTCGTGTCTTGTGTTTCCTAGCAGCGGAGATATAGTTGCGATCTGCTGTGCCTTTTTAGCAGCATTGATCGAGGTATAAAGCTGCGCTTGTCCGCGGGCATGATGCAAAATTAGCATAATGATATTTAACAAGGCGGCTTCCAGCATAACTGAGGATGCTAGCCATAACTCAATATGGTTTTCCGAGAGCGTACCCTGCGTGGCTTGAAAGATCGCAAATACAATAAGAAAAAATAGTGTAAATTTAATCGGGCCGATAGTGGTGGCGATGGCCGGGTGCCCTTGTCTATAGGCGATAACTGATAGCGCTAAGGTGATAAAAACTTCAATCACTGCAGAGGAGCGGACAATCCAATCAGCCAAATTGAAAGGTAATGCAGTACAGAGTGTTGATACAGCGATCATGGCAACAATCAGCTGGTAGTTTTTAATTCGCTGTAAAAAAGCAAAGTTATAAAAGATATATTTTAGTACGCCGATAAAAGCGATTATCGCCCATCCCTCACCCGCAAATTTGGCCTTCGGCCGGTGATAGTGGCCCTCGCTTCTTCTCCTGGAGCTCGCTGCGCGAGCACACGGCACGCTTGCCGCTCGCTTCGGTCGCGGTAAGGTTGGTCGCTCGCTTCGCTCGCGCGCACGTGCACAGGCCGGTCGCTCGCTTCTTGCCTCGCTCGCGTGCGCCAGGCGATG